>JAITQW010000033.1 GCA_031288715.1 Lactobacillales bacterium | reverse complement strand
ATTTCATCTTTATTCCTCCTAAATGTTTTGGGTTGGTGCTTTAAACATTTTATTAGAATTTTGATGATTTGTCTTTTTTTATTTTTCAGTGGACGGTTTTATGTTACAACTTGCCTCTTAGCTTACCCCAACCAATTTTCTTTTGAGGATCATCCCAAAATTCAGCAGATCTCTCTTGAAACAGATGGGAATCCAAATTTGGCTTTTGACCTTGAATAAAAGCACGTTGAAAATCAACTTCTTTTGTAATTTCATTTGAAGAATCAATAGAGTCAATGCTATTATTCTCAATTTTCAATACTACAAGTGAACAGCTCTTTTTATCATAAGCTAGATAAGCACGACCAAAAGATCCGTTTCCTATCCAAGCAAAAGAATAACCTTCAGGTCCAAAAATTTCATATCTTTCATCAGAACCAATTTTTGTTCCAATTCCTAAAAAATCATCCCCATCTATTTTTTTAAATTTGCTTTGCGAATCATCCACTTTAGGAACATCCCCAGATAAATAGCCAGTAAATTTAAACTTCCTTCCATCGATCACTTGCTCTATATTCTTCGATTCTACAGCAAAAACAGTGTCATTTATCAATGACAAAAAGCCAAAAGATGTAACTGTAACTAAAAAAATCCATAATTTCTTTTTCTTAAACAAAATAATCATCTCCTAAAAAATTTGTGAAATAATCTTACTCAGAGAATTTAAGCACACAATCCTTAAACGTTTCTTAAAAATTCAAAAAAATTAAAATTCTTTAGCACCTTCATCTTCAACGAATTATTTTAAATAGTGCAAAAATAGGCATTGGATAGTATTGTAATGTGCTTTAAAAATTAGACCAGAAATCTAAATTCATGAGGTACACTACAAGTTCACCAATACCATTTCATAATAGAGACATTTTTCTATCCAACCTCTTCAAACTGGCTATTATATAAATCAGCATAGAAGCCATTTTTAGCTAATAACTCTTCATGTCTTCCTTGCTCGATAATATCTCCCTGATCCATCACCAAAATCTTATCTGCATCTTTGATTGTAGAAAGTCGGTGAGCAATCACAAAACTCGTTCGACCTTTCATTAAGTGCTTCATTGCCTTTTGAATCAACTCTTCTGTTCGTGTATCCACACTAGACGTTGCTTCGTCCAAAATTAAAATCGGCTTATCTGCCAAAATTGCTCGCGCAATCGTTAATAATTGTTTTTGACCTTGAGAAATATTGTTCGATTCCTCATTGATCTCCATATCATAACCCTTAGGTAGAGTCTTAACAAAATGATGAACATTTGCCGCTTTAGCAGCAGCATAAATTTCCTCCTCTGTTGCCTCCATTCGACCATAACGAATATTTTCTAAAATACTGCCCTTAAATAGCCATGTATCTTGCAAAACCATCCCTACATTTTTTCGAAGATTACTCCGTAGAACATTAATAATATTCTCTCCATCAATCGTAATCTTTCCATTATTGACATCATAAAAACGCATCAACAACTTTACCATCGTTGTCTTACCTGCACCTGTCGGACCCACAATTGCCACAGTTTGCCCAGCTGAAACCTTCGAAGTAAAATTTTTAATGACTATCTTGTCTTCTGTATATCCAAAACGTACATGTTCAAACGTAACATCTCCACGAACATTCTCCAACTTAAGAGAATGTTCAACTTCCCTCTCTTCTTTTTCATCTAAAAATTCAAACACTCGCTCCGCTGAAGCTACCATACTCTGAAACATATTAAACACTTGAGCAAGCTGAGAAATTGGCTGCGTGAAATTGCGCACATATTGGATAAAGGCTTGGATATCTCCAACAGTAATACTTCCATCATACGCTAAAATCCCACCAACAATCGTTACTCCAACATATCCTAAATTTCCAACAAAATTCATAATGGGCATCATTAATCCAGAAAAAAATTGTGACTTCCAAGCAGAACGAAACAAAATATTATTTTTCTCTCTAAATGTTTCCATTTCATTCTTCTCTTCATTGAATAAACGAACAATATTATGGCCACCAATCACTTCCTCAACCTGTCCGTTAATAACTCCAAGATAATCTTGTTGAGCTTGAAAAAATTTCTGTGAAAATTTCACAATAATCCCAATTAAGATGCCCGAAATCGGCAAAATAATCAACGCAACCATTGTCATTTTTACGCTGATTGAAAACATCATTATTAACACACCAAGAATTGTACAGACACTAGTAATAAACTGAGTTAAAGCTTGATTTAAACTTTGCCCAAATGTATCAACATCATTAGTAATCCGTGAAAGGACGTCTCCAATACTTCGAGATTCAAAATAACTCATTGGTATACGATTAATTTTTTTACTTATATCTCTACGCATACGATAAGAAACTTTCTGAGTGATCCCTGACATCAGCCAACCCTGGACAAATGAAAAAATTGAACTAGTTACATAAACTAATAATAAAAATAGTAAAATTCCACCAATTTTTTCAAAATTAATTCCACCAGATCCTTTATATTTGCGAATCAATCCATTAAACAATTCTGTAATCGCTTTACTTAAAATTTTTGGACCCCAAATAGTAAAAATTGTGGAAAAAATCGCAAAAATCATCGATAAAATCATTACCCACTTAAAGTTACTCATATAATGCAATATAGTCATGAGTGTTGCTCTGAAATTCTTGGCGCTCTCCGTGCTATTCACCATTCCGCCTCCAAATCCGCCTCCTGGACGAATAGGTAGTTTAACAGCTGTTTCTTTTTCTGCCATTTTCATTCCTCCCCGTCCGTCTCATCCATATCTAATCCCAACTCAGAACTACTCAACTGACTATGGGCGATTTCTTGATAAGTTTTATTAGTTTTAATTAACTCTTCGTGCGTTCCGCTTCCAACAATTCTCCCTTCATTCAATACGATAATCTGATGAGCATGAAGAATCGTCGAGACCTTTTGCGCTACAATAATCTGTGTAGAACCTTTAACTTGCTGCGCAAGTGCTTGCCTAAGAGCAGTATCCGTCTTATTATCAAGAGCGGAAAAACTATCATCAAAAATCAATATTTTAGGATGCTTAGCAATCGCTCGCGCAATCGATAACCGTTGTTTCTGCCCACCAGAAACATTACCTCCAGATTGAGAGATTGTACGGCTAAATCCATCTTTACTCTGATTAATAAACTCTGTAGCTTGCGCAATTTCCGCTGCTTTTTTCATATCTTCATCTGAAATCTTAGAATCGCCAAACTTAATATTTGATGCAATATCTCCAGAAAATAAAATTCCTTGTTGCGGAACAAATCCCATTAATTCATGCAGTTTATGTAAACTCAAATCGCGAATATCTACTCCATCAATCGTAATTCGCCCACCCGTTACGTCATACATCCTAGGAATCAAATTGACAATTGTCGACTTACCAGATCCCGTAGAACCAATCAATGCCGTTGTCTCCCCAGGTTTAGCTACAAAATTAATGTGATGCAACACTTCTTCATCTGCATCAGGAAAACGAAAAACGACACCTTCAAATTTCACTTCTCCTTTGAAATCAACTTCCTCATCTTTTAATTCAGATTTATCTACAATCGAAGGTTCTACACCTAAAACTTCTTCAACACGTCCAGCAGAAACATTCGCCCGCGGCAAAATAATCGATACCACTGTTAAAAACATAAATGCCATAACAATCATAATCGTATAAGTAATAAACGCCATCATGTCTCCGACCTGCATCTGGCCTTTATCCATTCCGTGACCACCTACCCAAACAATCAAAACAGTGATCCCATTCATCAAAAGCATCATTAACGGCATCATCAAGGCCATCGTGCGATTCACAAATAGCTGAGCCTTCTTTAAATTATTATTCGCCACTTCAAAACGAGCTTCTTCCTCTTTTTCACGCGTAAATGCACGAATCACAGGTAATCCCGTTAAAATTTCTCGACTCACCAAATTAACTCGATCTACTAACCTCTGCAAGGATCTAAATTTTGGCATAGTGGTGATCATTAGTACCATAACGATCATCATAACAAGTCCCACTGCTACTCCAACAATCCAGCTCATACCTGTTTTAGTCTTTTCTACATGATAGACTCCACCCAATCCTAAAACAGGTGCATACAAAGCAAAACGGACAATCATCACTAAACCAAGCTGTATCTGTTGAATATCATTCGTATTTCTCGTAATCAGAGAAGCGGATGAAAATCTATCCATTTCAACATTCGAAAACTGCAGTGTCTTTTCAAATTGGCGCACGCGTAAATCTCTTGCAACACTTGCTGCAATAATCGACGCAATCATGGCTACAATAATAGAACATGTTGCAGAAAAAAGCGTCAAAATAATCATTTTCTTAGCCATCTGAAACATATAATCATTTTGAATTTTTTTAGTATTAACTCCTAACGCCTTATACTCAGAACGAACAAATTCAATTCCTACTTGTTGCAACGAAGAAGAAGCTAACGTGCCTAATTTTTTCTTGGCCTCTGTACACATATCAAGTAATTTATCCTTTGTAATGATCCCTGCTTGAACACCTTGAATAATACCTTTCAGATTTTTCTTTTCATCTTTCGAACGTGAAAGTTCACCAACCACTAACATCGGTAGTTCGAAAATTTTAGAAAGTTTACTTCGCGTAGATCCCTTCACTAAATGAAGAGTAAATTCACTTCCATCCTTCGATTTTTGATAATTCTTCTCGATTGTTTTAATATCAGAACCTGTCATAAATAATTCAAGCGTTTGCAGTGACTGGAATCGAATTCTATCAGGAGTCGCCGTTTTTACTCCTCCTTGCATAATGCCCACATCAACAATTTCACTAGTCAGGTTCGGAAGACTCAAATCACAATTAGCCTGAAATACCAACAATAACACAGCAATAATAACTGTAAGCCAATATTTTTTTAAATATTTGAAAACCTTCATCGTCTCTCACTTCTTTCAACTTTTAAGAATAGCCTTTCAGAAATTTATAGAAAGATATAATTGATTAGCTTTAAAATGGAATTTTGAAACGACTATTTGTTACCATAAATTATTAAAAACAATACCATGATTTACGAAAAGTGTGCAATAATTTATTCCACTGTCGAAGAACATCTGCCTTTTTTATGGCTAGGTAAATACATTTCTAATACGGAAAGGAAAAATAATGAAACATCACGTCCAAATTCTGATTTTCAGAATTTAAAAACATGATGTTTCATTCTAGTATTATTCTCCACCATTTGACAGCAAAAAACCAAAAAATGGATCAAAAACGCTTCACCTGATCACCTTATTCTTCACTCACTAATTCTTTCAGGTGTTCTCGATAAAATTCAGATGTTTCTTCATATTCCATTTCTTCTATGATGGCAACGGACCTTTCCATCCATTGGATCCCTTTACCTTTTTCGCCCGTTTTAAATAAATAAAATCCTTTCGTGTAGCATAAAATAACATGCTCAAAAAAGAGACGATTATTTTTTGTCATTAACGTAGCAAGATGATCCATAAACATTTTAGCTTCTTCTAAAAGACCTTTATCAATACAGTTAGAAGAGACATTCAAAAACGTTCGAATAAGTGTTTGCTTACTTTTAAAAGAAACGCTAAAGAATTTGGTTCTTTTCATCAACTCTTTGGCCATACGACAAGTAATTCCCGTGTCTAAAACTCCTGTTGTATTTCCAAAAACAGCTAGTTCATAGATACCCCAATTCTCCACAGGATCTAAGGAATTATTTAAATAGTCTTTTAAATCCTTGTCAATTTTAAAATTTGGATCCAAATTATTAATTAATCTTGCAAGCATTATGGTATTTAGTACATGTCCACCTTCTTTATCGGATAACCGTTTTTCTCCTTCAAAAATTTCTTTTAATCGTGTAATATTTTTTTATCATAACAGCGAAAACATTCCTGTAAAAAATTTTCAAATATTCTCAACTCATAATCACTAACTATTTCTTTAAAATCTTTGTAGCTTTGATCAATTGCTTTTAGATAAGACAATAGTTCAATTTCTAGACTTTTGTTGTCTGTACTCTGTTTATATCTCTGATTAAAATCACATTCACTATCATAATCTTCATCTTTTCGCACTTTGAGCCTTTCAGATTCATAGAAATCAAACCAAAAATTATCATAATTTTCACTCATAAATATTCCTTCTTTCAATAAAATAATAGTGTATAATAGTAACGAGGTGAAAAAAATAATTTCTAATTACCCACAAATCATCAAAGTCTTACTTTTATTAGCTCCAGTCATTATGGCTTAAGCCTTTAATAAGGAGGTAACTGTAATAAAAAAATAATTTTTATCACACATTGTTCCTTAAGCCTACTATATAAACTTTAAAATATGTAACCATTTTGAAATAATTGCTATTGAAAATATTAGTGATCCACCTACAAGTAATAAGAGTTTTTTAGCTTTTATTCTTGATGACCTCAACCTTAACGGCTTAAATTTATTATAGCAAACTCAGAATAAGGAACGTAATGGCTATATTTTTTCAATTAAACTAGCATAACTTTATTGTTGGCTCACTTTTAAAAAACAAATATACGATAATTAAGCTAACTCTAAAGTAAAGGGTTACATACATAAAAAGACTTTAACAATCCTTTAAACAAAAATTGTTAAAGTCTTTTTTTCTGAGTAGTCATTATAAATACACTAAGAAAGGAAAATTCTATGCCAACACCACATATTGCAGCCCAAAAAGATGAAATTGCAGAAAAAATTTTACTGCCAGGAGATCCTTTACGCGCAAAATTTATCGCTGAAAATTATTTAAAAAACGTCAGGCAATTCAATCAAGTTCGCAATATGCTCGGTTTTACGGGAATATACAAAAATGAACGGGTTTCTGTTATGGGAACAGGCATGGGAATACCTTCGTTTTCAATTTATGCTCACGAGCTCATTCAAGAGTACGGAGTAAAAACACTGATTCGAATTGGAACTGCAGGATCCTTGAGTAAAAAAGTACATGTTCGCGATCTAGTTCTTGCACAATCTGCTGCCACCACTTCGCGAATTATCCGTAATGAATGGCCCGAATACGACCTTCCGCAAACTGCTAATTTTCAGTTGCTTCAAACAGCACATAACCTTGCGAAAAAACAGAATTTACCTGTTCATGTCGGTACAGTCCTCTCCTCTGATTTATTTTACAACGAAGAAGAAATTTCTAATAAAAATATAAAATTAGGGAAATACGGAGTCCTAGCAGTAGAAATGGAAACTGCTGCTCTTTACTACCTTGGAGCTAAATTGGGAGTACAAACCCTTGCCTTACTAACGATCTCAGATTCCCTAATTACAAAAGAGAGTTTAGGATCACAAGAAAGACAAACTTCTTTTCAAGATATGATGGTCATTGGATTGGAAACATTAATAAAAAGCTAAAAGTCTGTTCATACATAACAAAAATTATGAAATAGACCATGGTAGCAGAAGGAGAGTATCGACCTAAAAATTGACTACATTTTTCATGACTTCCCCATATGCTACGTCTGTTGCTACAATAAATTTTTCTTGGCTTTGAAAATCTATTTGCGACCCATCCAGAAAACTTCCCTTGAAACCAAACTCATTGACTAAAATCATTCCCGCTGCATAATCCCAAGGATATAAATTAGAAATATAGCCTACCGTATTTCCTTTTAACAAACTAATAAATTCAATACCTGCTGAACCTATGATACGAACACCCATAGACTCTTTCCCAATTTTTTGCACATTACCAATATTCTGGGCATATATGGCTCCATTCATTCCCCACAAACCGTCTTTTGCTCCTAAATTTTTGGGAGAAAGCAACTTCCGATCATTGCAGAACACACCAATATCAACACCGCCCCAGTATAATTCTTCTTTAACTACATCATAAAGAAAGCCTAATTGGCCAATGCCTTCCTCATAAATTCCAACCATAATCGCAAAATTTTCCCGCTGAAATACAAAATTCAGCGTTCCATCAATAGGATCAATTATCCATACTCGCCCATCCATATTTGGAAGATAATTGCGTCCATCTTCCTCCGCTAAAATATGATCATTAGAATAAAAATGCTCAATTCTTTCAACCAAAAATTGCTGAACCTCTTTATCTACATTGGTCACCAAATCACTACGATGAGATTTTGTCGAAACCACCAATGAATTCTTCATTCTCTGCTTGATTAACTCCCCTGCCTCCAGTAACCATCCTTTTACCGTCTCTGCCAATTGCTGATTTTTCATATTCTTAACTCCTTAGTGATAAATCATCAATTACATTAAAAAATCTATTGATATTGCCTTAACAAATCCTCATAAGCACTCTCAAACTTTTGAATATCTCCTGCACCCATAAAAACAATCACTTCATTTTTATATGAAAGTAAATCGGAAACATCATCTTCTGAAATCACGGTCACGTCTCTAGTGATCTCTGCTTGCAAATCCTTAATGGAAACCTCTCCTGCACTCTCACGAGCGGAACCATAGATATCTCCTAAAAATATTCGATCTGCTAGATCTAAGCTCTTTGCAAAATCATCCAACAAAGCAATCGTACGCGAAAAAGTATGTGGTTGAAACACTACTGCTATTTCTTTTTTGGGATATTTTTGCCTAGCTGCATCTAATGTTGCAGCAATTTCTGTGGGATGATGTGCAAAATCATCAATTAAAATCGTTGCCCCTATCCTTTTTTCACTGAATCGACGTTTTACTCCAGAAAATGTTGCCATCTCCTCAGAGATTTGCTTTTTATCCAATCCCAATTGATAAGCCACTGCAACGACTGCAAGAGCATTCATCACATTATGATGTCCATAGGTCGGTAAACTAAAATGTCCAATTAATTCATCATGAAAATATGCATCAAAAGAAGAACCCTGCATAGAACGATGAATATTGCAAGCCACAAAATCGTTGTTTTCCTCAACTCCATAGTAAAAAACAGGAACACCTACTTCTAATCTGCGCAAATGAGGATCTTCACCATAAGCAATAATTCCCTTCTTAACCTGACGTGCCATCTCTTCAAATGCACTACAAAAATCCTCTAACGAATGATAGTAATCTGGATGATCAAAATCCACATTCGTAATAATTGCATAATCTGGATGATATGCTAAGAAATGTCGCTCATACTCATCAGATTCAAATACAAAATACTTAGCATTGAAATTTCCAACACCCGTTCCGTCTCCAATCAAGTAACTAGTCGGAACCATTCCGCTAAATACATGCGCAAGCAAACCCGTTGTCGAAGTTTTTCCATGTGCACCTGCTACTCCCACACTAGTATAAGAAGAAATTAATTCCCCTAAAAAATGATGAAAGCGAGTAACTTTTAATCCTAGCTCTCTTGCTCGCACAACTTCTTCATGAGTATCTTTAAACGAATTACCTAAAATGATCTCCATCCCTGGTTTGATATTCTCTTTCGAAAATGAGACAATCGAAATACCAACTTTGTCTAGCTCATGCTGAGTAAAAAAATACTTATCTATATCACTCCCAGCCACTTGAAATTCCATCTGTTTTAAAATAAGCGCCAAAGCGCTCATACCTGAACCTTTAATTCCAATAAAAAAATAAGCCTTTTCCTTATTCATATCCCTCTTCCTTAATTACTGTATCTTTTTAAGAAGTATTCCTATTCCTTAAAAAAATGATCTCTCACCTTTTCAATACCTTTAGATTCTTCCTCCAAAACGCCCGCCAATCCACGATACAAAACACGATTATCCCTTTTCTCTGAAGATTTTAAGGATGACAAAGAAGGTGAATTCACTAAACTTTTGTTTTTCTCTACCTTTTGTTTATCTTTTCTCTGCAAAGCAGTTGACTGATTATTTTCTTCAAACAAAAGAAAACGGCTCATGTCTTTCTTCATCACATTCAATAAATCATTCTTTTCAACACTTGAATATTTCACCTTTTTCTTAAGTGGCGGAGTTTGTTTCAACCTGGAACGAAATCGATCTACATCACCAGAATATTGCTGCTTAATCGTCTTCGTGCCTTCTTTATGCAATTCCAACTCATAATCTCGATTTTTTTTCTTATCTATAAAAGGAGAAAGTTCATCCACTTTCTTATTTGATTGAAAATCTTGTTCATCCTTAGATAAATGTTGCGACCCTCTTACATTTATAGATTTTTTTTGACTATGATATTTTGCCATTCGACTCGTATTTCCGCGATTAATAGGTGTCAATGAATTCACATTTATTCGAGGCATTCTCTGAACATCTGAGGATTTTTCATTCGTATAAAGATTTTCTGTATCATACTCCGAAATATTCGGTATTCTCTGTCTCTTTTCACCTGATCGGCCACGAACATAATTCGTCAAAAAATCATCGCCAGCAAAAATTATTCGACCAGATTTTTTCGCCGAAAGCTTCACACCTTCTCGATCGCTATAAGCAGGAAAACGAAAATACTTGCGTCTGCTTTTTTCTTCATTAATTCCACACATAAAATTTCACTGTCCCCCTTTTTTCTTTCTTTACTTGCATCACCTCAATATATTCATCAACATAAGATCATATGGCTTCAAGGGGATAAGTATACATAACTTTATAACGATCTAACAAATATTGATCAATTTGGTAATTTTCAAAAAGTCTTTCAGGATCTCCTTTTGTATGATGCACATCTATTTTCATCGATTACCTCTCCTAAACGTAAAAGATTTTATAAGTTCTAAATCAACTCCATAAAATAAATTAAAATCGCTTACTTCCGCCTACTAACACTAACATTTTAACACAAGTACTCAAATTTTGTGAATTTCAAAATCTATCTCTGTTCAATGAAAATGTCCCAAAAATAGTTGCACCCATTGTCAAAGTGGGAAAATGCAATTAAATCAATTTTTAGCCAATAATTTTTGAGACATTTTCAAAGAGAAATAACACATCTTACTTCTTTGCTTTCAACTCTAAGAGAGTATCTCGCAATAGAGCAGCTCCTTCAAAATCGAGTGCTTTGGCTGCTTTTCGCATCTTTTTCTCCAAATTTTCAATTACCTGCCTCTTTTCTTCTCTAGACATTTCATCGTAATCCACCACCTCTTGTCCTTTTTTCTCTGTGTCATCTACCACCTTAGTAATTGAAATTAAATCTCGAATCTCTTTACGTATCGTCTTCGGCACAATTCCATGCTTTTCATTGTATTCTTCCTGAATCGCACGTCTACGCTTCGTCTCAACAATCGCTCTCTTCATCGAATTCGTCATCACATTAGCGTACATAATCACTTTCCCATTTGAATTTCTCGCTGCTCGACCAATGATCTGCACTAACGAACGCTCACTACGCAAAAAACCTTCCTTATCTGCATCCAAAATAGCAACTAAAGAAACTTCTGGAACGTCAATCCCTTCTCTAAGCAAATTAATTCCCACTAATACATCAAATACACCTAGACGCAAATCACGAATAATCTTTGTTCGCTCCAATGTTTCAATATCGCTATGGAGGTACTTAACTTTCACATCCATCTCTTTTAGATAGTCCGTCAAATCTTCCGCCATTCTCTTCGTTAATGTGGTCACAAACACTCGTTCTTCTCTCTTCACACGCTCGAAAATTTCTCCTAATAAGTCTTCCATTTGCCCCATAACTTCTCTTACTTCAATCTCTGGATCGAGCAATCCTGTCGGGCGGATAATCTGCTCGATCACTGTTTGTGTCTGCTCCATCTCATACGGACCAGGAGTGGCCGACACATAAACAATTTGTGGTATCTCCTCTTCAAATTCTTCTAAACGTAAAGGACGATTATCTACTGCACTTGGCAAGCGAAATCCATAGTCCACTAACATCTCCTTACGCGCACGATCTCCGTTGTACATTCCTCGAATCTGTGGCATCGTCACATGACTCTCATCAATTATAAAAAGTGAATCCTTCGAAAAAAAATCAAGCAGGGTATACGGAGACTCCCCTTCACTTCGTCCCTCCATATGACGTGAGTAATTTTCAACTCCATTGGTATACCCCATTTCTTGCAGCATCTCAATATCGTATTTTGTCCGCTGCCCTAAACGTTGGGCTTCAATTAATTTATTTTCTGCACGTAATTTTTGAAGTTGTTTTTTCAATTCGTCTTGAATTCTTTCAATCGCAACTTCCATATTTTCTTCATTCGTCACAAAGTGCGTAGCAGGAAAAATAGCAATATGCTCCATGTCAACAATCACTGAACCAGTTAAAGGATTCACTTCACGAATCCGCTCGATCTCATCACCAAAAAATTCTACTCGAAAAGAATGTTTATCATAACTCACAGGAAATATATCAACGATATCGCCATGCACGCGAAACTTCCCGCGCTGAAAATCAATATCATTTCGTTCAAATTGAATATTCACCAGTCGCTTTAACAAGTCGCTCTGCCTAATCTCTTGCCCAACGCGTAATGATACGACACTTTCTGAATACTCTTTAGGTGAGCCCAAGCCATAAATACAGGAAACAGATGCCACTACAATCACATCTCTTCGTTCTAACAACGCATTAGTCGCAGAATGACGAAGTTTATCAACCTCATCATTAATGCTCGAATCTTTTTCAATATAGAGATCCTTAGAAGGAACATACGCTTCAGGCTGATAATAATCATAATAAGAGACAAAGTACTCCACAGCATTATTGGGGAAAAACTCTTTAAATTCTCCATACAATTGCCCAGCCAATGTTTTATTATGTGCAATCACCAAAGTCGGCTTTTGTACCTTCTCAATTACATTGGAAATCGTAAACGTTTTTCCTGTTCCCGTCGCACCTAACAAAATTTGTGCTTTTTCTCCACCCTTTATATTCTCTGCTAAGGAAGAAATTGCTTTTGGTTGATCTCCACTCGGTTTAAATGGTGTTTTTAATTCAAATTTTCTTTGTTTTCCACTTCGTAAAAATTCCATCAACGCTACCTTTCAAAAATAAATTTCTAAATGTAATCATTTTAGCAAAGATCAATGCTTTTCCAAAAAAATCATTTTTCAATTTACTTATGCTGAAAGACAAGTTAGCAGACTCTAAAAGTAAGATTTAAATTACTAAATAATTTAGCCTATCTAATCAAAAATCAATCATAACTCAACAAAAAATATTTTTTCTTTCCACGACGAATCACCGTAATTTCCTCGTTGAGTTGATCTCTTCCTGTCAAAATATAATCAACCTCTTGAATACGCCCTCCATTCACATAAATTGCTCCATTAACTATATCTTCTCTTGCTTGTCGCTTAGAAGATTCGATCCCTGAAACGACTAATACTTCCACTAAATTCCTATCCTGATCCGCTAGCATATGAAAATTTGGAACATCCTTCAATCCTTGTTTAATTTCTGCTACTGACAATTCTTTAATATCAGTGTTCCCAAATAGTAGACCAGAAATTCGCAATGCTTGTTCATACGCATCTTGACTATGAACAATAATTGTCACCTCTTTTGCCAATGTCTTTTGTGCCAAACGCTCATGAGGTGCTTGCAAGAATTTTTCCTCAATGTTAGCAATTTCTTCCAAAGTCAGAAAAGTAAACAATTTTAAAAATCTCACCGCATCCGCATCAGCCGTATTCAACCAAAATTGATAAAATTCATAAGGCGAAGTTTTCTGTGAATCCAACCAAATTGCGTTTCCTTCTGATTTTCCAAACTTCTTACCTGTAGAATCCGTAATCAAAGGAACAGTAAACGCATGACCAACAACATTTGCTTTTTTACGCAGCAACTCAATACCTGCTGTAATGTTCCCCCATTGATCACTTCCTCCCACTTGCAAACTTATTCCATATTGCTCATTCAACAAGTAAAAATCATACCCCTGAAGCAACTGATAAGCAAACTCTGTATAAGAAATGCCCGTCTCTATCCTTCGTCTCACTGACTCTTTGCTCATCATGTAATTAATCGTAAAATACTTACCTATATCTCGCAAAAAATCAATGAACAATGTATCTTTGTACCAATCGTGATTATTTACCATCATCGCCGGATTTATTTTATCATCAAAATCAACAAATCGAGCCAATTGTTCTTTTAAGCTTAAAACATTACTTTGCACTGTTTCAATGGAATTCAATTGTCGCTCATCATCTTTAAAAGAAGGATCGCCAATCAGTCCTGTTCCTCCACCTACCAAAGCAATCGGAAAATGCCCCGCTAACTGAAATCTACGCAATAGAAGAATCGGAACAAGATTTCCCACATGTAAAGAGTTGGCTGTAGGATCAAAACCGATATACATCTTGATATTCCCCTCACCTAGTGCCTTACTTAACTCCTTCTCATCTGTGGATTGATAAACCAATCCACGCTCTTTCAACTCTTTCAAAAATGATTCCGACACCCTATTTTATCCTCCCTCTTCTTTTAGAACCTGTTTCACGATTAAAAATCGTTCACAAAAAACATTGTTCATGATTAAAAATCATTCACAAAAAACATTGTTAACTTATCTCCATAATGGCTAAAAAAGATATATCCATAGAGAGATCTTGGCCAGATTCTTATTAAATTTCCTTCATTTAATAATTGTCATTCATTTATTCAATAAAGAATGCTTCTGACCGTAGAAAAAATAAATCAACAACCCTATTATAAAGGCAATGGTAAAAGCGATCCATGTCCCTTTTTGCAAATGAAACATCAAGCACCCACAAATGACAATAGATATCAACGGCAAAAACGGAACCCACGGAGTCTTAAACTCTCCTTGTTTTGGCTGACCAAATTTTTTTCTCAACCTTAAAATCCCAATCGCTATAAAAATGAGATACATAAGCGTCACGATATTTACAAATTCTGCCAATAACTCAAGAGGGATAAATCCTGCAAAAATCATTGAAAAAATTCCTACTACAAATGTCGCATTTTTAGGAACTCTCGCTTTTCGATCAATCTTCCCAAACATCCTCGGCAGCAAACCATCCTTGCTAACCGCATAAATTAATCTTGATGAACTATACATCATCGAAATACACACTGTCAACAAAGTCAATACTGCTGCGACAGAGATCACGGAGGCAACCAAAGGCTGATCAACACTACGCATAGCATATGCTACAGGATCTTTGATTCCACCGATCTTAGTATAGAAAATCACTCCTGTTAACACCAATGTAACTAAAATATATAAAACAGCAACTAAAATAAGAGCTCCCAACACCCCTTGTGGTATTCTTCTCTGCGGATCGTCTACTTCTTCTACTGCCATTGGCACCGATTCAAATCCTAAATAGGCAAAAAAAACTAAAGCTGCCCCTGCAATTACACCTTTTCCATGTTGACCAAAAAAACCATATGGCATAAACGGTGACCAATTTTCAGGATGAATAAAAAATGCTCCAACAATCAAAAATAAAAGAATGATGCCAAATTTAACATAAACCATTAAATGATTCAGTCGCAACATTTTTTTAACTTCTTGAGAAACCCAAAGCATTACCAACAACAATACCAGCACTGCTAAAAGGTCAACATAGGTTCCATTTTTCAAATGAAAGGAAGCTCTAAATATTTTTGGCAAGTAAATTCCTAAAGAATTAAGCCATCCTTGCAAATATCCTGCCCAACCTGAAGCTACACTGGAAATTGCTAATAGAAATTCCAAAATCATAAACCAGCCCGTCATCCAAGCAATTCCTTCTCCTAAGACAGAGTAAAGATACGCATATGGACCGCCAATTACAGGAATTCTCGAGGCAAATTCCGCATAAAATAAGCCCGAAATTCCCACTGCCACAGCTGCAATCAAAAAAGAAAGAATTAACGCAGGTCCGGCGTATACATTCGCAGCAATCCCAGTCACTGTAAAAATTCCTGTTCCCACAATCGCTCCAACACCCAACAATAACAGATCTCTGGTTTTCAAACTTCGTTTCATAGAAGACTCTTCCAGTTGGATCGGAATCTCTTTCAATCTAAAAAATTTCATCGCATCTCCTAAATTACAAAACATCCTCTTTCAAACTATCCAAAAAATTCACCACTTCTTTCTGTGATTTTGCTTGATTAATGGCAACTTTCACCTTCACAGAGCCTTTCATTCCTTTAAGATAATACGAAGCTAGCTGCCGAAACTCTAAGACACCGATTCTCTCTCCTTTTAACTGCACCAGTTGATCTAAATGAACTTTAGCCAGATCAATCTTTTCCTGCATAGAAGGCTCAGGCAGCAATTCTCCTGTGCGCAGGTAATATTCTGTTTGCAATAGCATCCACGGATTACCTAAAGCAGCTCTACCAATCATCACTGCATCTGCTCCGATTTCTTCCAACATCCTTTTCGCATCTTCAGGTTGCTTTACATCACCATTTCCAATGAAGGGAATCGTTAATTTATTGGCAACTTCTCGCAAAATTTTCCAATCTGCTTGACCAGCATACATCTGCGCCCTGGTTCTACCATGCATGGCAATCGCACTTGCTCCAGCCGCTTCAACTGCAAGTGAATTTTCAACTGCATATAAATGCTCATCATCCCAGCCTGTACGCATCTTCACCGTTACTGGCCGACTCACAGAATCCACTACTTCCTTTACCGTATCATAAATTTTTTCAGGATCAAGCAACCAACGTGCACCTGCATCAGCTTTGACTACCTTATTTACTGGGCAACCCATGTTAATATCAATAATGTCTGCATTTGTCTTTTCTTCAATAAATCTTGCAGCTTCCACTAAAGTTTTCCTATCTCCACCAAAAATTTGCAGACTCATCGGATGTTCTTTTTCATTAATCTCAAGCATCGCCAGCGTCTTTTTGTTCCGATAATAAATTCCCTTATCGCTAACCATCTCCATACATACAAGACCTGCTCCAAACTTTTTGGCAATCAACCGAAACGCCATATTAGAAACGCCTGCCATGGGAGCAACGACTATCTTATTGGGAATTTTCACTTCACCAATTTTCCAACTTTGCTTCTTCATTCATTCTCACGCTTTTTCTGTAATTTTTCTAATTCGAATTCTGTATAAAATTCATTTCAGAAATTACCTTCACAATACATAAAATTAAATTTTAACACAAAAATCATAAATCAAGTATTGTTTTGTATCCATTTTAACTCCTGTCAACGCATGATCTGCTAATGGGTAAATAGGTGATGCTTGCGCCACAATCTTAATTGGATACTTTTTCATATTTTCCCAAATAAGTTCATATTCCCCCTTTTTAAAAGGTTTCTTTCTCTCAATAACAATATATGCTTCTTCATTTTCAAAATCTTTAGTAGTAAAAACTGTTCTACCTTGATACTTCAAAGTAAACTTTCCACGTTGCTTTTCTTTTTTCATTACACTTAATCGGTTATACACTTCTACATCCAACACTACTTTTTGTACAACTTTGCTCTTAGGTGGTAGCTCAAAATTTTCCCGACCATACATCATAATATAATTTGATGAATTTCCTATAACGGGAATCCACTTAGAAGTAGTAGAAGAAATTTTCTTCTTTTCAACATTTTTTGAATTTTTTATATTATTTAGAGCAGCTTGCGCTCCCAAAATTTTGTAAGTACAGAAAAAAATACAAGCAAATAATAACACGCTGGCAATTTTTGTTTTCCACCTCAACCTTACTCCTACTCCTTCAAGAGGACTTGCCACAATCAACAATAAAGGTCCTAAAATAACCTCTGCATATCTTGAATTCACTTCCCAAAGTAATGCATAAAAAGATACAATACTTAAAATTACCAAAACAGGAACTAAAAATTGAGAATTTCCTTGCCAAAATGCCCGCCAAATTTTACTTATAACTAACAGATAGATCAATAAAAGCATTGCCTGTGATAAATAACCCAAGAAAGCAGAAACACCTATAGAGTGTCGCTGAAACCAACGAGGTGCCTTTTGAAATCCACGATAATAACGCTGGTAAATATCGCCTCCATAAAGTAAAATTCCCACCTTATTCACTAATTGCCAAACAACACGTCTGGGCTCCTCTTCAAATATCCGCTTATTGAACCGTTCTACTGCTGCTTTTTTCTTCTCTTCTTTCGTTAAATATGGCAACAATTCATCTACATCATCAGCCTCAAATCTACCCTTTGAGTGTTGATTCCATCCCATGGACATCCAATGTTCAATCGGAAAAACAGACTGTTCATCTTGAAAAAAATGTACTCGCTCTTCAATTTTATTTGTAGAACAAAAGGCAATGATTAATGAAATAAACAAGCTTACCGTTACAAGTAATAATCTCCAAGAAATCTTCTGATTATTTAAAAAATAAACGAATAGGTACGCAACTGCAAACGCACCACTTACCAAAAAAGAAGCTTTCGTCCATTGAGCTAGAAAAAAGATAGGAATACTTAATAAAAACCACCAAAAAAATACAAGATTTCCCATTCTTTTTCCAGAAGATACTCGCCACCAAAAACAAACCAACAAGGTCCAAACAATCATCAGTGGTGCATCAGTATATAAGATAAACAAATTATATGTCCACAAATAAGGAAGAAAAAATAGACCCAAACCAATCAAAACCGGAAAAGATCTCTTTTTAGACACAGTAGAAGCAGCAAAAACCAAAGTAATAAATAGAGTCGTATTAATAAAAAAAGAAACAATCTTTTCGATCAACATAGGATTGAAAGAAAATTTTGATAACACACGAAAAACAACTGCATATAAAGTTGTAGGCAACACATTTTGCGGAAACATTTTATAGTAAACTGACCACTCAGGCAATTGATGATTAGCCAGTGCAAAGGCATCATTTCGCACCCTCAGTGGATCGTGAATAACAGAAGGAGTAAACGCTAATAGTAAATAAATTTCAAATAGAACGTAAGCCAAAAATACAACTATCAAAATCCACTTAAGTATCTTATCAGAACATCTTTCTAACCATCCATAAATCAATCGAAACATTATTCCCAAAACAATTGTACCTATAAAAACAAATTTTGATACTTTGTTATATTCATAAATATTTAAAAAAAAAGTTAAATTTGCAATTATACCAATAAATATCATCAACAAAAAAATACCATAGATTAATCTGTTTACTCCTGCTCCTAAATTAAAACACTTCATTCCTATACTCCCTATCTAAAAATTAAAATCTGACTTAGAACTTGTTCAAAACCTCTAGTGAAATGAATTTTTGAGCTCCAAGACAAGTTAACAATGTTTTTTGTGAACAATTTTTAATCGTAAAACAGGTTCTTAGGATACAGTTCCCTCATCATTGAAACCAGACGTATTGATCGTCTCTTTTGCTACTGCAACATCTCCTGCATAAAAAATTTTCTTCCCTTGAATCATTTGATATTCATCCGCTCCTTTGCCTGCTAAAACAACAACATCTTCTGCAGACTTTGCCAAAGACAACGCATATCTTATTGCCTGTTTACGATCTACAATAATTTCTACTTTAATTTTCTCAGAAGAAATAGATTGAGCAATTTCTTCGGCAATTAAAATTGGATCTTCAAAATTAGGATCATCTGCAGTTAAAATACCTACATCTGCAAAACTTGACAGCACTTCTCCAAAATCTTTTCGTCTAGAAATACCCTTTCCACCTGTGCTTCCTAGCACCACGATCAGTAACCCTGAATGATACTTCTTCACAAATTGTAATAATGTTTCTAAACTCAATTTATTGTGCGCATAATCGATATAAACAGAAGAACCATTGTTTTTAGTCAAACGCTCCATACGACCGGGGACGCTAATCTGTGATAAAGCTTCTTTTATAGAATCTGAGTCTACTCCTAATAAGGATGCAGCCATCATTGCAGCTAAAGCATTATCTTGGTTGAAATCTCCCGGAATCTTTAAAGTATATTCACCTACAAAAGAAGATTCACTATGAAAACGTTGACCCTTACAAACTTTAAAATCAAACAAGTCATTAAAATTATCGTTGATAAAATAATCACACTCTTTTTCCGATCGACCATAAACATACGTTGGGATACCAAGATTTCTAACTTCTTTCATTAACTCTTCAAAATGATCCGATTCTCGGTTTAAAATCGCTTTTTTAGAATGATGAAGCAACTGAAGTTTGCAATAAAAATAATCTTCAAAATCAGGATGCTCCATCGGACTAATATGATCTGAAGATATATTTAAAAACACTCCAATATCAAAGGTTAAACCATAAACTCTCTGTAATTTATACGCTTGAGAAGAAACTTCCATAACTAAATGAGTCATTCCATTTATAATAGCTTGACTCATCATTTCATACAAATCTAGAGATTCAGGAGTTGTTAACTCTGATTTAAAATAATGATCTCCATCAAGCGTTGTTTCCATGGTTGAAAACATAGCTACTTTTTCCGCAAATATCTCATCTAGAATTCCTTTAGTAAAATAAGTTGAAGTCGTTTTTCCTTTCGTTCCTGTAAACGCAACAATTTTTAGCTTTTCTTCTGGATACCCAAAAAAAGCTTGCGCAATTAATGCCATGGCTTTTCTTACATCTTTAACCAAAATAGCAACCAACGCTGAATCTACTGAACAAATTGTTTGACTAACGTAAAAACGCAAACCTTTTCTTTCAGCTTGATTTAGATAATCTAGCTTAAAAGCCTGTCCTTTTACAAAAAAAAGAGTGGTTGCACTTATCTTGCGTGAATCATAAGATAATTGATCAAACTTAACAGATTGAAATTTCTCCATCACTAAAGAATCCTGTTTAAAATTAGTCACTTCTCGGAAATTGCCATCTTTTTTTAAAAGATCAATTACCGCTGAAAAATACATACTTATACTCCTTATTTAAAAAATTTATGAATTACGTCTTCCATGCTTCATTAAACCAAAAGTCAAAAAAATATATTCTTATTCAACCACAGCTAAAGTCTAAGATCAATCGATTCTCTTCAAACACTAAAAAATTTTACGAAATTTTTTATATAATTGATTAAATATAACCATAAACTGCTCTACTTCAGCCATTGTATTACTTTCATCTAGACTTATTCGAATCGCTGTTTCAGCAATCTCACTCGAAATTTTCATTGCATTCAGTGTCCAAGATGAAGCTTTTTTCCTTGAGCTACAGGCACTAGTCGTTGAAACAAAAATTTGCTTCTCCTCTAGAGCATGAACCAGTACCTCACCTCTAACTCCAATAATACCAAATGTTAAAATGTGTGGAGAAAAATCAGGAGTTATTTCAGTAAAAAAATAAATCCTTTCATATGATTGCAACGAAGAAAAAAGAGCTTCCTTTAACGCTAACAAATGACGAATTTTTCCTTCTTGACCTTCTAAAAACAGGCGTAAAGCTTTCGCCATTGCCACAATTCCTGGAGTATTCTCTGTTCCTGAACGCATACCACGCTCTTGTCCACCACCAGTTAAAAGTGGTGCCAAACGCTTGCCATCTTTCCAATAAATAAAACCAACACCTCGTGGACCATGAAATTTATGTGCAGAAAATGTAGCAAAATCTACTCGTTCAGGTAAATATCTTTTCTTTTCAATTTTTCCAACTGCCTGCACAGCATCTACATGAAAATGAATTTTTGCTTCTTTTGAAAGTATTCTTGCAATTTCTTCAATTGGCTGAACGCTTCCAATTTCATTATTTATTGCCATAACCGAGACAAAAATAGTCTCTTTTGAAATCATCAACGTTAATTTTTCTAAATCAATAAATCCACGCTTGTTCACAGGCACAAAATCAACATCAAAACCAAAACTCTCTAATTGCTTTGCAGATTCGACCATTGCTGGATGCTCAATACTTGAAAGAATCAAATGATTCCCAAACGCACGTCTTTGTATTGCTGTACCTTTCAAAATCCAATTATCACCCTCGGTTCCTCCAGAAGTAAAATAAATTTCTGAGGAATTTACCTGAAGCAAATTTGCAATGCTCCCACGTGACTTTAGCAATAAATGATTCGCAACTCTCCCTAATTCATGCAAACTTGCTGGATTCCCTATAATTCTTTGACTTGTTTTTACATACGAATCCAATGCTTCTTTAAAAATGAAAGTTGTTGCACTATGGTCAAAGTAAATCATCTTCTGACCTTTCCTCTCAAAATTTATCTCGCTATTATACCGGTAACTAATTCCTGCTGAATACATGAAAAAAATTTAAAATAATATTACAACTTTTGCAAAAATTAATCTATCAAGCAAATTATAGCGTAAATACGTTCACTAAATAGAAAAAAGACAGATTATCAAAATTCTAATAAAATGTTTAAGTATCACTATAAATGGATCCATCAACACAAAAACCTTGCTTACGCAAGGTTCCGATTGTTGTAATAAAAATTTTCTATTCGATCGAAAGCGCCCGGTTCTACTTCATTCAATGCCGTCCCAATCTCATCCAACGATTCCTTGTATCGATATTCATTTGTAAATAATAACAAACTCTTATCAATGGCATCTCCAATTCGGCGGTGAGTATAACGATAACGATTTGCATACTGCATCATTTGCTCAGCCAAAGCAGCACTATCCACTAGCTCATCTGTTTTCTGCTTCAAACGGTCAACATCTTCAGAGGAATATTGAGCCAGCTGCTTAAGCTCATCTATATTGATTCGAATACGATTCAATTCATTTGCCAACTCCTCTATACGATCACTTGCCACAAAGAAATACTCCAAATACTCTGAAGGCAAACCAGGCAAGCGTTGCTTTTCAACAAAGCGCTTGATATTTCGCAATTGAAATTCAAAATCTTCTAGCTTCCCAGAAACTTCCTTTTCACCCATTCGCAAAGACTTAACATCTTCTGAAATTGATACTTGATTTTTCTCAATATCATCCAAAATTTTATAACAATCTTCAAAAAATCTACGCACTTCTGAATAAGCCAACCCGTGATCATCCATTTGAGGTAATAATCTATCTTTTCTCTTTTCTAACTCCTCAATCTCAGACTGGTACCCACGCGTTCGTCCCAGCTCATTGTTATTTAATGTGTAACTTTGCGAAACATGATCTAATTCAATCAACAACTTTCGATTGTTTTCTTTTGCGTGCTCAATATACTCCTGAACCTGCTCACGATTTACAAGCACATATTTACGTGCATTAATTTCAGTTTCAAAAACATCATACAATGCATTAATTTCAGCATCAACAGAGTGATTCATCGCTTCAACAGAATTTAATTCTGTCTTCTTCAATTCGTCCAAAGAATCTTTTATTTCTTCTTTTGCTTTCAGAATCCGTTCTTTAATTGTCTTATCTGGGAAAACATACTTTTGTTTCAGCAATTTATGATAACCTGCATCGATTTCATCCAACTGTGAAGGAAAGATTTCTTTCAATTCTTCTACAAATTGAGGGATTTTTTCCATACTTTCACGTAATTCAAAAGTATGTTGTTCCGCTTTAATCAAGACTTCTCGTGCCTCAATAGGATCTCCTGTCGTATTTAGAGTCACAAACTGTGTAAATTCAATTTCAATATTGTATAACTGTTCATAGATAGAATCAGCAGCACAATCAAACAAATTTTTGCTTTCTTCCAAACGCACTTTCAATTCTTCATAAACATCAAGAGCTTCTTGAACAGCTAATGAATTTCTCTCTTCTGATTCCCGCAAATCCTTCAATCCATTGCGAATATCTTCAACTTCTTGCTCCATGTATGACAACTGGTGCTCAGCAGTAACCAAAAAATTTTTCGCTTTTAAAAAACGAAGACCTTCATTCATATTTTCAATTTCAAGAATTTGTTCTTCTAAATCTGCGTAAGAACTCGTTGAAATGTCTAACCATTTTTGATTCCACTCACGGAAAGTATTTTGCGACTGTCCCACTAAGTGCATCAATTTTACTTCTTCAACTTCCTCTAAAACAGGCAAATCCAACAATGATTCCTTACGTTCTTCCAATTCATCTAAACGTGTCTGGTTCTTCTTGCGAACCACTGAACCCATAATAATATAAAAGATCGCCAACACCACAACAGCTGCGACAGCTATCCAAACAAAATTCATGAATGTCTTTCCTCCATAATCAAATGATTTTACTCTATAAAAAAGACCACAGATTAAAATCTTATTCTAGATTTTCTTACTTGTGTTATTTTATGATTTATCCTCAAAAATATTCAATGACAGTAGTTTCAATTAACATATAGTCGATTTTTATTCTACTACCCATTGCCCTCAAAAAATTTCAGCCATTAGTTCTTGTTCAAAATTATAGCATAGAAGAAAATAACAATCATCAACTTTTGCAAATTTATAAGTCAATTTCGCCTCCTTAAACAAAGCTAACGTTGCCCCACACGATCATCAGCTATAGAACCAATTACTAAATCATAATCAAAAGTAGCAAACTGTCCTCCACGATCTTTTAATACATACTTAAACCAATAGACATCAGTTCACTTTGATAATATCCAGCTCATAATTTATGCATATTAACTTGAGCAATCATTCAAAAACATTCATACTTTTTGACAAAGCAGCAATCGCTTTTTTTAGTAAAATTAAATCTAAATGCTCTACATCCATATATTCACCTTTAAGAGTGTTCAACTTAAATTCTTTATTTTAATGATTCAATTTCAGAAACAGAAAGCTCGGTGACCGCTTGGATGTCTTTAAGAGTCATTCCCATCAAAAGTAACTTTTTTGCCACTTCTCTTTTTCCTTCAATCCTTGACAGTTTGATTGCCGAGTTAAAGTCACGTTCACCCTTCTCTCTTAATCGGATCAACTCTTTCGTTTTATCATCTGCCTTAATCGTATCAAACATTTTCACCGCCTCCTTGATAACAGGATCAAACTT
>JAITQW010000031.1 GCA_031288715.1 Lactobacillales bacterium | reverse complement strand
ATTTCATCTTTATTCCTCCTAAATGTTTTGGGTTGGTGCTTTAAACATTTTATTAGAATTTTGATGATTTGTCTTTTTTTATTTTTCAGTGGACGGTTTTATGTTACAACTTGCCTCTTGCTTGATAAAGGTTTTGTTAATCCCGTCATTATTTAGTCATCTTTTTCAATTTCTCTTTTACCGCCTCTGCCACTTTTTTAGGCAATCCCAATTCATGTAATTCTTCCAAACTTGCCTCACCGATTCGTTTCAATGTCTTAAAATGCGTTAATAATAACTTCTTACGCTTTGGACCAAGTCCTTCAATATCAGCCAATCTTGAAGAAAAACTGTTTTTAGAACGCAATTGCCGATGAAAAGAAATCGCAAATCTATGTACTTCATCTTGAATTCTTTCCAACAAGAAAAATGCTTGAGATCTTCTCTCTAAGACAATTACATCCAAATTTTCTCCAAATAACAACTCATGTGTTTTATGTTTTTCATTTTTAACCAATCCTGCTACTGGAATATCCAATCCCAATTGATTATTTAACACCTGAAGTGCAGCATTCACCTGACCTCGTCCGCCATCTACTAAAATCAAATCTGGCAATGGTCCCCCTTCTTTCAACACACGTGAATATCGACGATAGACTACTTTACGCATCGAGGCGTAATCATCTGCACCAACCACTGTCTTGATTTTAAATTTACGATATTCCTTTTTCTCAGATTTTCCATCCACAAAACAAACCATAGCAGCCACAGGATTTGTCCCTGAAAGATTAGAATTATCAAAAGCCTCAATCCGATTCGGAATGGGAATATTCATTACCTCGCCTAAACGTCTAACCGCACCAATAGTTCGCTCTTCCTGCATTTTCAACCAAGCAAATTTCTGTTGCAAACTAACCTTAGCATTTTTAATTGCTAAATCTACCAATTCTCTCTTTGTTCCACGTTTAGGTTGCAAAATCTTAGTGTCAATCAGCGCTTCCACACTCTCCAAGTCTACCTCTAACGGAAGTAAAATTTCGTGCGGAATCAAATGCTCCGATTCTTCATAAAACTGACCAATGTAAGTTAAAAAATCCTCCTGTTTCTCTCCATAAAAAGGAAATAATGATACCTCACGATGAATCATCTTGCCTTGGCGCACAAAAAATACTTGCACGCTCATCCATCCCTTATTCACTGCAAATCCAAATACATCACGATTCTTAGAATCTAGCATTGTCATTCTCTGTTTCGTCATTACCGTTTCAATCGACTGAATCTGATTTCTTAACTCTGAGGCTTTTTCAAACTGCAACTCATTTGATGCTTGAATCATCTCCTTCTTCAATCTCTGACTCACAATCTCGTATCCACCATTTAGAAATTTTCTAATCTCTTTGACCATCGGTGGATATTCTTCTCTAGATACCTCAAACACACACGGTGCTAAACATTGATGCATGTGGTAATATAAACAAACTTCCTTAGGCAAGATATTACACTTTCTGAGCGGATACAGTTTGTCCAAAATCTTCTTTGTCTCATTCGCCGCCCCCACATTGGGAAATGGACCAAAATAATCCGCCCTATCTTTCAACACCTGTCGTGTAATCAACAATCTTGGATACTTCTCTTTCGTCACCTTAATAAAAGGGTATGTCTTATCATCCCGCAACATCACATTATATCTTGGACGATTTTTCTTAATTAAATTAATTTCCAACAATAGTGCTTCAATACTCGACTCTGTTACAATATACTCAAAATTTACAATTTCACTAACCAAACGCTGCGTCTTCGTATTGTGACTTCCCATAAAATATGATCGCACACGATTTTTTAACACTTTCGCTTTCCCTACATAAATAATCTCTCCCGCTTTATCTTTCATCAAATAACAGCCTGGCTCTTCAGGAAGTAGATTCAATTTTTCTTTAAGTTTCGTATCCACTTCTTAATTTCACCGCTCTTCTTCATTTGTCACTCCTACTTCTGTTAATGTAGATGCTTCAGAAATTTCGTCTACCAATGCCTGATTCTTTTCCTGAATTTCAGAATGATCTTCCTTGCCTTCATTTTCCAGAATCTCTGTTAAAAGTTCCTGATCTGAAGCAAAGACAGAAATCGACGGAGTTAATAAATCATCCCATTCTCTTGACTTCACTGTATGCAACTGCGCCTCTAACATCAACATCAACCGCTGATGAAACATTCTAGATTCTTTTTTTAATTTATCAGTGATATCTCTTAATTGATTCACTTCTTTTGTTGCATTACTCAAAATTTCTCCTGCTTTACGCGTAGCTTCATCTATAATATTTTTAGCTTTTTCTTCAGCAGTTGTCACTGTATCATTGGCATTTTGCGTCGCTGATTTTACAATCGCATCTGCTTCATTGGTCGCATTATTTTTTACCTTTTCTGCCGTATCTTGAGCTACAATAATTGATTGATTAAGAGAATCCTTCAATTCATTAAAGTATTCCAATTTTTCGTTGGCATGCTTCAAATTTCTTTCCAATTCTCGATTCTTTTGATTCAATTTCTCATAATCACTCGCTACTTGATCCAAAAAATCATCTACTTCATCTCTATCAAATCCACGCATTTTGGTTTCAAAACTCTTATTCTGAATATCTAAAGGTAGCAATGTCATTCTTTTCACCCTTCCATTTTCCTTATTAAATCAAAAAAATCATTAATTAAGCTTTAATAAAAAATATCTTCCTCGTAATTATATATTCTATGGCTATTATAATTAAAATTAGCAACAATATCACACAATATATTTCTTCAAAATTTAAAATACAATTATATGAGCACTGATTTTTTCCTAAAAATAAAAAAATAATTTCCTCAAGCATAATTACAATCAATAAAAGGATGCTCCTCCTTACGAAAATGTTGATGCACATTAACGTCCACGAGAATCATCCTTTCTTACCCATTGTCAATCAAATTTTCAACCAAAGAGCAAAAATTGCTGAATTATTTTCTTTACAAAAATCAGAACAACCATCAAAGCCATCAACGAAAAATCAACTCCTGCAAACTGCAATGGTAATTTTCGAAATGGATAAAGTACTGGTTCAATAATTTTCCTTAAAAATTCATACATCCCTGTATTGACTGCATTATAAAACCAACTCATCAGTGCATAAATACATAATAACAGCAAATAAAGATTTATAAGCTTAATAAGGAAATATAACAGACTTCCGATAAACATGTTTTCTCCAGTCTTTCATTATTAAAAACATTAGTTGACTACCTTTAAAATAGATTACTATTTCCGGGATAATCTACTTAACGTACATATAATCTCAAAAAGTCACATAAAAATTATGACTTTTCCTCTTAACTTGAATACTTCAATAAACTACAAGCAAGCTCACCATTAATTTCCATATTTTTAGGTGTTACTAAAAAAATTTCATCTCCCACTCGCTGAATATCACCATCTAAAGCAAACACCGTTCCTGTCAAAAAATCAATCACTCTACCAGCTGCAACTTCTTCCATCAAGTGAAAATTTACCAAAACAGCTTCTCCTTTAATCAGCAACTTTCCGATATCTAAAGCTTCCGAGTAAACTCTAGGATCTTTAATTGCAATTTTAAAAGATAGAGGATCTTTTTGTGAATTCGACCGCAATTTCAAAGTAGAATTTTCTTGAGATTGTGGACGGTGCAAAAACACTCCTGAATCTTGCACCTTTTTAACTGCCTCTTTCATTGAAATTACATTATCACTCATTGCAGAAGAATTTGTGCTCGCACCTTCTTGAGTTGATACAGCAATAGAATGACGATTGTCTCCTACTTTCGCATAACCATTATTTACGATCTTCGGTGTTCCATAAGAGTTACTGTCCAAAGAATCATTGTTTGTGACCCTAGAAGGAACTATTCGAGAATTCGATCGACGACTTCTTCCAAAATTTTGACTCTGCCGCATCTGATAAGAAGCTGATCTAGAGGGCACAGTTTGCTTTTGTGGATACTGTTTTCGCATCTCATCCCCGTGCTCATCAACATTCAATACAAAATCATCAAATTCCGAATCAGAGTCCAGACCGAAAAATTCCGATATTTTGCTTAACAATGACGATGCCATACACTTACCTCCCCCTACACAAAACAATTACATTTCTTTTATTACAAGCAATTACAGATTGACACTCTTCAGACTGAATTTCAAGTATAAACTATCAGCATGCATGATAAATTAATGATAAGCTATGACAAACTTATCTAATTTTAATAATTAATGCCTGCTGAATAACTTTTAAATTTTGCTTTTTGAAATCAATTCTTGCTGAGAGGAGCGCTCATGAGCCTGTAATCTCATTTCGTACGAATAAGTTTGTCATCTCATTCGTCCTCTTTCAGCAAGCATTAATTAGAACTAATTCAATATAATTTTTATTCTAAATAAAGTAATCTGAGAATCTGTTTCACGATTAAAAATTGTTTACAAAAAACATTATTAATGATCTCTCTATAGATGAAATTTTAGGTACACCAATAGAGAGAACGTCAAAAACCTCTTAGAATTTCTCAATATATTAAAAATTTTTCAGATTTTTCTTGTTTAGCGACGACGACGATAAAAAGCTGGAGTGCTCGTTTCTTCTACCTGTACTTCTTCTTCTTTTTGGAAAGTATCTAGCTCTTTCTTCTCTAAAGAGTCAAAAGGAATGTTTTCTACTTGTTCACGAATACCTGTTTCGCGACGAAGATCCCAATTCCCAAATGGAGATTGACTTTCTGAAGATTCAGTGGTTGATTTCGAAAAATCCGCAGTCGAATTAGAAACTCCATTATCTAGCACTTGATTTCCTAAAGTTGCTGCATTCATACGTGCTTGCAAAGAAGACTCATTATTAGAACAACGACTTGCAGTCTTGGTTTTGCGAGATTCATCAATACCTGTCGCCACCACAGTTACACGAATTTCATCCCCCAATTCTTCTGCAATTGAAGTTCCTAACAAAATATTTACATCACTACCTGCTGCTGCTGCAACAATCTCTGATGCATCTTTAGCTTCTAACAATCCTAGATCTAAACCGCCTGTTACATTCAATAGAACATTTTCAGCTCCTGCAATTGAAGTTTCAAGCAATGGCGATTGGATAGCTTTCTTCGTCGCTTCAATCACTCGATCTTCTCCAGAAGCACATCCAATTCCCATCAAAGCACTTCCTTGGTTTGTCATAACAGTCTTCACATCAGCGAAATCTAAGTTAATAAACCCTGGAGCTGTAATCAAATCAGTTACACCTTGAACTCCTTGACGTAAAATATTATCCGCTTCACGTAAAGCTTCTAACATTGTTGTTTTTTTGTCTACAATTTCCAACAATCTATTGTTAGAAATAATCAATAACGTATCTACATGCTCTTTAAATTCTGCAATTCCTTCGGCAGCAAACAAGCTACGTTTAGGTCCCTCAAATCCAAAAGGACGAGTCACGACTCCAACCGTTAAAGCTCCAGATTCTCTCGCCACACGAGCAACGACTGGTGCTGCCCCCGTTCCTGTTCCACCACCCATACCGGCAGTTACAAATACCATATCTGCTCCAGAAAGTGCTTCCTTAATATCAGCTTCAGATTCTTCAGCAGCTTTTCTTCCAACCTCTGGTTTTGCTCCTGCTCCTAAACCACGAGTTAATTTTGGTCCCAATTGTAGATGAACTTCTGCTTTACTACGCTCCAAGGCTTGCATATCAGTATTTAAAGCGATAAATTCCACTCCCTCTACACCTTCTTCGATCATGTTGTTCACTGCGTTTCCGCCTCCGCCACCAACACCAATCACTTTAATTACTGCTCCACTTTTTGACTTCATATCCAATGAGATATCCATAAACTTCTTTCTCCTTTTCTCTACTAATGTGTTTAAATATTTCAAAATATACCAACCAATTTTTAAATACTCTAAATTAAGACGTAAGAAATTTTCAATCCTTCAATCAAATATTTTGCTCCATTTTTTCTTCGCCCATTGTACAATGCCTTCCCCTTTTTCACGAACATATTCTTCCTCGTAATCATCACCAGCATACTCTTCCTGATGAATTGTCTGTTCAAAGCTTTCATTCGTAGATATAGAACAAGGTTTCACTCCATAACCGCTATTTATAGGCACAAAATGATCGCCTGTTCTAGCGCTCTCCACTAAGCAATTAATTTCTGTTAACGAAGCTGCATATTCAACAAGCGATATTACGCTTGAAAATACAGGATTTCGAAGTCCCATATGGCTAGGAACATGGAGTCGCACATTCACTTCAAAAACTGCTTGCGCGAGCTCTACCATACCTGGAATACTTGCCGCACCACCAGTTAATACAATCCCACCTGGAACATTAAGTACATTGATTTCTGATAAAACATCCTTGGCCTGATTGAAAATTTCTACCAATCGCGCCTCGATAATTTCAGCCAAATATTTCTCAGTAACCTTCACAGGTTCTTCTTGACCAATAACATCTACCGGAAATTCCTCTGTTCCAGAAGCATGCTCTGGATATGCATTACCATAATTTATTTTTAACGCTTCCGCACTACTATGCGAAGTATTTAACACAACTGAAATATCCCTTGTCACATTGTCTCCACCTTCAGAACTTACTGCTGAAAATTTCAACTCTCTATTATGCATAACTGACGTCGTCGTTTGTCCACCACCAAGATCTATCAAAATTGTGCCAAATTCTTTTTCACCATCCTCAAGAATTGCACTTCCTAATGAAAGAGGTGTAATCACTAACCTATCAATATGAAGATCAGCCTTTTCTACTGCTTTTTGAATATTGTGCACAATCGTTTTTGGGCCTGTAAATAAAATTCCCGACATCTCCAAACGGACACCAATCATTCCTCGAGGATCTTTAATTCCTTCAAAACCATCAACAGTAAAATTTTGAGGAAGCACCGAAATAATCTTTCGCTCTGGTGGAGTTGAACGGACCATTGCCGCCATCGCCACATTAAAGACATCCTCATCATTAATTTCTTTAGAAGTTGCACCAACTGCAATCATACCACTGCAACGCTCCATTTGTAGGGATGTTGCAGGTAAACCAACACTTACATTTGTGATTTTAATGCCCGCTTTTTCTTCCGCTTGACTTATTGCTCGCCTAATTGAACCTACAGTTTTCTCTATATCAACAATAATTCCACGGTCTAATCCTTCAGACTTTGAATTTCCAACACCGATAACATTCATTTGACCTTCAATATACTCAGCAACAACTACTTTAATTGACGTTGTCCCAATATCAAGACCCGTATACAGACCTGTCTTAGCCATTAATCAAAAGTCCTCCGCTTCATTTTCTATACTTACAATTGAATAAAGATACTAATTTCTTTGATTATTTTCATACCTTAATATTCTAACACAGTTTTTTCATCTCAAGAAGGTTTTTTTATTTAAAATATTATGAAAAATAAAACAAAATAATTATCCGAAAATTAAAATAATTCTCATTACCCCATACCCTAAATGATTCACTTTTAAAAATAAGATACAAAGATAGGATCATTGTAAAATCAATCATTTATATTCCTTCTTTGTTCTCTTTATCATCAGAAAAATCCTTGGATTTATCTGAATCCTTTCCCCGTTTTTCCTCCTCTTCTTTCTTTGAAAATGGATAAGAATAAACTCCTATTTCCATATCCACTACACCAGTCTCTGGCATACTTTTAGATACCTTTGAATAATAATTTAATCGTTCACTAATATCTTCAAAAGAAACTTTTACTTCATTTCCATCCTTCATAGATAACACCGTTAAATCTGGATTAGTTAACGTCGGAGTTAAAGTAATCACCGAAATCAAATCCCTTAAAGAATTGTGTAATCTGTTATATTGTTCAATCACCTCTGAAATTCGATGCTTACTTCCATTAAATTTTTTTAAAATCAACAAATCTTTCGGCGATTGTTTGAAAGACTCATTCATTAGCTCCCCTGTACTCAAAATTGGATGATACTTATTCGTCTTTTCATCCTCTTCATAAGCTACTTCACCATATTCATGAACTCGAATTTTTAAATCATTCAAACCTGAAAGTTCTATCTGTACCGACTCTACTCGAGGACTCATGTGTTTAATATTCTCTGTTACATGCCTCTTCAAAAAATATTGACTCCACAATCCTTCTCCTTCCACAAGGTTTGATGCTTTTAAAATTTTCTCATAAGACAAAAATTTATTCCCAGAAATATTAATATCTTCTAACTTACTTAAAGGAGAAATAAAATAGAGCATAAATAACAAAATGATGAAAAAAAAGCCAAAAATTACCGATACCTGTTTGATTAGATTATGATTTCGTTGCTTTTTTAATTTAGGCAATTTTTCCTGAAAAGACTCATAATGAATTCCATCTGAACTTTCATCAAAATTTATCTTTGCAAATTTTTGATTTTCCTGATCTTCTTGATCTGACTTCAATGAATGCTTCCATTCATAATCATTCATTAACTTTTTAGATTCACTTTGCCAAGAAGTAAAAGATGAATCATCGTCTTCTTTCTGCCTATTTGTTCCTTTTTCAATTCCATCTTTCTCTTTTGTATTTTTATTATTATTATTTAAAAATTCATCTTTTTCATCATCCATACAAATCCTCCTCTCAAAAAGTTATTTTTTTGCATATTTAAGTTCATTCATTTGAAAATAGATCACAAGGATAAGACAATTTATCTTGAAACTTCCATTACAACATTCCAAAGTCGCTCGGCAGAATCCACAACTCCATGCTGTTTTGAAGCTTCTGCCATTTCGCGAGATAATTCTTTATTCCATAAAATTTCTTCAATCGCAGAAACCAAACGAACTCCATTAAAAGAATCATTGGAAATCATCTTAGCCGCTTTTACATCTACCAAACTTTGCGCATTTTTCGTTTGATGATCGTTCGTCACAAATGGACTCGGAATCAAAATTCCCGGAAGTCCAAGTGCCGTCATTTCTGCTAAAGAAGTAGCTCCAGAACGACCAACCAATAAATTTACACTCGCTAAAATTTCTGCCATTTGATGAATATAGGGAACAATAGAAACATTTTTCATCGTTTTCCTTGCTTGTTCAAAAATTTCTTTAAATTCTTCGTAATAGTGTACACCTGAAGCATATAAAACTTGATAATTCTTACCAGCAAAATTGGGTAAAGCCTCAACAAATGCTTGATTAATTTTTAATGCTCCTTGACTTCCACCAAAAATAACTACCGTTGAAATACCTGAATTTAACCCATACTCTTCCAAAATAGTAGATTTTTTAGTAGTAGCTACTTCTTGAGCTCTCGGATTTCCTGTAAACATTGTCCTCTCTTTCGGAAAATACCTCTGTGCTTCAGGAAAAGAAATCGCAATCTTATCTACATAAGAACTCAAAAATTTATTGGTCATTCCGGGAATACTATTTTGTTCATGAATTACCGTTGGTACGTGAAGTTTTGCCGCTGCATAGATTACAGGAGCAGAAACATAACCTCCCGTTCCAAGAACAACATCAGGTTTAAATTCTTGAAGCAATTTTTTGGTCTTTTTAAAACTTTTCAAAAACAAATAGATTGTCCGCGCATTTTCCCAATGAAACGAACGACGAAATCCTTGAATTTCAATCGTTTGAAAGTTAATTCCCTCTCTTGGAACAATCTTTGATTCCAATCCTTTTCGTGTTCCTATGTACAACACAGACACTTTTGGATTGATTTTTTTTGCCAATTTAATAAAAGAAAGAGCAGGATAAATATGTCCTCCTGTTCCTCCACCCGTAACCATAATTTTCATTTAATCTTCCTTTTACACTATTTAATTTTAAGATTAAAATACATCTATGTACAAAAATCACCTATTTTGCTTAGAGTCTATTGACTCTATTTAGGAATGTTTTTTCGACATCGAAAATTTCGTTATATTATCTGGAGACAAGCGAACAAACTTTTATAATTTTCTGACCGCTTCCATAAATTTTTCTCCTCGAACCTCAAAATTCTTATATTGATCCCATGAAGCATTCGCAGGAGATAAAAGAATCGTATCCTGAAATTCAGAAAGATCATAAGCTAGCGAAACTGCAAACTCTACATTTTCCACGACTTCAATTCGTTCAATCCCCGCTTGTATTCCTATTTTTTTCAATTTTTCTGCTGTTTCACCAAAAACAATTAGTGCTTTTAATTTCGAAAAACAAGGGATTAATTCCGTAAAATCTTCTCCTCGATCCAAACCTCCCGCAAGAAGAATCGTTTCTGCATTACAAAACCCACTTAACGCTTTTTTTGTTGCTAAAGTGTTCGTTGCCTTTGAATCATTGTAAAATTTGCGCCCATTCACTTCTGCCACAAACTGCATTCGATGAGGAACACCGTGAAACTGTTTTAAAATTTCTCGTATATCCTTATGATTAACATTTCTTAATTTTGCTACAACAATAGCCGCAAGAGCATTTTCTACGTTGTGCTCTCCTGGAATACCTAGCTCTAAAACTGACATAATACATTCATCTTTATAGAACAATTCATTATCCAGGCAATATGCTCCATCTACCTTTCTTTTAGTAGAGAAAGGAATGACCGTTGCTTCGGAATTCTTCGCAAGCTCTACCAACTCCGATTGATCTGCATTAATCACCAAAAAATTATTGGCCTCCATTTTTTTCTGGATCTTCCATTTTGCAGATACATATTCCTCACGTATACCATGATAATCCAAATGCGCAGAGTAAAGGTTCGTAATAACAGCAATCTCTGGTCTAAAATTATTCACTCCCATAAGCTGAAAACTGGAAAGTTCCATCACTAAATCATCATCGCTAGTTGCTTCTATAACCACAGAACTTGCAGGTAAGCCAATATTACCAGAAAGAAGAGCCAAACCTTTCTTGCGATTTGCATTTAACAACTTAGCAACCATCGTGGTGGTGGTCGTCTTTCCATTTGTTCCTGTAATCCCAATGATCGGCGCCTCAGAAACTTCATATGCCAACTCAATTTCAGTAATAATCGGAATTTTCTTCTCCTGAGCACGAACTAGCATCGGATTATTATACGGAATTCCTGGATTCTTCACAACAAATTCAAATTCTTCTTCCATCAATTCAATCGGATGACTTCCCGCAATCACACGTATTCCTCGTGTCAAAAGTTTTTGCGCATCGGAATTTTCTTCCATAGGCAACACATCATTCACTGTTACCATTGCTCCTAAATTATTCAACAAAGAGGCCGCGCCCTCTCCACTACGTGCCAAACCCAAAACTAAAACTTTCTTATTCTCATATGTTTGGATCTTCTTCAACTTCGCTCACCTTAATCTCTTCTAACCTCTACAATCTTAAACTATTTCTTCATACTAACGTTATCAAAAGAAGAATTCAAGAAGTGGCACAAGAGATCACGCCAAACGCATGTAGATATCCTAAAATAACATCATTTAGATATAAATTTTCATAAGGATGCCAATCGACGCTGAACAAAACAGCTGCGCAAAACTTAAATCATTTAAGAAAATTATCTCTAATTTTAAAGATACTTTCCAACATATTCATCAAAATAAAGAGGACCAATGATTTTCTTTAAACTACTTTCAAAATCAAACATTCCAACGGAATTCCTGGACTTAAATTCTTTCATTTTTCCTGCTATAAACTGACCTTTCAAATTACAAAAATTCTGGTTTAAAACATCCATATGATAATTAGTTTGATTATATTTTTTACCTTGACCGATATATTGTTGACTAAAACTCAAAAACAGAACTGAATAATCAACATATTGTTTATAATCTTTAATGTTCAGGAATGTTGGTTTTGGTTTAAAATTTTTACAATAATCTTTAAAGTCATCTTGAATTTGTTTTGGCATATATTTAACATGTTCCAGCGCAAAATCGCTCTCAAGACGACAACCCATATTAGTAGGAAGATTTAGATATGTTAATACATCAGCTAGCTTATATTTAAATGCACCACTATTTAAAATATAAATAATTCGCATCAAATAAAAACAATCATATTTTAATTTCTCTATATCTTTTTCCTCTATTACAAAATTCTGTTGGGTTGGGGGTGGTTGTAATTTCTTTTTGGATGCTTGTTTTGGTAATATAGGTGAAAGCTCATCTTGTGGCACATCCATAAAATTCCATTGAATCTTTGCACTATAATCTCCCGGTAATATCGTTTGTAAGATAGGTATGCTTAATTGAATCTTATTCTGCGCATCACCAAAAGTAACAAGTCGGCAATTTTTACCTAATTTAAAGGAGACTTCCTGACTTTTATTTAAAATCAAATCCTTATTAGGCAGGAGTGTAGGGGCATTGTTTTCTATTGTTTGTTTCACATTTTGAAAAATAATTTTTGCATCTGGGATAATAGTTTCTGGATGATCCTTCAATGATAATTCTTGTATACATCTAACAGAAAGCATCCATTATTGTTAACCGGAGGATCTTTTATTTCAATTGCTGAGGTTCCATCTCCATCCAATGGAATGAGCCCTAATTTTAAATCATTTCCTAAACCTATATTTATAACCTGAGAAACAAAAGAAAAATCAGGGACAGTTACATGCATAGCAGCACTGGTCCGCTGAGAATTTAACAAAAAAACAAGTAAGATAACAAAAATAAAATTTCTAATTTGAAAGGTCTTATCTTTTATTAAGTACATAATGTTCATTTGCTTCACCTCTTTAGACGTTAAACCTTATTATATTAGTATACTAAAAAAATATTTAGCATAAAAAAAGTGGTAAAAAAGTCATATTAAACACAGGTAATTATTTTAAGTTAAAAAATGTTGGGGAGAATAACTTGTTTTATGCTATTTTATAAAATGTTTGATCAATAGGAAATTCCATGTATTTGGTGTAATTTTCATATTTTTTTCCAAAAATTAAGTTACATTTTTAAAAAATGTCTTCATATTTCGGCTTCTAATTATAATAAGAAACATTTTTTCGGATTTGTCGAATTTCCAAGAAAAATATAGATTATCTTCTTCTTAAAATTTTATCTAAAACATTTAAAAATTTTATTCAATCTTCATGAAAAATAAATGCTACTACACTATGCTTATACTTAGAAATTTAGGTCATATCTGCAAATATTAGAGGAGGTTAATGTATGAACAGAGTATCGATGATTGGTCGTATTGTACGAGAAATTGAATTGCAAACGCTAGAAAATGGAACTTCAGTCGCTAAAACAAGCCTTGCTGTAAAGCGTGATTATCTAAATAAATCGGGAGAACGTGAAGCAGATTTTTTCTTTATAACCTTATTTGGAAAACGAGCAGAAATCTTTTCTCAATATTTGAATAAAGGTTGTCTTGTCTTTGTTTCTGGAACTCTGAAAAACAATCATTACGAAAAAAACAGCCAGAAAGTTTATCAAAATGAATTCATCGTCAAAGATTTTGAATTCTTAGAATCCAAAATAAAAAATGAAGAGAGAAGAAATAAAAGTCTAGATACGAATACAGAACTAGAAAATTTTGAAACAGCAACGCAGGAACGAAAAGATAATCAACTTGTCTTATCTGCAAAAGACTTGCCGTTTTGAAAAAAATCTGAGTAACAAGGCTCTTAGATAAATTGAGATAGTAAAGTAAACTGCAAAGCGACTTTATCTAGAATTGGTTACTTACAAAGTTCACTTTACAATCTCAATTTTTTTTTAAATATTCAAAAATTTTTACCTTGTTTCCGAGGAAATCTAATATCTCAATAGACGATTATGGTAAGCTAGCGCCAATCCATTGCCTGTAAACGTTTGTACAAAAATAATATCTAGATTAAGCCTTACTTCTTCCAGCATTCTAAGACCTGCAAATAAATTTTTAGATGCTTGCTTTACATCATCTTTATAAGTCAAAACATAATGCTCATCCACTTTTTTTATAAATTTCTCCACAATTTCAGCACTTGCAAGTAAGCCAATTTTCCTTTTCTCAAACCTTGCTCTCGTAATTAACTCTTCCCAATCTTGCTCCTGTGAATTAACTTCCACTATTGGAACAGGCATCAAATGCGGATTCTTCCCCTTTTTAAAATTTTTTTCTGCCATTTTAATATTCGGAAAAAATTCTTGTAAATCCTCTTTTGTCACCGCCCCTGAGCGCAAAATTAAAGGATTATTTACATTCGATACATCCAAAACCGTTGACTCTAAACCACCTATACTATCTCCACCATCCAAAACAGCCTCAATTTTTCCAGCCAAATCTGACAAAACATGCTCTACGCTCGTAGGACTAAAGTTACCCGAAGTGTTCGCACTCGGACCCACCATAAATCCAACCTCTCGAATCAGTGAAAGCGCTAGATCATTATTTGGTATCCGAAAACCAACCGTGCTCAGCCCTCCTGTAACTTCCTTAGGTAAAACATCATCTTTTAGCGGCAAAATAATCGTAAGCGGCCCTGGCAAAAATTTTTCCATTGCGCGCTGAACCATCAAAGAAGGTTTATTTGCAATATTCTTCATCCAAGAAATCTCTGCTATATTCACATGAAGAGGATTTGCAAAATCTCTATTTTTCACTGAAAATACTCGTCGCACCGCTGTTACATTTTTAGCATCTGCTCCCAGTCCGTAAACCGTTTCCGTTGGAAAAGCGACCAATCCTCCATTTTTAAGGATCTGAATCGCTCGTTTAAGATCCTGTGATTTTAAAATTTCTGTCATTTTTGTAACTTCCATTCTTTTTCGAATGCTTAAAAACCTTGTATAATAAAATTTCCGGATCACTTTATGGATGAAATTTTTGAAAAATTTTTATGCACCAAAATATATATCCTGCTAAATAGTTTTCAAAAAGCGATAATAATTCTTGCTTAGTCTCTAAAATATATTTACTTAAATAAAAAATAGGATTGCTCAAATATAACAGACAGTAAAAATATGTGCAATTTTTGCACATATTTACTCATGTTTCACTTTTATGAACGCAGATCATTCGCGGCTTTCCAGACAAATCGTTCAAAACCTCAACTTTACACTCCTCTCCAAATGCCTTATCCATCATTTGAGAAACAGCTTCGCCTTGAGCGTACCCTATTTCCAACAGCAAAATTCCGCTATCTTTCAACAACAATGGCGCCTGTTTTGCAATTTTCCGATAAACAGCAAGTCCATAATCCTCAGCAAAAAGAGCCTCTCTTGGTTCATACTGACGTACACTGACATCCATCAAATTCCATTCCCCATAAGATACATAAGGAGGGTTTGAAATAATTAAATCAAACTTCTCATTGCCGCCATTTCTTAAAAATGGATTCAAAACATCTCCTAACACCCATTGAACATTGGCATTTAATGCTTCTCCGTTTTCTTTTGCCACTTCTAACGCACGTTCGTAAAGATCTACTCCCCACATCTGCCAATTTGAACGCTCAAGTGCTAAAGAAATCGCAATCACACCACTACCTACACCAATATCTACAACTTTTAATGAACGATTTGCATCAATTTTCGATAATGCCATCTGCACCAATTCTTCCGTCTCAGGCCGAGGAATAAGTGTATCTCTTGTTACCTTAAAACGTCTTCCAAAAAATTCGGCAGAGCCGATCAAATACTGAGGAGGAACATAGTTCAACAATTGCGCTTCATCCTTCAAAAGCTGCAGATAATCTTCTTTTGAAATAGCTTCATGCAAATGCATGACCCACTGTGTCTTATCCCAATTCTTTCTCTCCATCAAAACAAATTGCACATCTATCGGATCTAGACCTGCCGCATCAATTCGTGAAGAAGAATCTTTGACCGCTTGAAAATAAGTTTTTTTCATCTTTTACTCCCTCAACGGCTATTTTAATAATCACTCATTAATGTTCTGCTAAGTCAAAGCCATGTAAAAGATTGCTATCAATTCAGCTATTCTAACTCTCAAGAAATTGTATCTAAAAGAGCTTCTTGTATTGAAAGTGGTTCTTTATAACCCAGTTGTTGTTGAATTTTAGAAGTATCTGCCACCAAAAATTGTTCAAAATTAGATTCATAAAATGAGGACTTATTTGATAACCATCTCCAAGCAAAAATTTTAATAAATTGAGCAAAAAATTAAAAATATATAAAAACTTTCATCTCATACCAAAAAATAGTTTTTACTCATCAATTATTATTCAATCCCTCCAATTTTTGTGTTTGATCATACATCACCAATGCATCAATAATTTCATCCAACTTGCCAGATAAAATCTGATCCAATTTCTTAATTGTCAAACCAATCCGATGATCCGTCACTCTATTTTGCGGAAAATTATATGTCCGAATTCGCTCAGAACGATCTCCCGTACCTATAGCTGACTTTCGAGTCATATCATACTCACTCTGAGCCTCACTTGCAAAATGATCATACACACGTGTTCGCAAAATTTTCATCGCTTTATCACGATTTTTTTGCTGCGAACGCTCATCCTGCATTTCTACCTTAATTCCCGTAGGCAAATGAATAATCCGCACTGCAGAAGCAGTTTTATTTACATGCTGTCCACCTGCTCCAGAAGCGTGATAAATATCTATACGCAAATCTTTTTCTTCAATTTCAACTTCAACCTCTGGGGCTTCAGGCATAACAACAACTGTTGCTGTCGAAGTATGAACACGTCCTTGAGACTCTGTAGTAGGTATTCGCTGAACTCTATGAGCTCCCGATTCATATTTCAACTTAGAATAGACACTATCACCTGTAATCATCAAAATCACTTCCTTGTAGCCACCAATTCCAGTCACACTAGCTTCCATGACCTCTACTTTCCATCTCTGAGATTCCGCATACCTAGTGTACATTGTTAAAAGATTACCAGCAAACAACTGTGCCTCGTCTCCACCTGCCGCTCCACGAATCTCCATTAAAATATTCTTATCATCATTAGGATCTTTAGGAATAAGTAAAATCTTTATCTGATTTTCTAACAAAGATTTTTCCTTCTTACCTTCATAAAGCTCTTCTTTAGCCATCTCTACCATATCGTCATCCACACTCTCACTTAAAAGGCTTTCGGCCTCTTCAATTTGCTGGATCACTTTCTTATAGCGACGATATACCTCTACTTTCTCTCGAAGACTTGCTTCCTCTTTTGACAGCGCAAAAAAACGCTTCGTATCCAAAATCACTTCTGGATCCGATAACAATTCTCCTAACTCTTCATATCTGTCTTCTACCGATTGCAATTGGTCGTACATACTAAGTCTCTTTCTCCCTATACCCTATTATAATCTCTTTATACATAGATGAAATTTTTGCGCGTCGAAAGATACATTCTACCTAAAATCTATCACATTTCATGTATTATCAGTACAAATTTTAACATAGGTGGATTGTAAAATGAACTTAGCCACCCATAAAACATTTTACAATCCACAAAGTAAGCCTAATATAATTTGGATGCACGGAAATTGAAAATAGTGTACGGAAAAGATAATAATAGGAGATAAGCACAAAAATTTATTATAAGTTCATATTCATCTATTTTTAACGATATAACATTATTAAAATAGCTTCTAGTTTACAATAATTATTCATAATGGTTGAGAAATGTACATTATATTTCGTTTGATGGTTACAAATCTTTCTTACTAAAAACTCGTTCTGTTATACACACAAAAGCAGAAATCATTCCATAGGCCAAAAAAATTTCGACTAAAAAAATCAAAAAATCTCGAAAACAACGCTGAAATGAATATTTACTGATTAAAAAATTAAATACTTGAGAAAATATTGTAGAGGTAAAGATGGCTGAAATGGCAAATGAAGGAATATTAAAAGAAAAACTAAGAAACAACAAAATAGAAGAAAAAATACCTATCAAAAGAAAACAACCACCAAAATAAAAGAGTGAAAAATTCATTGTATTTTCATTCGTTTTATCTGTGATCAAGCAAACAAAAATCATCATTTCATTAACTAAAAAAACAATAATAGCAAATAATAACGTGAAATTGTATCTTGAAATAATAATATCACGCCTCCTATATTTTGTAGTTAAAAGAGAATTCAGTCCTGAAGATTGATTTTCTTCCATCTTAACTAAAAAGAAAAGAATAGCAGGGATAAAAAAATTCAAATTTAAAATGATTTGATTTAAAGTGCCCATGGAGATAAAATTCATTTTATTGGCAAAAAATAACATAATCACCACATAGGGGATCAATAAAAAATCCTTTTTATGAACATTAATTTCTTTAACTAAGAGGGAAAGATATTTGCTCATCAATCAGCGCCTCCCGATATGGTAGCCAACATAATTTCTTCGATCGTTGAATGCAAAATTTGAAGTTTTGCAAATTTTTCTTTCACGAAATCCTCTTTTCCTTTGAAAATTCCTCTAACTTCCCCATTGTTTTCAGTAACTTTAAGGAATATTTTTCGATGCTCATCATTATTTAGTTCTGTATCTCCCACCACAGTAAAGTAAGAAGATTTCAAGGTATGGATGTCCTCATTTAAGATAACCTCACCTTTATGAATAAAAACAATCCTATCAGCAATCTTTTCCAGATCTGAGGTAATATGAGATGAAAAGAGAACGCTCACTCCTTCTTTTGCTAAATCTTTGATAATCGTCAAAAATTCTTCACGAACTAATGGGTCAAGACCACTTGTCGGCTCATCCATAATCAGTAGTTCTGCATGATGAGATAACGCAAGCGCAAGCGAGAATTTCATCTTCATCCCTCGTGAAAGTTCTTTTAATTTCTGCTTTAAAGGCAGATCAAAACGCTTAATAAAGGTAGCAAATTTTTCCTGATCCCAATAAGAGTACCCATGAGAAAATATTTCAGCTTGTTTTTTTACACTAAGATCTGGATAAAAATACTCCCCATCTAGCAAAAATCCCATTCGATCACGAAGTGTACCTTCATTTTTCGAATTCATAACTTCTCCGAAAATGTGAATTTCCCCAGAATCTGGAATCACAAGACCTGCGATAGCTTTGATGGTCGTTGTTTTTCCTGCCCCATTAATCCCAATAAAACCAGTAACTGTTCCTTTTTTAATTGAAAAATTGATGGAATTAAGGCAGAAATGATCATATCTTTTCGTTAAATTTACGACTTCTAAGATGTTTTCACTGCTTGTTTTTCCCATAATGTCTCCTCATCCACCTTTTGATTTTTCATTCCTTCGAATATCGGAATTTTTATATCCTGGCAAAAGCAAGACTCATTGACCCATTCACCACGACTCATGGGAATAGCATCATTTAAAATATCCTCTGTTTTAAATTGCAAATCAAATTTCTGTCCATCATGTGAAAGAACTACACCCATAAATATTTCTTGATAAGAATCATATACTAAATTTTCAAACGCTACCATTCGATAAGATACATCTTCATATGAATCAGTAACATCCTCGTTAAAAGTCGCCTTGATTCTTTGATGTGAAATAGGAGTTTCTTGATTCAAACTTGAATTACCAGAGTTTTCAATTTGAAGATATTTTGAATAACTTCCATTACAGATAAATCCCACAATTTGACCGTTTTTTATAAGAAAATGTTCTCTAATTTTCGTACCTTCAGCATCAAAAATAATCCCTTCATAAGGCAAAGAAATAAGATTGAAATTTGCAGAAAACACTTCTTTGTTTAAATCATCCAATAATTTACATCCTGTATGATTAAAGTATATGTAATCTGCATAAAAAAGGCGAACATAGTTTTCAAGAAAGGTAGCCAGCGCTTCTTTGGTAAGTATCATTTTCTTTCCATCGTGATTAAAGCTAAGTTTCTGGTGATTCTCTTCCACCAAGTCATCAAACCAATTATCATTTAAAAACTTATGTTTCCCTGAATAAAATTTTTCAGGATTTGCTGGATCAAAATAAAAAAGATCTGAATCTACGAAAAATTGTTCAAAATCTCCTTTTGAAGTCATCAATTGATAACGATAGAGTTCTATTTTGTAAAAAACACCTAAATTTTCATGACCTTCTAGTTGATTCTCTATCCAAAAATGGTACAGCTCAGGGTCAAATTGCAAGAAACTTGTTTTATAAAAATCATTTTCCGAAAAATTAACTTCTGAAAAATCATCAATACAAAGATCCTCTGTATCTGTATTGGTTGTATTTTCAATACAGCTTCTGATCATTTCACTTATATTTTCATCAGATTCTTCCTTAGAGATGACAAATTTAGTCACACTCCCTTTGGGAGTTTCAAATATAACAGTAATATTAAGTTCCTTGACAAATTCTGTCATAGGCTTTTGTTCAAATTTTCTGTAAGAAAAACGGATCTTATCTTTTACAATCATCTTATAATTTTTAATTCCAGCTAAGCACAAAGATTTCACCACTTTACACACGATACACATCACCTTCCATGTTCATATTTACTAAGCTTGCAGTAGGACCACCACTTGCCACTCGAACCATTTGATCAAGCTTACCACAAAAACTCCCAGTTACATTCACATCATTTCCGATGTATTCAAAACGATCAAGATCTTCTAAAATATTTCCCGAAATTTTAAGATTCAAAATTCGCTCTGATGAAAGCTCTCCATTGCAAACAACCAGACCGTTTCCAAACAACTGATAATTACCCGTAGCAGGGTCCACATTGCCAACATAAACTTTTTCAATAAAAATTGCCTCACGGTATTTTGCAATGATTTCTTCTTGGCAAAGAGGATCGAAGGGTTGTATCACCGTCCCACGCATTCGCGGCATCACAGTAAAATGATAATCACTTCTTCGAGATACACCGTAAAGTTTGTGATCAAAAGAATCTTCTTTTTTGTCAGCAAGAATATTTTTGATTTTACCATCACAAACTAACACAACCTCTTCAATTTCTTCACCCATATCATCGTATGTATTTAAGCCAATGATCCCTTCTAATCCTTTGACACCATCTGTCACCGTTAGTTTTTTTGAAATTTTTATATCATCTGAAATGACTTTAAAACCAGTATAAAAATCACTTTCTAACATATGTCCAAGAATTTCATGAATGAAATATCCGATTGCTTGATTCGAGAAAATCAGTGATTTATGATCAAAGTGAACATGCTCAAAGTGGGAAGTCGATTTTAATTTGGCAGCATTCAAATTTGCAGTTACTGTTTTTTGAATCTCTTCTTTTAAATCAAACTTATGATCATTTACCAAAGTAATATCATCCATATAAGCATTGTTAGCACCATCACTAATCACAACTCTGGTAAAACCATAGGACCTGTCATCATATTTCGTATCAATCGCAAGTTTTTCATTGTGAAGCAACATTTTATAAGAAAATTTGAGATTTTGATGCCTGACCTCTTGATAGATAGACGGAATAAATTGATGAATTTCTTTGACTATTTCCCGATCAATGGTCAAACTTCTTTCAGAAAAATTGAATAAATTATCACAAGTGTCTACGTTCGACCACGTCTCTCTTTCCTGTCTTAACCCACTTTCTGAAATTATTTGATAGTCCCAATCCCCTTCCATAAAAGTATAGTTTTCTTCAACCACACTTTGCTGATAAATTGTCATCATGCATCCTCCGTACCTATTATAATCTGTTAACTGAAACATCGATCCATAATTGTAAAATAAAAAATAGCTACTAAAATGCTTTATAGAGCTATATATTTAAGTTTACAAAAATAAATATAATAATCTCTTTTCGTGTTGACTTTCAGAAATCTTCGTTTATTATAGCATTAAAGAAGTCATTGGGGAGTCTTTTTATAAAATTTTGTAACTAAATAAATACGTTCTAAGACTGAGAGTTCTCCATATGAAAAAATACATAAATTTATTTCTTAAAGATGTAATAATTACAAAATACCTCCTCCTTTTCTATATAGCATTATTCTTCTTCATGCCTGCTGTAATGGACTGTTCTTTATGCCTAATGGAGCCAAATTATGTCTCTGCTAATGTTTCTGAAAAAGCAGCGAATACTATTTCAATGCAAATTGTTTACTACAGTATTTTTATATTTCTTCTTCTTTTTTTTTCAAATACTTATCATCAAAATGGTATGAAATTATTAATTACTACACGCTACAAAAGACAGGATATTGTTCTTGCAAGATATTTTTTGGTCTTAGTAATTTTTTTATGCATTTTATTCAGTACATTTCTATACTTAATAAGCTTTTGTAAAATTTCTTATTTAGAAATTCTTCCCATACTTTTATTATCTTACATCATGTATACCCCAACAATGAGCATCCTCATTCCCATTTCTTTTTGGTTTAAGAATTTCTACATAGGTTGTGCTGTTGGTTATCTCCCTGTTTTTTCTATTATCGCATTGTCGACTACTGGAAATAACAATAGCAATTTTAGTACATATAACAGATTTGGAGAGAAGCTATTTTATTCACTAAATAAACTTCCGATAGCAACTCAAACCTTTTCATTCACCACTCTTTTTTTACTCCTTTCCATTTATTTATCACTTCAAATTTTTAAACACAAAGAAATGTGAATGTGGCTTATCTGATACATAATGAAAGGAGGTGGGAATGATGAAAAAAATGGAAAAACCTGAGATTCATGTAGATGCAAAAGGTACTTGGTGTGCTACTCACAAAAATAATAAATTTGTAATTGGCTCCGGAGCTGTTGCATTGGGTGGTTGGGCTGCTTTTGCTTTTTGCAATGTACTAGGTTTAAGCATCGCAAAATTAGCAGTTGCACCAGCAATTTAATTTTACAACATCAGTTATAAATCAATACTATCCTTTTGACTTCTTTGTAACCTATCACCCATTTCATGGTAGGTTACAAACTTGATTTTTCAAAATCAAAGACAACCTAGTAACAAATGGTATTAATGTCCTCCATGCCTAAATATTACTCCCATTATATTTTTAAATCCGAGCAATAATTATATTTTTTCACTATAATCTCTACAAACTGAATTTCTACTACCTTACTTATATTCTTTTTAGATTTTACTTCTAAACACGAAAAACTAGTCTTTGAAATGATGAAATTTACAAACGATTCCTTTATTTTTACAATTATCTTACTGATAATTACGGCTATTTTGTATCTATCTATTTTTGTATCGAAAAAAATTATAGCAAAAAAAGAGTTCTAATTTTCTTCAGAAAAATAGCTAAAGGAACTTTTTTAAAGAAATGGAGGAAAAACATTGTATTTAAAATTAATCGAAAAATCTTATCTAAAAATTAAACCCAATCTAATCTCTTTTGTCTTCTACAAAAATGGTTTTCGGGAATCTTTTCCGATCAATGATTCCGCTTATGAAATCTTACGCTTGTGTGATGGCACTCATTCTTTTCAAGAAATTGTTGAACAACTGAAAAGCATTTACGATGAGGAAACAGAAATCATCCAAGAAAATGTTTCTGAATTTCTCACTCCCATAATCGAAGAAGAATTTGTTGAAGAAATTTCCTCGAGAAAATTTTACCAAACAACTAAAGGAAGTGCAGAAATTTTTTATACAGATAGCTTGTGCTGGGAAATTACTGACTATTGTCCACTAAAATGTAGACATTGCTACCTGCCTAGCAAAAATAACACCTATGTTTCTAAGGAAGACATCGATAACGTGTTAAAAATTATAGATACTTATGGAATTCACATTATTCAACTAACAGGAGGAGAAGCGTTAACACATCCACATTTTAACTACATTGTAGATGAACTCACAAAAAGATGCTTAGTCATTAATGTTTCAACTAGTGGTATGCATTTCAATGAAGAATTGTTAACAACTCTTGAGAAAATAAAAAAAATCAAAGGTTGCGTCGTCAAAGTTAGTTTAGATGGTAATAAAGAGACACATACTTTCATTCGCAATCATTCTAAAAGTTATGAAAAAACGTTGCAATTTTTAAATGAGCTAAATCAAAGAAACATCCCATTCCAAATAGCCAGTACACTCATTGATCAAAGCAAAGAAGAAATAGAGAATCTTGTATATACTGCGAAAAAATTAGGGACTGAGTTAATCGAAATCGGAAACATCTTAGAGCAAGGGAATGCCAGAAAAAATCAGTTAAAAACTAATTTAACACTCGATGAACTAAATAAACTGTTAAAAATTTTAAAAGGCAAATACGAAGATAAAAATTTTGTTGTAAAAATTCCTGAAAATAAACCGAATGAACAAAATAATTGTGGAGCAGGATATATGATCCTTTGCTTCAAAGAAAATATGGACGTGACCCCTTGCCCGATGATTAATTTTCGTTTAGGAAATTTACGTGAACAATCATTGGAGGCAATTATGCAAGAATACGCTCATAAATTTATTAAATTTCATTCCCCATGTGAACAATTTTGCAAAACATGCGAAAAAGAGGATGACTGTGCTGGTTGTACCGCATGTGGTATAAATAATAAAGAAAAAGTTAGTACTTGCAACTGGTATGAAAAACAAAAGGAAACTTTCTTTCCTGAAGAAGTTATGCAACCCTTTACAATTTAGAAAAAAGAATATGATCAACAACATAAAAAATATTTCATTGGCTTTGTTTTGCTTTATGTAAAAGGAGATGGAAAATGTTAGAAGTTGTAAATCTACAAAAACATTTTGGGAATTTCTGTGCTATCAATGATCTTTCTTTCACCATAAAATCTGGGAAAATACTTGGTTTGATTGGACAAAATGGAGCTGGAAAAACCACTACTTTTCGTTTAATTTTGAATCTTTTAGCCAAAGAAACAGGAAATGTCATGTGGAGTGGACATCCTCTCAACCAGACAGATTATAATGAAATTGGCTTTTTGCCTGAAGAACGCGGTCTAGATCCAAAAGATACTGTGGAAAATCAACTTTACTTCTTTGCCGAACTTCGTGGGAAATCAAAAAAGGAAATCGATCCATTAATTGATAAATATATGGAAAAATTTCAGGTAAAAGGAAAACGAAAAGACAAAATAAAAAAACTTTCGAAAGGGAATCAACAAAAAATTCAATTAATTGTGACATTGATTCATCAACCAAAATTAATCATTCTAGATGAACCGTTTTCAGGTTTAGATCCTGTCAATACACAAATTTTAATTGATGGCATTCTTGAAATGAAAGCAAAAGGTGCAAGCATTATTTTTAGCTCTCACAACATGGACAATGTGGAAAAACTATGCGATCAACTCATCATGCTTCAAAATGGAAAAATGATTCTTAATGGTTCTGTTCAAAAAATTCGTGAAAGTTACGGTCGCACACGACTGACAATTGAAAGTAAGCTTACAAAGCAAGAATTACTAAACATCACAGGTGTTAAATCCGTAAAAGAAACGTCTACCCCTGCCTACCATCTAATTTTAGAAAATCCATCTATCGCACATGACATTTGGAAAAAGGCAACCTTAGAAACAGACTATCTACCTGTATTTTCTACTGAATCACCAACACTGGAAGAAATATTCAAAATGAAAGTAGGTGAAGTACATGCATAAATTATGGGTAATCACACTTAGTGTGTTTAAAAAAAATATAAAAAGCATCGGATTTTGGGCAATGGTCTTATCACCAATTTTGACTATTTCAATCATCATTGCTATTAGCTACTTGGTAAATAAGGATACACAGAACTTCTCAATTGCTCTTATTTCTGAAAATCAAGAACTGAAACAAGAACTTCTCCACTTAAAATCAACAGACTTTAAATTTGAATCAGCCAAAGATGAAAAACAGGCACAAAAACGACTACAAAACGAGAAAATTGATGGTTACTTGAAAATAGGCGTTTCTAATTCACGGATTCACGCGGAATTGTACGATAGTGGATCTATCAAAAACAAAACAGATAATCTACAACAAACACTACAAAGCATTCAACAAAAAATGAACGCCTTAACACTAAACCTATCTTCTATAGATTTAGCCAAACTCAATAGCTCTCCTCAATTGAAACAAACTCAAATTTTTTTCGATGAAAACGGGAAAGTAACGACAGAAAAAAATAATTCCGATATGCAATCCATTACCTCTATCGTTTTCACTGTCCTTATTCTTATGTTCATCATGAATTATTTTTCAATGATTGCCATGGAAATTGCGAACGAAAAAGGAACTCGTAGCATGGAGATCATTCTATCTAGCGTTGAAGCAAAAACACATTTTTACGGAAAAATTCTCGGAATGGTTTTCCTTGCCACTATACATTTTTCCATTTATGCAATCACAGGAATTGGTTGTTGTCTAACCGATCTAGGAAAGAGTTTACTACAGGAAATTCATCTTGAAAACATTTTTAGTGGACTATTTTGGTGGATAATTCCATTCAATCTAGTATCCATCTTTCTTTCCATGTGCTTAGCCGCACTTACCGGTTCCATCGTTTCACGTAAAGAAGATGCACAAAAAGCAATGCAACCCTTCATAATACTGGGTATGTTTGCGTTTTATCTACCAATGATATTTACTAACAACCCCACCAATATAATGTTGCGAATAGTAAGCTATATCCCTTACATGTCTGCCTTCGTAATGCCCTCGCAATTAGCCAACGGAGTCGCTACAATACCACAAGTAATCATTTCTTTTGCAATATTGGTCATATCAACTGGTGCTCTTCTTACTTTCTCAGCACATTTATATAAAGCAAATGTGCTGCTCTACAGCAACAACGGACTTCTAAACGACCTCAAACAATCTTGGAAAAACGCTCGCATCGAAGCTGCACTTGCCAGCAAAGCATCTAAGTAGAAAACTAAAATAAATTAAGCTTAGAATATATTAACACTCTCTATGGGTAAATCAAAAGGTTCATCCATATAGAGCATTAATAAATAGACTCTGGAAATTTATATCATATCACTCAAAATATTAGATCTCTTGCGAAACATAATTAATGTATAAAAAATAAAAGAAAACATGCAAGTCCAAAAAATTTTGCTGCATAGTAGACATGAAACCTACCATGTTCGAGGTAATGGTACTTAGTTTCGCAAGAGGTCTATTAAAAAGTATAGAATTTCTTTCTTGATTTCCTCTCTCAATTTAAAAATCAAAAAAGGCTGGAATAAAGCTATCCTGTATAGGAGCACCTTAAATCTATTCCAACCTTTTTTGCGTAAAAACTATACTTTATCGCTTTCTCGAAGTCTTCTTTTCCAACGAAGACTTATCTAATGTCAATTTAACGTCAACTGTCTTCTTCTCTTTTTCACGATAATACGTAACCTTAACAGTATCACCAACTTCGTGAGTATACAACAGCGATTGAAAACCAATGAAATCTTTCACTTCTTTTCCGTCAAATTCCGTAATTACATCATATTTCTTTAATCCAGCAACATCTGCAGGTGTTGCAGCACTAACTTGCTGGAGGACAAGGCCGTTTTTAACATCTGCAGGTATTTTCAATATTTTTTCTATTTGTTGTTTCGTCAAATTACTCAGACTTACAGGATTTAAAATTCCTAATGCAGGACGTTCTACCTTTCCTTTTGCTTCCAATTTGTTAATGATCGAAACCACATCATTCGAAGGAATCGCAAATCCCATCCCTTCAACCGTAGCAGAAGTCCCCGCTCCAGCAGAAATTTTTGAAGAGGTAATTCCAATTGCCTGACCTTCAATATTAACTAGTGGACCTCCAGAATTTCCTTGATTAATTGCTGCATCCGTTTGAAGAGCATTCGTATGAATGATTTCCCCTTTTTCATTTTGATTCGTCACCTGGCGATTCAAAGAAGAAATGATCCCCTCTGTAACTGAATTTGCATACTCACTTCCTAAAGGCGAACCAAAAGCAATCGCTGGCTCTCCTACAGTTAATTTGGAAGAATCTCCCCATGTAGCAACTTGCGTAACTTTTTCTGCAGAAATTTGAATAACAGCTACATCTGAATAAACATCTGATCCAATTAAAGTTCCTGTCACTTTTGTTCCATCTGCTAAAATAATTTCAAGACCTTTTTGACCATCAACAACATGCGCATTTGTCACTATATAAGCTTTATTTTCAGCTTTCTTATATATCACTCCAGATCCTTCGGAAAATGGTTTCAATTCACCCGAATCATCTGCTTCATCTGACGAACTATCATCACCAAAGATTGACCACATGCCTCCATTCCCTTGAGATTGAGTTGGAGAGTGAGGCTGCAAATTGACTACAGAAACAACTGTGTTCTGAACTTTTTTTACAGCCTCTGTTACATTGGTTGAATTCTTAAACACTTCTTTACTTACACGGTTTTTTCCAGCATCTTCTACAATTGTACTCCTAGTTCCAAACAAATCACCATTTAAAACGCTGATCCCTCCAGAAATCAATGACGCACCCAGCAATCCACCCGCTAATCCAAGTCCAAATATTTTCCCTTTACTCTCACTCATTAATATAACCTCCATTTTTTATCTTCTCTATTTTAATCGCCTTCTTACACAATCTGCAAGAAAAAGATTTTAAAATATTTCTTTTTTATCGTAATTATTCACAATATATCCTCTTTATCTTACAAAAAAATCCTTAAAGAAAACTTATATACCTTATTTACTATAAAATACTCTGCAGAAATTAGCTTCCTTAAATTTGCAAGCATCTCAATAAAAATAGGATACAATAGAAGTGTAGAGAAAATTTACAGCATGGACCTCTTCTCTTATCGAAAATTTTTGTCGAAAGGTGAGTATACATTTTTGAAAATTAAACTCATATCCGTTGGAAAATTAAAAGAAAATTATCTGATGCAAGGAACTGCTGAATACGTAAAAAGACTTTCTAGATTTACTCAATTTCAACTGTTTGAAGTTGCAGATGAAAAGACTTCAGAGAAGCTAAGTACCGCGCAAATGTTAAAAGTGAAACAAAAAGAAGGAGAACGTATTTTGGCAAAAATTAATGACAATGACTATGTTTTCGCTCTTGCAATTGAAGGTAAACTTTACAGATCTCCAGATTTAGCACAGAAGATCAACACTCTTGGCATCTTCGGGAAAAGTCAGATAACCTTTGTAATAGGTGGTTCTCTTGGTCTTAGCGAAAAAGTATTTAAACGTAGTGACGAAAAAATCAGCTTTGGAAAATTTACATTTCCACATCAACTCATGCGTCTCATCCTTATTGAGCAAATTTATCGCAGTTTTATGATTAATTATGGGCATCCTTATCATAAATAGACATTATAGATTGCAAGTAAAATTCGTATACCATCATATATCATTACTTTTTGCAAAAACTTTTTCGATTAGAGCGTCTCCTTCTAAACCTTTTTGCTTATATTTTTCTTGCAAATCAACGATTGCATGATAATCTGTTGGGTAAACTTTTACAAATTTTTGAACTTCACACTCCCAATTCTCTAAAATTTTTCTCGCTTTCTTAGAATTTGTATAATTAAAATGTTTTTCAATCAATTCACGTAATTTTTCATCACCACTTGTTTCACCAATTTTATATAAATCAACCATCTCTTGATTACATTTGTTTGAAAAATTACCGTTTTCATCGTAAACATAGGCAATTCCACCACTCATTCCGGCTGCAAAATTTCGACCAGTAGATCCTAGAATCACTGCAACTCCACCAGTCATATATTCACAACCGTGGTCACCTACTCCTTCTACAATCACATTAGCACCCGAATTTCTTACACAAAAACGTTCACCAGAACGACCATAAAAATATGCTTCACCAAAATTTGCACCAAAACAGGCTACATTTCCAACAATTGGTGCATCTCCAATTGGGTAAGCTGCATCCTCAGGCGGAACCACAATAATGCGTGCACCAGACAAACCTTTTCCGACATAGTCGTTTGCCTCACCAATTAATTTCAACTCAATTCCTTGCGTCGCAAAAGCACCAAAACTTTGGCCCGCAATCCCTTTATACTCATAGGCAATTTGCCCTTCATTCACGCTTTTATTACCAAAACGCTCAGAAATCCAACCACCCATACGTGCTCCCACTGCACGATCAACATTATTAATATTACGTTTAATCGTTACAGATTTCTTACTAGAAAGTGCCATTTCTGCAAACAAATCCAATTCTTTCCATTGTCTTTTTTCTAAAAATGGATCTTTAACTTTTCGTTCAATTCCAATAGATTGCGTTAAAATGCGTGAAAAATCTAAAGATTTCGCTTTTCCTCTAGCGATAAAACGTGGGGTTAACACCTCTGTATGCCCAACCATTTCATCGATTGCTCGAAATCCTAGATCTGCCATGATTTCTCTCACCTCTTCCGCTAAAAATACCATCATATTTTTAATATGTTCAGGTTTTCCTTGAAAAAGTGAACGCAATTCAGGATTTTGAGTCGCAACTCCTACAGGGCAAGTGTTTAAATTACAAACTCGCATCATCACACAACCAATCGCAACTAATGCTAATGTCGCAAAAGAATATTCTTCAGCTCCAAGTAATGCTGCCATTACAATGTCTCGACCAGTCATAAGTTTTCCGTCTGTTTCTAAAATCATTCTATTTCTTAAACGGTTGATCGTTAACGTTTGATGAGTTTCAGCCAATCCCATTTCCCACGGTAAGCCTGCATCTCGCAAAGAATTTCTTGGACTGGCTCCTGTTCCTCCATCATATCCAGAAATTACCACAATATCTGCACCTGCTTTTACACAACCTGTCGCAATGGTACCCACTCCTGTGGAAGAAACTAATTTCACGTTGATCTTGGCATAAGGATTAATTGCTTTCAAATCATAAATTAACTGTGCCAAATCTTCGATCGAATAGATGTCATGATGAGGCGGCGGCGAAATTAGTCGAACTCCAGGTGTAGAACCACGAATTTCAGCTACCCAAGGAAAGACTTTTTCGCCTGGTAATTGCCCACCTTCACCCGGTTTTGCTCCCTGAGCCATTTTAATTTGCAATTCTTCAGCACTTATCAAATATTGCGCATTTACTCCAAAACGACCAGATGCGATTTGTTTAATTTTTGAATTTAAATTTCGACCATCATCCTGCGTTTTAAAACGAGCACGTGATTCTCCACCTTCTCCAGAATTTGATTTTCCGCCAAGCTTATTCATCGCTTCAGCAATGCATTCATGTGCCTCTTTAGATAAAGAACCAAAGCTCATTGCTCCAATTTTAAAACGCTTTACAATGTTCTTTACAGGTTCTACTTCTGATAATTTCACACTATCACGCTTAGAGTTAAACATCCACATCGAACGAAGAGTTGTTGGATAATCCAAGGATTCTTCGTTCATACGAGCAGTGTATTCTTTAAATTTTGAATAGCTCCCCGAGCGCACAGCTTGTTGAAATTGATAAACTGTTTGTGGATTATAGAGATGATGTTCTCCGTCTGTTTTATATTGAAAATTTCCACCAGAAGGCAAGAAATCGCCTCTCTTTTTTCCATATGCAAAATGATATCTCTCTAAATACTCAGCTTCAATTTGCTGAAGATTGATTCCACCAATACGTGTTGTTGTCCCTATAAAATACTTGTCGATCACGTCTTTTGACAAACCTATTGCTTCAAATAATTGCGCACCTTTATATCCAGTCATTGTCGAAATGCCCATCCGACTCATGACCTTTACAATTCCTTTCACACAAGCTTTTCTATAATTTTCTAAATTTTTCTCAAATCCATACTCTCTCAAGGTTAAATAAGCACCATAAGGATGAATTGCACTGGCTCCAAATCCAATTAGCGCAGCAAAATGATGAACTTCAAAGCTTTCAACAGAATTTACAACAATCGAAAATTGCTCTTTCTTTCCTTTATCAACCATATAATTCTGCAATGCAGACACTGCTAATAAAATCGGAATAGACATTTTTCCCTTCGAATATTTTTCATAATCACTCAATACAAGGATCGTTGCTCCATTGTCTACAAACTCTTCTGCAGCCATACACATCCGATGAATGGCTTTTTGTAAGCGATTCGGCATATCTTTTTCTACATCATACAAAGTCGAAACAATTTGAGTCTGATATTTTTCTTCACTTAATGCTAAAATTTTCTGATAATCTTCCATTGAAAGGATGGGATCTTCTAATTTTAGTTTGACACAATTTTCAGGAGAATCCACACAAAAATCTGATTGATGACTTCCTCCTAAATACATCTGTGTTCCAATCACTAATTTTTCCCGAATCGCATCAATAGGCGGATTGGTAACTTGAGCAAATTGTTGCTTAAAATACGTAAATAATGACTGCGGTTGATGACTTAAAACAGCTAGAGGAGAATCAAAGCCCATTGAAAGGACGGGTTCTTCTCCTTTTTCAGCCATCGGAAGAAGCATTGAACGAATCACTTCATCCGTGTAACCATGGAGTTTCCAAAGAATAGATAATTCACTAGACGAAATTTCTTCAAATTTTTTTGTAGACTTCAGTGAAGAAAGAGTTTTCATTCCTTGATTTAACCACCTACGATAGGGATGTTTATGAGCATATTTTTGCTTTATTTCAGAATTTTTTTGAAAAGTTCCTTTTATAGTATCCACAAGTAAAAATTCACCAGGTCCAAGAACTCCTTTATCTACCACTTGCGAAGGTTTGAAATCTACCACTCCAGATTCAGAAGAAACAACTAAGAACCCGTCTTTGGTCAAAGAAAAACGAGAAGGACGCAAACCGTTCCTGTCTAATGCTGCCCCTACTTGATGCCCGTCAGTAAACACCAATCCAGCAGGACCATCCCAAGGAGCCATAAAACTTGTGGCATATTCATAGAAAGCAGAAAATTCGTCCGTTAGACCCGCTTCTTCTGAAAAGCTCTCTGGAATCATCATCATCAATACTTGCGGAATTTCTCGACCTTCACGATACAAATATTCCATGCAATTTTCTAATTTTGCAGAATCTGAATTCTCTTCATTATAAATTTTCACTCCATGAGAATACATCCAATTTTGTGCACCTTTAAGGGTATTAATTTCTCCATTATGCGCTAAAAAACGAAATGGTTGAGCACGATCCCAACTTGGAAATGTATTGGTTGAAAAACGAGAATGGGCTAAACAAATTTTTGCTTTCGTTCTCTTATCTGATAAGTCAGGATAGAACAAGCGAACTTGATAGGCATGAAGCATCCCTTTATAAACAATGGTATTTGAACTAAGACTACAAATAAAAAACTCATCAGCGGCGTAAATTTTCTCCAAATGGCGACGCAGAAGGTACAGACGATCTTCAAATTCGCGATTACTTTCAACTTCCATCGGTTTTTCAACGAAAATTTGCAAAAAGCTAGGCATGACTTCTTGAGCACCTGGACCACAGTCATCGAAATTAAAAGGAACATCTCGTACCCATAGTAAGCGGTAACCTAACTGCTCAATATCCTTAGAGATTGCTTGCTCTAACTCATCTTTTCGCTCATGATCCCTAGATAAAAAAAACATCCCAACCGCATAATCTCCACGTTTAGGCAAAGTTATTCCATACTTCTTAGCTTCTGCTCGAAAAAATTCGTCTGGCATACTCAATAAAATACCTGCACCGTCTCCTGTATCTGGCTCTGCACCCGTTCCCCCTCGATGATTCATACGTTCTAACATGGTTAGGGCATAATCAACTAACTTATGGGACTCACGTCCATCAATTTGCGCTACAAATCCCATTCCACAAGCAGCTTTTTCAAAATTTGGATCCCACATGGTTGTATTTTTCAATTTTTCTAAATCAGAATACATTTTTCTCTCCTACGTAGTATTTTACATACCTCACTTAAAGAAAGTCTATACTAATCTGCACAAAAAAAATAGCTCTAAATTTTGTTGATAATCGTTAATATTTTTGAATTTGATAAAGATGCACAGCTTATCTCCGATTTAAATTAACCATTTATTTTCCCAAGTACCAAAAATTCCTTCGATTAACTAATTTATATTTGAATTCTCTATAATTATTCGTTAACAGATTCTAAAATCTTTTTCACTTGTCTTTCAGCGATGAATTATTTTTACTCCAAGATGTATATCCTCTAATTAAATTTTAATTTCCTCCCATGCAGGAAGATCAATCTCATTTCCATATTTTTGCTGAATAGTTAGCATAAGCAAGCGATAAGCTAGGAACGGATTTCGTGCCAACAAAGGACCGTGAAAATAAGAACCATAGACATTTTTGTAAATCATACCTTCACCCTTGTCCTTGCCATTGTTTCCGTAACCAACAATCACTTCCCCAAGTGGATGCTCACCTTTACCTAAAAACGTTCGTCCTTGGTGATTTTCAAAACCATAGTAATGTTCACCTGTTTGTGAATCTACAATCTCAACATCGCCGATAAAACGATGATTGTTTTGATTTAAAGTATAGTGATCAAGTGCACCGATTCCGCAAACTTTGCGTCCTCCTACCTCGATATAATAATGTCCTAACAATTGGTATCCTCCGCAAATCGAAAGAAGGACCCCGTCATTTTCAATAAAACGAATCAAAGACTCTCTCATTCTCTGAATATCTTTAGAAACAACCCTTTGTTCATAATCTTGACCACCGCCAAAAAAAATCAAATCTACTTTATCATCATCGAAATCATCTCCGATTGAAATCATTTCAACATTCACCTTGATTCCTATTTTTTTACCAATGTATTTGAATATCAAAATATTTCCGTTGTCTCCGTAAGTATTTAATAAATTTCCGTATAAATGCCCTAAAATCAATTCAAAATGAGAGTGATTGTCTATATTATTATTTTCCATAATCACATTTGAGAGTCGTCGGCAAATCACTAGGTATTAAATCCTGTTGTTTTTCCTAATATCTTCTATTTACCAATAAACCCTTAGAATCCTCCTTCTAAATATCCAGTATTGGCTAAATTTTTCCGCAATTCAATCATAGCTGTATAGGTAGCTAAAACATAAACCTCCTCAGTAGGAACAGATTTTATTTCTGCTAATAAACGATTGAAATCACTTTTCACTTCCACTAACTTTTCTTTTTCAATTCCCGCAACTTGCAACCTTCGTGTTAAATCATGTGCTCGCTCTCCTCCAGAAATTACTTTTAAAATCTGCATTTTGGCTAATTTTTCGTGATTTCCATCCCAAATCCAACTAGTATCAATTCCATCTGCATAATTGGCATTTAACAACATGGTAAGTGTAAACGAATGGGATAAAAGTTCAAGCATATCAATCACCTGATTTAATCCAACAGGATTTTTTACCAAAATAATCGTTAGTTTCTTTCCATCTATTGAAATAATTTCTTGGCGACCAAACACTTTTTCGTCAACTCTTAATCCTTCACGAATTTTTGAAGACTCTATTCCATAATACTTGGCAACAGCTGTAGCTGCTAAAGCGTTGTACACATTGTATATTCCTCCCACTTCAATTTTGTATTCTTCATCATCAATAATAAAATTTGCTGAAGTAGGAGTGATCTCTTCTAATTTGCTTAAGCGAACATCTAAAGGTGGACGATGAAATCCACAGTTCGGACAATAATACTTTCCAAGATTCGCATAAGTAATCATATGGTAATGCAAAATATTTTGGCATCTTGGGCACAATACCCCTTCAGTATTGTAATGCGCCATTTGCTCCTGATCGGGCAGGTGATCAAATCCATAATATTTTTGCGGATTCTTCATGGTAGTAGAGTGAAATAATGGAGAATCTCCATTGCACAAAATAGTTGCTGTAGGAATTCGAGAAGCTCCATCTAAAATCATTTGATATGTGGTATAAATCTCTCCATAACGATCCATTTGATCACGAAAAATATTTGTAAAAACAAACAGTTTTGGTTTGATGTGTTCAGCAATTTTTGATAATGATGCTTCATCAATTTCCAGAACCGCAAACTTTTTAACCCCTTTTTGTGATTTAGCTTCTAAAAATGATGAAACAATTCCCTGAACCATGTTTGCTCCCGTAGAGTTTGTCAAAACTTGGTCAAAGCTTTGACGTAAAATATTTACCGTTAACGCAGTTGTCATAGTTTTGCCATTAGTTCCTGTAACTACTACAATTTCATAATCTTTTGCCAATGTATCTAGAATCTTAGGGTCAATTTTTAATGCTAATTTCCCAGGTAGCGAACTTCCACCTTTAGAAAAAGTTCGCAACCCCCACTGGATGCTCTTCCCAACAATTTTTGCTACACTTGCACGTACGCGCATTCCATCATTGCCTTCCTTATACTTCACTAAATTTCTAATATCTTTAAATTTTTGCTATTTCAACCATTGTACCATGACAACTAAACTTTTTTATCCTACCCTTTTCATTTTATGAACGTCAAAAAATTCTCGGTTTCCCCTGACAGACACTTCAAAGCATAACCGAGAACTTTTTAAACTTACTTATTTTTCGATCAATTTATCTTAGAACCTGTTAACACACTACTGTAAGTCTAGTCCTAACGAATAAATAAACAGTTTCTCAGAATAAGATAATCTCTTCGGACTTTCACCTAAATATTTCTGCAGATCTCTTACAGAATCCGTGATCACTCCGTCTACACCCAAGGAGCGCATACGCAAAAAATTCTTTTTTGAATTCACTGTCCAAGAAATAACTTGTTTATCTAATTTATGAGCCTCTGCGATAAAACCTGAGTTTAATGTAGAAAATTCCATTGTATACGCATCTGCATTCGTTTCTGGTGGCCCTAGTAAATTAAACGGTAAAATATAGCTGACATATATTCTCGAATCTATACGCTTCATCTCTTCTACAGCTTGATAATTCAATGACTGTATACGATGTTTGTTCTGTAAAATTTCTTTGTTGTATCTTTTCAAAAAACGCTCAACGATAGCAGGAGAGAATTTTTGATAAATTTTCAGCTCAATCATCACCTTTTGTTTCAATTCAGAAGCTACTTTTAAGTATTCATCTAAAGTGGGAATCTCAGCCTCTTGCTCACCCTCCTCTACGGTTAGTCTTTTCACCTCTTTTAAAGTCAATCCTCCAATACTTACTTCTTGTTCAGATAATTCTTTCAAATTTTTATCGTGCATAAGTACAAAATAGTGATCTTTTGTTTCTTGAACATCAATTTCTACAAATTCCGGATGATACTTTGCCACATTTCGCAAACCTGGAATCGTATTTTGTATCCCATAACTGCCTTCTACCCCTCGATGACTGTATAAAAACGGCATGGACAAACTGTCATTTTTTAAATATTCTGCATCATAATATCCAAGAAAAGATCCACTCATTATTGAAACCAACAAAATCAAAATAAAGCTAAAAACAGACGAAAATATCGCTTTCTTTTTCTGAGGAAACCAAGAAGGTACATCAGGAAGCTTTCCTTCTTCTTCTAAATAATCGAAAATGATATAGTTTGCCATGGCCGTAGATAAAACCAGATTAAGAATTGAAGCAATTTGTAATAAAGTCATCACAACGAAAGCAAAAGCAAACGCCCCAGAAGGAAATAAAAATTCCACTAACTGTTGACTCCGAATTAATAAAAAAACAATCAAAGAATAGCTTCCTAAAATGGTTAAAGTAATTACAAAAAATTGTAAAATCAAACGGAAAAAGCTCTGCTTTGTAATTTTCCAGCTTTCATAAACGGCAGATTTTAAATGACGATTTTCTAATACCATTTTAGGTATCACAAAGATGCAACGAATACCTATGTATGTACAAAATAGATAAAAAATAGCCCAACTATAAAGTAGAACACGTCGATTTGAAAAGAAAAAATCCATAATAAACGGTGGTAATTTTATGACTGACAAAACATCTAAATGAACAGCAAGTCCGCCAAAAGGCAGAATTAGAAAAAAATAGAAGAAAAAAAATAAAAAACATCCCGGACGTATTTTTTGCATCTCTAATACCGTTGCCCAAAGTAAAGTATGAATTCTAATCACTACTTTTTTCTTAATAAAATACATACTTAGTAACAAAAAAACACATTCAAAATAGACAACTACTAACAATAAAATACAACATAGCACTAGCCCTAAAAGAACAGATGGATCACTACTCCAAAATTCTCTGATAGTTTGGATAGAAATAAAACGTAAACTACTTGAGCTAATTAAAAAACGAAAATACCTCAACAAAACAGGAATAATAAACAAAACGATCGCTAAATGAATCACAATGACATCTCGTAAATAACGAAAAGTATCTTTAAAAAAATTCGATGTACTTAATAAGTACTGTCTTATAATTTTCATAAAATAAAACTTCCTTTTTCATTTATTACTGCATAAAAAAACATATCCTACCTTTGCGACGTATAATGTCCTTGTACAGTGTACCAAAAAACGGAAAACTTTATCATAAAAAGTCCTCCGTCTTTTTTAGTACAATATATAAGAAAATTCTATTCTTCGATTGCAGAATCTGTAATTAATTTCAACGCCTTTTTCATTTTTACGTCATGCTCTATCATCTCTCTTGATAAGAACTTCTCTACTTGATCAATAGGTAAATTATGCTGCTCTGATAAATTTTTAATTTCCTCTTGAACACTTTCATCAGTTGCCTCAATACTTTCAGCAACAGCAATTGCTTCAATAACTAAGTTTGTACGAATTCGATCACCGGCTTCCTTTTCATATTGTTGATGTAAATCTTCTTTTGTAGTTCCAGTAATTTGATAGTACTTCTCTGGAGAAATTCCCTGTTGCTTGATTTGCGCCAAGAATTGGTCCACCATACGATGAACTTCTTCATGAATCATCTCTTCAGGCAATTCAACAATTTTTGCATTTTCAACAACTTTTTTTATCGCTTCCTCTTCAAATTTTGATTCAACATTTTTAGTTTTAATCTCTTCTAATTGTTTGCGATATTTAGCTTTCAATTCATCTAGTGTTTGTACTTCATCATCTGCATCTTTTGCAAATTCATCATCCAATTCTGGAAGTTCTTTTGCTTTTACTTCATGAACCGTTGTCGCAAATACAGCGTTTTTTCCAGCTAAATCTTTTGCATTGTACTCTTCTGGAAAAGTAACCTTCACATCGAAACGATCTCCTGCTTTGTGGCCTACTATTTGATCCTCAAAACCAGGAATAAATTGTCCTCCACCCAATTCCAATGAATGATTCTCATCTTTTCCACCATCAAAAGGCTTTCATCAATTGAACCATCAAAATCAATAACAACTGTATCTCCGATCACTGCAGGATCATCTTCTTTCATAACTAATTCTGCCAATTTTTCTCGTTCTGCTTCGATTTTTTCGTTCACTTCTTCTTCGGTTACTTCAGAAGATTCTTTTTTAATCTTAAGTCCTTTATAGTCTCCCAATTTCACTTCAGGTTTTAAAACAAGCTCTGCCTTAATCACCCAATCTTTTCCTTTTTCTATGCTTTCAATATCAATTTTAGGCTTAACCACAGGACTTACATCGGCTTCCTTCACAGCATTTTCATAAGCATTCGGTAAAATAGCGTCCAAAGCTTTCTCATACAATGCTTCTTCCCCATACAGTTGATTAAATATTTTGCGCGGAACGTGCCCTTTACGAAATCCAGGAGCGGTGACTTGTTTTTTTATATTATTAAATGCTTGGTCTAATCCTTTGTTAATGGTTTCTCGATCAATCGAAAATATTAAATTTCCACGATTAGTACCAGTTTTTTCAAACGTAATTGTCATTTCTTTCTTCCTTTCGAATCTTCACTTGATTTACAAAAATCTGATTCTAATGTCTCTTAATATTTATATATAATAATAGAAAGAGGCTGTTCACATGCCTCATTATCTTAGCGTAATCACTTAAAAAAGTAAACTCAATAAGTGTCTACGTGTCATTGATATAAATTGTAACTCAAAACCGTCCACCCATCAAAACTCAGTTAATCAGCACGTTAAGCATTGTCCAGGGAAAGGTGGAGATTTTTTGAGGTGCTTTTTCCTCAAAAAATACTACCTA
>JAITQW010000017.1 GCA_031288715.1 Lactobacillales bacterium | reverse complement strand
CTAATCATAGCAATGCCACACTCGTGCTTTACCTGCTCGCTCATCCGGATTAAAGATTTATGGGCACAAAGGTATGGTTTTTTTTGAGAAGTTGGGAGAATTGGGGTGAGAAAAGATTGCCTTAAGTGAAACAATCTGAGTACAATTTGAAAAAATCGTGATAAACACGAATATTTTCGAGCTGATACCATTTCTCCACAGTCACAGGCACTGCGTCAAGATTGTAAATTTTTGCATCCCTCAGTAGCAATGTAGCGGCGGCTGTCAAGGTTTTTTGGGGAAAAATACTACATAGAGCGTAGCGCAGGTGTGGAGATTTTTTTAAGCCGCTTGTCTATACCCTTGCAAGCATGTTTTTTCCCGACTAAGTGAATGAGGGCGGAATGCCGCTTTACCTGCGTTGTTTTGTGCGGAGGCACATCAACAAATGATTTATACCGCTAAATTAAAATCCCCTAAACCCTTACGTTGGGGATTTAGGGATTTATGGGAACTGGGGGATATTTCTTATTATATATCTAAATATTTTACAATCACATTGTTTTTACATTTGCGGTTTTTGAAAATCAGAAATTCCAATGTTCCAGCAAAATTTCTAATTTCATACTGTATCCTTTCTTCTTTTTTAGAATTATATCCAATTTCTACAGTATTAGTTACAATGTCAATTACACTATTCAAGGTAGATAAATTGGTTGGAATATCCCATAATTCACCCGTATAAGATTTATAAATTATGGGTCTTGCAGAACCATAATTATCTGATTTTGTCTTTGATTTATGTATATCTATCTGATTTTTTATATCTGAAATACTATTCGGTATTAAAACATTAAGCACAAATTCACTTTTTTGTTGCTCTGCAAATAATTTAATGAAATTCTCAAAATAACCAACAGCCAACGCCACAGAAGGAATGATGCTAAATTTATAAGAATTTTGTGTTTCCTTTATACTGTCTATAATCTCTAATATTTTATTTTCTAAATTTGTCTTGTTGTATATAGACAAGGTTATTCCTGCATAATCAGAAGGTAATGCACATTTTTTATCAACCAAAAGAAATGCACGAGTTAAGCCTAAACTACCAAGAAACATTCCTGCTTCAAACAATACATTATCTCGCATAGTTTTCGTTATATGCCATCTTTTTTTTCTTAAATCATCGGCGGTTGCAACAAAAATACCATATTCATACTCTCGAGACGATTGTATCAAACTGTGAAAAGTACTTTCATTTAAGGTAAATACTTTGTCCTCTGACCATAATTTGGGCTCAATCCAATCGCCACATTCTTCGAGGATTTTTGTTTTTAATTCTTCTGCGATACTTCCTCCTTCGAGAGAGGACCCAATAAATAATTTTCGTTTCATATCAAATACTGTTTATAAATTGCAATATTCTTTCTTTTCCAATCAGTTGTATATTAGAAATAATTGTTAGGCAACATTTTTTGTATTTTTTATTACTGCCACAAAAACACTCATCGTTTCGTCCTAAATTATTCTTCTTTTCTCCAAAAGCATAATCGTAAAGACCTTCTACTTGTCCCTTATCTCCATGAGAATATTCGTTTTTGTATTCTCCCGTAATTTGTCTATACCATTGGTTTGCTAAATAAGGAATAACCTGTTCTTTTACAAATTGTAATACAGTTATGCTGTTTTTACATTTAAAAAGTTCATCAATAAATGCTGTAATACAGCAAGAACTATCAGAATATTTATGAAAATCCGCCTCACAAGGAATATCACCACCGACTTCATACAACTTTGGAAAACGATATGGAAAGCCTTCTGTAAAATGTATTTCAATTAAATAACTTTTAGAAATTGTATGTTCCGTATCGGATACTTCTATAGTTCCTTTCAGATATTGTTTTGCGTCCAATGTCTTTTTTATCCGCAGATGCGGAAATTCTTGGCAAACATTATTTAACTGCGATATGAAAGACAGATAATTATCCTGCATAATATGGTTTTGAAGTACCTGCAACAGCTGCAACGCTTTTCGCATTTACATTTTCTTCGTCTTTGTCTTCTCCGTCAGGAAATCTATCACCTAAATGTTTTTGCCATAATTTGCCTGCTTTTAACTGATTTTTTTCTTCATCAACGGCTTTTTTCGCATCTGTAATAAAATCAGACAAATTATTCAAAAAATTATTTTTTCGTGTTTCGTCATAATCGGCAAAAATATCATCATTAGGTGTAGCAGGAACAATACATTCAAATTTCTTTTTCAATGTTTTTTCAATTTCAACCAGCGTATATTTCAAAGCGACATCATCTCTATCGTTTGTTTGAAAATCATTCATTGCAAGAATTGTTACAGCCAAACCGCTCGGCATTTTTTCTCTTTTATAATCGCACCACGCCTTTAAGTAACGAACTAGTTTAAGTAGTTGTCCTTTACTGTCTTTTGTATTGTTAAATGTTTCCACCATTTCTTTTGGATCATCTTCTCTCCAATCGGCGTTTTTTACTGCTAAATAAGGGTGTTCACCATTGTTTTTATCGAACAAATACACAGGCAGATCAATATTGTAATCGCCTTTATAATTGACAGTAATACATTTTTCGTTGTGTTGAATGTCGTCTGTCGTTCCATCAACGGCACTGTTAACCCAAGTTTGCAATGTAGTGCAAGTAACATTATCGGGATTACTGTCAAAATATACACCATCGTCCAAATCACAAGTATCATCCTTTGTCCGAATCGTAGTTCCCATTTTATATGACCCTTGTATATAAAATGCCGGATTATATCCATCGTGATTTTTCCTAAAATCATTTCTGATTTTATCCCTCAAACTATCGCGTGAAGTTATCATCTTTTTTCTTTTCATATCAGTAATCTGCAAATCAGAATTAAACTGCTGAAATAAATTGTGCGTATTTGCCATAAAATAAATTTTAAAATGATTATTGTTTACTTATTACTACTGATGCGTTAAGAAATTAACACTAAATAAATCTAATTGTTTCTTGACATTTTGATTGACTTGAAATTCGGTAAGGAGTTCTTTTACAGAAGTTTTATCGAATGCAAATATTCCCAGAATCTGTTATTCATACCTTATGTGTTTTATGCAAAGATACTTTCATTTCAAATCAAAAAATCAAAGAGTTGCAAACTTAATTTCATCTTTAACGCATCAGTAGTATTTACTTATATACAATTTTCGTACCATTGAAGTTTTAATGCCAAAATGTCTATCATATTGTGTTGTTCAGGCATATCAGAAACAAAAACTGCCAAAATAGCATTGTTGCATAATTGATAATAATATGTTGATTATTATAATTAGCAGTTGTGTCTTTGCGCACTAAAAAAAATATCAATAGCAATAATAAAATAATGTAAATCAGTTAGTTCAATTATATTGTAGATATTAAAAAAAACGAAAAAAGACAGCATTTTACTTTTCTTTTTCTTTTGCTTTTCTGTATTTATCATGTGAACAATGGTTTATACACTCACTTTATACGAACTTTGCGATGTGTTTTTCGGCAGTTTTGTCGGGAATGTCGAGGCTTTGAGTTGTGGAGAGGTAATCTTGTCACGAAAATTCGGGCGACAATGCATCTAAAAATTGTTGCTTTTGGCAGAGGTTCTCCGAGAGCCGACTTTGTTTCTCTGATGCCCAATTTTGATTTTCAAAGTGTCGAGT
>JAITQW010000004.1 GCA_031288715.1 Lactobacillales bacterium | reverse complement strand
AGGCATTTCATCTTTATTCCTCCTAAATGTTTTGGGTTGGTGCTTTAAACATTTTATTAGAATTTTGATGATTTGTCTTTTTTTATTTTTCAGTGGACGGTTTTATGTTACAACTTGCCAGTCAAATGGGAAGTCAATGTCGTCGATCAGCGTTGACTTCTTTTTGACTGACTTGGTGAGAAAAAATATGGATTTGAGTTATTCAAGATTATTACGGCTGATCGTCAAAAATTTTTCCATTGTTTTTTTACTTACAGGTTTTTGCATGTTTCTATTTTTTGTTTTAGGTCGTATGTATAATCCAACACAACAGGTTGCTTTTTCTGTTTTGAGAATGGAGAAAACTATTTCTAATTTGTCATTAAATCAATCTCGTGCGCAAATTTTTGATAGTAAAAAGATGATAAATGAAGAATTTATAGGGAAACTTTACAAACAGGGAGTGCCCCTAAGCAGAGAAGAAATTCTGCGAACGGTGAAAATTTGGCGTAATGATGCAAAGTCTTTTAGGATAGAGGTATGTAATAAAAGTTCTCGGTCAGTTGTGATAATTTCCAATATGCTCGCTCAAAGATTTTCAGAAATAAATTCTCGATATAAAGTAGAAAAAGCGAGTAAATCGGTGGGTTATGTACCTACGAAATACGGTGTTTGGCTGGCGAATGGTTTTATTTTTGGTATTTGTGCTTCCGTTTTGGTTGTGATGTTTAAAGAAAAAGCTTACCGGGAGGTGAACAAAGCCTGTGACTGAAGTTATTTTAATGTTTTTGACTTTGATCATGAGAGATATATTTCCATTTTTCCCTGGGAATTTTGCTCAACTCTCTGGCCTGTTTATTTTATTGGGGCTTGTTTTGCAATTTCTTACCAAGAAAAAAGATTTAAAACTTCCCATTTCACCCAAGATTTTAGCATTTATCTGTGTTCTTATTATGAGCCAGATTATTGTGATGAGCTACAATTTCCTTAAAATGAATTACGGAACTATTCCATTTTATTTTGAAAAATTTATAGCATTTATTCTTTTTGTGATTTTAACATTTTATTTTTTCTACAATTTGTTTGAAAGTAAGACGAGTTTTCGTAGATTTATACAGGGCATCTATTTAAGTTCTGTTTTTTTGTTTTTCATTCTATCTGCGCAATTTCTTTTTGTGACTGTTGGCTTTTGTCAACCGATTGTTCGTTTTGTTGGACAATTTTTGGAATTGGGCTGGAATCAACCAGGACTTGGAAATTATGCAAAAGGAAGTTCAGTTGAAACACTGTTTCGTTTAAATGGTTTGGATCAAGAACCCGCTTATCTTGCTGCTCATCTGGCGATTGTTTTCTTGCCGTTTGCCTTGGCCGGCATTTTAAAAAAGGTAAATTATTTTCCTAGATTTAAAAAAGCAGGGTTTATTTTTAATTGGATCGTTTTTTTGTTGGCATTATTTTTTTTGGTAGTATCAAAAACAACAACAGGACTAATTCTATGCGGTGTGGCAATCATTGCATGGATTTTACCGTTTATTTATGATCGTTGGTTTGGCTTAAATGGACAGCAAAAAGTAAAATTAAGTGTGGGAATTATTTTGGGACTAGCTTTTAGTATCTTATTGATTTTGAAAATTACTTATCTTAGGGACATTTTTAATTATTTTCTTTTAAAAAAATTAGGTTCATACGTTTCCGCCCATGGGGATATGGCACGTTCAGGAGGAACTATCGGTCTTTGGCGAACTTTTATTCATTATCCCCTTTTTGGTGTTGGGGACAATTTTACTGCGCCTTTTTTGTTAGAATTTATACCGCAATACTTGAGGCAAACTAAATTCTACTTAAATACATTACTACCAGAGCGTTTTTTTCCAGTACTATCTATTATTTTGGGCTTACTTGCAAAATATGGTTTAGTAATTATGAGCATTGTAGGTATTTGGTGGAAAAATCTTTGGGAATTTTTACAACGACGTTCTTCTGTGATGTACCAGCAAAGCGTAAAGAAGCAAATTTCTAAAAATGAATCTTGGGAAAATGCGATATTTCCTGCGTTTATCTTTTTTACTTTGTTTTATTTATTAAGCTCAATTGCAGCCTTTAGCTATAATTTCCCATGCTATGTCTTTATGCTTATGTTTTTCGTTGTTTATAGATCGCAGGAAAAAGGTTAAATATTTTTCAATCATTTAAAAATTTGTTATTGAAAGTTTCAAATATAAAAATAGGATTACCATAGCAGCGTTTTTTACTCAAGTAGTCAGCGTTGTTTTTTTTTGTTATCATCAAAAGAAGCTAATTTGAGTATGTTTTCATATATCTTAAGATGGGATTTTTGAAAGGAATGTTTGGAAGGATGAACGAAAAAGATTTCGTTTCACAAGCGTTAGTTAATGCTCTTGATGAAACATTGACTGTGAGCGAAGTAAAAGATTTGTTGGAGAATCCCAAATCGCCTGAGCATGGAGATGTAGCGTTTCCAACTTTTTCTTTGGCAAAAATTTTATGTAAGGCACCAAATATAGTTGCTAATGAGCTTGCTGGAAAGATTGTCACAGAGGATTTTGAAAGGGTGGAAGTGATAGGACCTTACATCAATTTTTTCATGAATAAAGAAAAAGTTAGTCAAGAAGTATTGCAACAAATTTTACATGAAGGAGCACATTTTGGTGATTTCGATGAAGGTGATGGGCGTAACGTTGTTATTGATATGAGCTCACCGAATATTGCCAAACCTTTTTCAATAGGACATTTACGCTCCACTGTGATTGGCGATTCTCTTGCTTTGATTTTTGAGAAAATGGGCTATAATCCCGTGAAAATCAATCACCTTGGAGATTGGGGTAAGCAGTTTGGAATGCTCATTGTTGCTTATAAGAAATGGGGAAATGAAGAGGTTGTGAAGGAGCAGCCGATTGCCGCATTATTGAAATTATATGTACGTGTAAATGATGAAGTAAAGAAAGATCCAACGCTAGACGAAGAAGCACGAGAGTGGTTTTTGAAGTTGGAGCATGGAGATGAAGAGGCTACTGCATTATGGAAATGGTTTAGAGATGAGTCGTTAATTGAATTTAATCGTTTGTATGATCAGCTAGGTGTGAATTTTGATTCGATGAATGGCGAAGCGTTTTACAATGATAAGATGGACGAGGTAGTGAGAATTTTGTCAGAAAAAGGATTACTGCAGGAATCTGAGGGAGCAACAATTGTCGATTTAGAGGAATATGATCTTATACCTGCTTTAATTAAAAAATCTGACGGGGCAACGCTGTATATGACACGAGATTTGGCAGCTGCTATTTATCGGAAGAAAACGTATGATTTTGCAAAGAGTATTTATGTGGTCGGAAATGAGCAAGCGGAGCATTTTAAACAGTTAAAAGCAGTGTTGAAGGAAATGGACTATGGCTGGGCAGATGATGTTTATCATGTGCCGTTTGGTCTTGTAACGAAAGATGGTAAGAAAATTTCTACTCGTAAGGGAAATGTAATTCTATTGGAATCGACACTTCAGGAGGCAGATGAAAGGGCGTTGCGGCAGATTGATGAGAAAAATAGTAGTTTGCCAAATAAAGAAAAAGTCGCGCACGAAGTAGGTGTTGGTGCAGTGAAGTTTTTTGATTTGAAGACAGACCGTATGAATGGATACGATTTTAGTCTTGAGGCAATGGTTAGCTTTGAGGGAGAGACAGGACCGTATATTCAATATACTTATGCACGTTCAAAAAGTATTTTGCGCAAAGCTAATTTTATTTTTGAGGGATCAAAAAAATATGCATTGGCAGATGCTTCCTCTTGGGAAATCGTGAAATTGTTGCAACTATTTCCATCCATTGTTAAGCGTGCAGCGGATTGTTTCAATCCCTCAGTGATAGCAAAGCACGTTTTACAACTTTCGCAGAGCTTTAATAAGTATTACGCTCATGTTCGAATTTTAGAAGAAAGCGAAGAAAAGCAATCTCGTTTGGCGCTAGTTTTTGCGGTAGCAACAGTGTTGAAAGAAGGGCTCAGACTTTTAGGAGTAGATGCTCCTGATGAGATGTAATATAGATTTCTGATCTATTAATGTTAGAGTCTGTTTATGATCTCTTAGCGGTGAAGATTTCAGAGATTGAATGCGAAAGGTGTGTTTGGATGGTTCAGATTTTACTAGGATTTTTAAGTATTTCATTAGTTTATTATCTATTCTTTTTTGTGCGGGATTTGATAAAGAATAGAGAATTTTTAAAAGAAGGAAAGATCGTTACAGCGGGTTTTATCGGCTTTATTACAGATTTTTTAGATACCTTAGGGATTGGTTCTTTTGCGCCGACCGTTGTGTTGCTGAATTTAACAAAGAGTCTAAAAGATGATCGTCTGCTGCCTGGTACATTAAATGTTGCTCACACGATCCCTATTTTTGTAGAAGCAATCATTTTAGTCACAGCAGTGGAGGTGGCTTCGTTCACTTTGTTTTCATTGGTTATTTCTGCTATGGTTGGATCAATGATTGGTGCAAGAATTGTACGAAAATTGTCGAGTCAAAAGGTTCAATGGATCATGGGGGCCTCCCTATTGATCACTGCTATTTTTATGATTTTAAGACGTTTAGAAATGTTAGATATTTTAGGTCAAGGGAATCAAGCAACCGAAATCACAGGTGGTAAATTATTGATTGCAATAGTTGTTAATTTTATTTTAGGGGCATTAATGAGCACAGGAGTAGGATTGTATGCTCCTTGTATGGCGATGATTTACATGTTAGGTGTAAATCCGATGATTGCTTTTCCAATTATGATGGCTTCATGCGCGGGATTGATGCCTGTGGCGAGTGTTGAATTTATTAAAGTAGGAGATTATTCACGCGTAACTTCCTTAGGGATAGCGATTGGTGGTGCCATTGGCGCATTTATTGCAGCTACCTTGGTCAAAAATATGCCATTAGAAGTTCTTACTTGGATTATCATTGCAGTGGTTTTATATACTTCTATAACTTACCTTAGAAAAGGAATGATTCGTAAGGGAAGGCAGTTTAGTTAATATGATAAGATGTGTTTTGAAAGGATACGAAACAAATGAAATTGAAAATAAATAGCAAAGGTCTTCAAGGGACTTTGAAAGTTCCTGGGGATAAGTCTATTTCGCATCGTAGTATTATGTTTGGAAGCCTTGCTAAGGGGAAAACGGAGATTCATCATTTTTTGCGTGCGGAAGATTGTTTTAGTACGCTTCATGCTTTTGAGTCTTTAGGTGTGAAGATTGAAGATAATGGAGAAGTGATTTCTGTTGATGGAGTTGGTTTTGAAGGGTTGAAAAAAACACCTTTTCCGATTAATATGGGCAATTCTGGGACAACTATTCGTTTGTTGTGTGGAATTTTAGCAGGGTGTGATTTTGAAATTACATTATTTGGTGATGGATCGTTATCTAAGCGTCCGATGAATCGAGTGATGTTGCCATTAAGAGAAATGGGCGTGGAAATTATGGGTATAAGTGGTACTGAATTTCCACCATTAACCATTTGCGGAACAAAAAATCTTCAACCGATTCACTATCAGATGGAAATTGCGAGTGCTCAAGTGAAATCATCTTTGTTATTTGCTGCTTTGCAAGCAAAGGGAGAAAGTGTGATTTTTGAGAAGGAGAAGACTCGTGATCATACAGAAGAGATGATTCGACAATTCGGTGGAGAGATTGTAGTAAACGGAAAAGAGATTCACTTAAAGGGTTCACAAAAGCTTTATGGGCAAAAAATTATTGTTCCAGGTGATATTTCATCGGCAGCGTTTTTCATGGTAGCCGGATTAATTACTCCTAATAGCCAAATAATATTAACTAATGTAGGTTTGAACGAAACACGCACAGGAGTACTGGATGTCATTGTAGAAATGGGTGGAAAAATAAGTGTAACACCTTCAAAAGATAGAAATCAAAAAACTGGTGAAGTTAAGGTAGAAACTAGTGAGTTGAAAGGGATTGAAATTGGTGGAGAGATTATTCCGCATTTAATTGATGAATTACCAATTATTGCTTTGTTAGCGACGCAGGCACAAGGTGTTACCGTGATTAAAAATGCGGAAGAGCTAAAGGTGAAGGAGACGAATCGAATTGATGCAGTTTCTTTGGAATTGACGAAGTTGGGAGCGAAGATTAAGTCGACAGACGATGGTTTGATTATTCACGGGAAGACGGAATTAAGAGGTGGAAAAGTGACTTCGCATGGAGATCATCGGATTGGAATGATGTTGCAAATTGCGGCGCTTCTTGTGAAAGAAGGTATGGTAGAATTAGAGCACGCTGAAGCAGTAAATGTTTCGTTTCCGATGTTTTTTGAAGAATTAGAGAAATTGGAAGTGTAGGCAGATGGCGATTGTACTGGTAGGTTTTATGGGTTCTGGAAAAACGAGCGTTGGGCAAGTGTTGGCAGAAGAATTAGCTCTTCCATGGATTGATTTGGATGAAAAATTTACAGAAAAGTTTAATATGCAGATTTCTTATTTTTTTGAAAAATTTGGTGAAGGTGTTTTCCGAGAAAAAGAGGGGCAACTTTTGGCAAAAGAAATTGGAAAAGAGGTTGTGCTTTCCACGGGTGGTGGTGTTGTGATATGTGAGTCTAATCGGAAAATTTTGAAAAAAAGCTTAAGATGTGTATATTTATCTACTCCATTTTCTGTGATTGTTCAAAGAATTAAGACAGATTCTTGCACGATTCGTCCACTTGCCACACGTTTATCACAGAAGAACAATTCAGTCAAAAACTTGGAAAATTTATATCAAGAACGCACAATTTGGTATGAAGAAGTGGCAGATCTGATTGTTGAAACGGAAGGAAAAACTCCGATGGATATTGCTAAAGAAATTCTATTGAAATTAAAGAAAGATAAAGAAGTAATAAATTAAAAAAGCAGAATCTGCTAAAGTAGCAATACCACAAGCGGATAATAATAAAGCTTGCAGCACGAGCAAGAAAAGCATCTAAATAAAATTGCCAAATTACACTTTAATAAGTAATGTGTTTTTAACCCATTTGTTTGAATTTTAGTTGAATTAATATATACTTACTAATGTATATTAAAAGCTTTGTTAGTAATTACATTTTGGGAAGTAAGGTTATAAATTGTTATGTTTAAAAGACAAAGATATTTAGATGAACTTATTCAATTTAAAGATACTGAATTCATAAAAATTATTACAGGTGTACATCGATGTGGAAAATCATGTTTATTGATGTTATATAAAAACTACCTTTTAGAGAATGGAGTAGATGCGAAAAATATTATTTACTTAAATTTCGAAGATTATAATACAATTGATATTCAAGATGAAAAGACTCTTTTTTTGTATTTGAAAGAAAATTCTGTAAAAGATCAGAAGATGTACTTTTTGTTTGATGAAATTCAGTATGTGAATGGTTGGCAAAAAGTGATCAGTAGTTCTTTTGATAGTGATATTACAATAATAGTAAGTAATAAAGAAGTGTTGCTTGGTCCACTTGCTACCTATTTGTCAGGAAGATGCATTGAAATCCAAATGTTTCCATTATCTTTTAAGGAATTTGTGCATATAAAATTAGGAAATCATTTTGATAAACGAGAGTTGGCCAGTTATTTTGAAGAGTATATGTTTTATGGTGGTTTTCCAGCGGTTGTTTTGTCTGATATAAGCATGAAAGAAAAGATTCTTCTCGGTATTTTTGAGACTGTTTTTTTGAATAACATTTATGTTTTTAATAAAATAGAAAACTTTAATTTAGAATTTCTTATTTATTTAATTTCAAATAACATAGGTAAATTAATGTCAGTTATAAATATTGTAGATGATTTTAAATTATTTTCGAAAGCAAAAATATCAGTTTCTACAATGCTTATATATTTAAAATTTATGGAAAATTTCTTTCTTTTTTATAATTCTTATTACCATATCCGTGGTAATAATTTAATGAAAAATGGATCCTTAAATAAAAGTAGATACTATATTGTAGATAATGGAATTAAGCGTATTATTTTAAACAAAAAAAATGATAACTATGTTTTAGAATTTGAAAATACTATTTATATTGAGCTTTTGTATCGAGGATATTCTGTTAGTGTTGACAATAATCATATAAACAAAATTTTTTTTGCAAAAAAAGATTATGAAAATCTGCATATACAAGTAATTTTCAATTTGTCGCAAAACTTTCATAAAATCTCTAACTTTTCTGATGATTATTATAAAAAAATGATCATTGTTAATGAATCAGTAAATCAGACTGAATTTGAAGGAATTCCTATTGTTAATGTGATTGATTGGTTAATGGAATAATTGCAAAAATGGACTAAAAACTTGTTATGAAGACAATTAACAGATTTTTAGTACTGAACAGGAGGATGCAATATTAAAAATAGAGAAAAGTGATTGAGGTAAAGCATGAGTCTGCAATTTTTTTTAGGAACAGGTGAAAAGAATCATGAAATCGCTCTATTGAAAAAGGCGCAGGAATGGCTTGCGAAAAGTGAGAGTCACCGGGTGTCTTACATTGTTCCTAATTCTTCTAAATTTGAGCTGGAGGTTTCTTTGCTGACTCAATTTGGCGCGTTAACAGGATCCTCGGAGATTTTTGCAAATTTACGCTTACAGGTGCTTAGCTTTTCTCGCTTGGCTTGGTATTTTTTACAGAACACGTCCTATTCGGTAAATGATTATCTTAGCGATATGGGGCGTATTTTGGTGATGAAGAAATCTTTGCGAGAAGTTGAAAGCAGACTTGCGATTTACCGAGGAGAAACCACTAAAGTTGGTTTTCTTAAACAATTAGTCAGCTTGTACGAAGAGTTTGCAGTTGTAGGAATTGAAGGAGATTTACTTTTAGCAACAACAGAGAAATTTGCTGAAAATGAGAAGGCTACACGACTTAAACTACAAGAATTGCAGTTGATTTTTGATACATATGAACAAAATTTGTTAAGTTACGGAATAGAGAAAATAAGTGTATTGGAGAATTTAGCCATTTTTCTAAAAGACGTTGATTTATCAGAAACTCTTTTTTTAATTTCAGGATATTCGCATTTTTCATCTTTAGAATTGCAGTTGGTGGAAAGATTAATGATTCAATCTCAAGTAAAAATTGCCTTGATTACGGATTCTGTCAATGTTTCGGAAACGCTTATTGAGAGTGATCTTTTCTATGATTCAAAACTTTTGTATCAGCAGTGTTTAAATTTGGCAAAAACCCACCAAATGCCTGTTTTTTTTGATGTATGGATCAAAGAAGAACATAAGTTGTCCTCTTCGATCAAAAGTTTAGAGGAATATTGGCGAACTGCGAATGATTTTTCGAAGGATCAAGTCTATAAATCCTTTTCAGGAGATAATTTTCGGATTATACAAGCGAATTCTCCTTTTCGGGAAGTGTTATGGGTGGCGAAAGAAATTTATCGACTGACAGTTGAGGACCAAGTGCGTTTTAAGGAAATTGTTATTTTAACACGAGATTTAAATACTTATTCTCGTTTGATGGAACCTATCTTTCAAGCTCATCAAATTCCTTTTATAAGTGGAAAAGATCAGAAAATGAGACAACATCCGTTTGTAGAGTTTTTGCAAAGTTTATTTTCTGTTAAGAAATATTATTTTCGTTATGAAGATGTGTTTCGCCTTCTTCGGACCGAGTTTTTAGTGCCGCAAAAAAGAGATGAAGAACAGAGTTTAAAGGAATGTTATGAGAATCTTAAGGCATTTCGTGAAGCGGTAGATGTGACAGAAAATATCGCTTTACGTTATGGCTATGAGCATGCTGATTGGATGCTGGATGGTGATTGGTCTTTTGTGACTTACAATTCAGAAGAAGGTGATAAAAATCATCAATTAGAAAATCAAGTAAATGGTGTTCGTTCATTTGTTCAAAAAACTTTATGTCCTTTTTGGGATAAACTTGATGACTTATCAGGAAAAGGTACTTGCAAAGAAGCAGCACAAATTTTCTATGAGTTTTTGTTAGAAGTACAAGTAGATCAGCAATTATTATTCTTCCGTGACCAGGCAGTTTCGGAGGGAAATTTAGAACGAGCGGTACATTTTGACCAGGCGTGGAATGCGTTTGTTCGTTTGTTGGATGAGTATGTCAAAATTTTTGGTGATACCATCTTTGATTTAGTAGAATTTATGGAATTGTTCTCGACCGGGTTAGAAGAGATGAGTTTTGGAGTCGTTCCGGCAATGATTGATAAGGTTGAAGTGACAAGCATGGAGTTAGCACGTCCAGCGCAGGCAAAATATGTCTTTGTCCTTGGATCGAATGAGGATAATTTACCTCATGTGTTGGAGAATACCAGTTTACTTTCACAGGAAGAGCGGGCATTATTGCGAGAAAATTTGCCCATTTTGGCTGCAAGTGGGTTAAAGAATGTGGAGCGGGTCAATGCAAATGAGATTTATCTCATGTACCGATTGCTTTTATCCGCAAGTAAAAGACTGTATTTTTCATATTCAACAAACATAGAGGAGCGTGTAGGAATTCATTTATCGCCATATCTTAAGAAAATGGCAGCTGATTTATCCATTGAAATTCAAAAAATTTCTGCACCGTCAATTTTGCAGAAAGATGGAGTAAATCTTTTGCCTCATATTTCGACGTATCGTGCTCTTTTAACTGATCTGGTTAATATTTTGCAACAGCAGCAGGACTTATCCATATCTCCCGCGAGATTTTGGAATCATTTGCAGACTTTATTGATGAAAAGTGAACTAGGGGATTTAGCAAGAAAAGTTTTTACTAGCTTGTCATCAAAAAATGTGCCTGAAAACTTACCAAGAGATTTGGCTGAATCTTTGTATGGAAAGAAATTACAAGCTTCTGTGTCGCGTTTTGAGACATTTTATCAATGTGAATATCAATACTTTTTAACCAGTGGTTTGCAGTTGAAGGAACGGGATGTTTTCGAACTTAATTCGGCCATTGCTGGCAGTTTTTATCATGAAGTACTAGATGTTTTCTTTAAGACATTGATTGCTCAACAAATTTCTTTGTCCGAATTGTCAGAGATTCAATTAGAGCAGTATTCTGAAGATTCATTTGCGAGAGTTTTGGAAGAATCACCGTTTGCCGTTTTTAAACGTAGTGCTCGTATGAAAATGATTGCAAAAAATTTATCACAAACCTTGCAACGAGCCTTGTGGGCTATGAGTCTACAAAATAAACGAATGAGCTTACAACCCTCTGCGACAGAAGTTCTTTTTGGTCAGCTTGGAGTGAGAAGAGGGATTTCAGGCATGAATTTTTCTTTGTCAAATGGAGCGAAACTTTTTATTCGCGGAAAAATTGATCGCTTGGACATTGATAGTGAGAGATTGGCAGTTGTGGATTATAAGTCGAGCAATCAATCTTTTGATTTGGCTAGTGTGTATTATGGAACGGCGATGCAGATGGTTACTTATTTGGATATTGCAACCCAAAGCAGTCAGCAACTTTTTGGAAACTTGCTTCGTCCAGTAGGGAGTTTCTATCTGCATGTTTATTCTCCAAAAATTAAATACGAAGGACAAGAGATGGAAAAATTTTCGGAGTTGCTTTTCAATGAATTTCGTTTTAAAGGGATGTTGATTCATGATGAGTCTCTGATTAATTTGGATCAAACGCTTGTTGCTGGTGAAAAATCACAGGTTTATCCGCTGAAGTTGAAAAAAGATGGAAGTATGGATCAAGCAACAGCAGCGAACGCATACACACCTGATGAATTTAAGCTCATTCGTTGGTTTAATCAACGAAACTTTGTTCAGGCAGCAGAGAAAATTCTTAGTGGAGAGATTGCACTAAATCCCTTGATGGAGAGCAAAGATAAGAGAGCATGCCAATATTGTTCATATCGAAATGTATGTAAGTTTGATGCAACTTTAAAAGAAAATGAGTATCGAAGGATGGAAAAATTTGGACGCGAGAAAAAGAAAGTGATCTTGCAAAGGATGAAAGAAACTTTGGAGAGGGATAATGCATGAAGATAAAGTACTTCCGACATCAGGGTCTGTTTCACAATTAAAAATCGTGAAACAGGATCTTAGAGGTAATACGAATAAACACAAGATTCTTGATTTCAAAGGAGGACTTACCAGCATATGATTCCAGTTTATCAAAAGGAGAGAACTCATTTTTCTGAGGTGCAGTGGCAAGCAATTTATGAGAGCGGTCAAAATATCTTGGTATCTGCTTCGGCAGGTTCTGGAAAGACGAGTGTTTTGGTTGAGCGTGTTATTCAAAAAGTGATGCAAGGAACTGGAGTGAATGAGTTACTGATTGTTACGTTTACAGAAGCAGCTGCAAGCCAGATGAAATCTCGTATAAAAGTAGCGATTGAAAAGAAACTTCGAGAAGACGATTTAACTTTGGAGATGAAGATTCATTTTTCCAAGCAGTTGCAAGAGTTACCTTTGGCAAATATTTCTACATTTCATGCCTTTTGTTTAACAGTGATTCATAGATTTTTTCATCTTGTGCCCATGGATCCAAGTTTTCGTCTGCAAACGGATGAGACAGGAATTGAGTTAGCGAAAGAAGAGGTTTGGAATCGTTTGTCCGAACGATTGTTAGAGGGAGAAGATACGGAAAATTTCCAATCCTTGATTTCAAATTTTTCTACAGATAAATCGGACGAAGGGCTGCGTGATATTGTTTTTCAATTATATGAGTTTGCTCGTGTGGATTCGAATCCTCGTGTGTGGATTCAGTCACTCTCTAAAATTTATAAGATGGAAGGTGATCCTGTATCTTCTCCAATCTATCAAAAATTAATGAAACCATTTTTGCTGGCAAAATTAGAGCGCAGTTGCTTTGAGTTTCAGTTGCTTTTTGAAAATGCAGAATGCACGAGAAATCTTAAGTTGATTCAAATGTGTGAAGAGAAGTTGCAGTGGGTGAGAAGAGCAGCTCATTTTTTAGAAGAAAATAAGCTGGAAGAGTGGGATGAAGCTTTAAGGATGGTTAAATTTTCTGCATTTCGTTTTAGTAAAAAAGAAGAAAATTATGAAGAGGTGATGGCACTTAAATCAAGTTGGGAGAGTGCGAAGGAGAATTTAAAGAAGATTGCAAATTATGAAAATTATTTAGGAAGAGATTCTTATCATTGGAGGATTCTAAAACAATCTGAGGGATTAGTATCTTATTTAGCAAGTGTGACACTTCATTTCTATCAAGGATATCAACAACAGAAAGAAGAAGATCATTTGTTAGATTTTAGTGATTTAGAGCATTTTGCATTGAAAATTCTCAATACCAAAAATGATGAAAATCTTTGGGAGGCACAAGATTACTATCAAAAAAGATTTTCTGAAGTTTTGATTGATGAATATCAAGATGTAAATCGTTTGCAAGTTGAAATTCTCTCGAAAGTTAGTCGTAACGATAATCAGTTTATGGTTGGGGATGTAAAGCAGTCTATTTATGGTTTTCGCTTAGCAGATCCCACCCTTTTTATGGAGTGTTTTGATAAGTTTCAAAATCAGGATGTGGGGAGATTGCTTGTACTTGCAGAAAATTATCGATCAAGAGAGGAAATCATTCATTTTATCAATCTCGTATTTTCTCAGTTGATGGACAAAGAGATGGGACAGGTTTCTTATAGCAGAGAAGTTGAGCTAGTAGCGGGAGCCAAGTTTCCAGAGTCAGAGAATTTTCATCCAGAGATTTTATTGTACGAGCAAGGGGACTCGGTTGTTTTTGATGAAAATGAAGGAGCAGATTTTAAAAGGGATCAAACAAAAAAGGAAGTGGAGGAAGATTTAGAGATAGACTCAAAAATTGGCTCTGTTGAAGGAGAGATTTGTTTAACAGCTCAGAAAATTAGCGAATTGATCGATTCATCTTTTGAAATTTGGGATGGTAAGAAGAAGGGTTTTCGTCCTGTTACTTATGGCGATATTGTGATCTTAACATCTACTAAAAGTGAGAATAAAAAAATTCAGGAAATTTTGACTCATTATGGTATTGCTAATCATGTGACGGATGCGAATACGTATTTTCAGACGACGGAAATACAGACAATGATGAGTTTACTTCAGATTATCGATAATCCATATCAGGATATTCCGTTGGCAAGTGTCTTGCGCTCACCTATCGTTGGCTTGAGTGAAATAGAGCTGGCAGAGATTCGTTTACAAGATAAGCAAGGTTATTTTTATGAGGCGGTAAAAAGAAAGGCAAAAACGGATTCAAAAATTGCTAGCTTTTTAGAACAACTTGATCAGTGGCGAATGATGGCGCGTAAGACATCGCTTGCGGAATTAATTTGGGATATTTACTCCACCAGTGCGTATTTAGATTTTGTAGGTGCTCAAAGAAATGGTAGGCAACGTCAGGATAATTTGCATGCGCTTGCACAGCGAGCGGCGCAGTTTGAAGAAAATGGTGCGAGAGGGTTATTTCAGTTTGTACGTTTTATTCAGAAGATGCAGGAAAAGAAGAAAGATTTAGCAGAACCAGTGTTTGCAACGAATGAAAATGTGGTTGAAATAATGACCATTCATAAGTCAAAAGGGCTAGAGTTTCCAATTGTTTTTCTCATTCATCTAAGTAAAAAATTTAATTTACGTGATTTGTCCAGCGATACGGTGATGGATGAACATTTGGGGCTGGGAATTTGTTATCTTGATTTGGAAACTTGTTTTCAGTACGAAAGTTTGCCGTTTTTGATGATGAAGCAAATTAAGCAGGAAAAGTTGCTATCGGAAGAATATCGGAAATTTTATGTGGCGATGACGCGAGCGGAACAAAAATTATTTCTGGTGGGTTCTTTAAAAAATTGGGAGAATTCTTTAGCGAAGTGGACGAGTTGTGCATCATCAAAAGAGATTGTTTTATCAAAGGAAATGCGCTTAAAAACACAGAATTTTATGGATTTGTTGATGATGACATTGATTCGGCATAGGAATGGTGAATGGTTGGCTTCAGAAAGAGAAGCAGCGGAAGTTTCTAAAATTAAATTTCATCCAGCCAATTTTAAGATTACGAATGTGAATTCGGTTCAACTTTATGAAAAAGAATTGAAACTGAAGGCAAGAGATGTTGATCAATTAAACATCGGTGAAGAGAAGATTCAAGATTATGCAGAAGAAATTCGTATAGCAAAAAGGCGATTGGAATTTTGTTATCCCCATGTAGCAGCGACACAAACAGCTAGTTATCAATCCGTTTCGGAGATGAAGCAAGTGTTTGGAGTGCCTGATCAAGTGTTGAAGTTGGCTTCAAAGAAGTCATCGTCTAATCGATATGTTCGTAGAGGTTTAGCTACTCCTCAATTTTTGGAATCTTCTTCCATACAGAAGATAACGCCTGCCATGGTTGGAACTGCGACACATTTACTATTGCAAACAGTCGATTTGGCTGTGCAGCCTACGGGAGAGATATTTATAAATTTGTTACAGCATTTTGTGAAAGAAGGTGTTTTGACGAAACAGGTTGCTGAAAAAGTTGAAATTGCAAAAGTAGTTAGCTTTTTCGAGACAGAATTTGGACAATTATTGTTAAGGCATCATGAGAATGTTTATCGAGAAGAAGCGTTTTCAATGTTGATTTCTCCTAGTAAGATTTATACTAATTATTCAGATGCTTCTGATGATAAGGTATTAGTTCATGGTATTGTGGATGGGTATATTGATTTTGGGGAAGATGTACTCTTATTTGATTACAAAACAGATCGCTTGTCTTCTGTGCCTATGAAAGAGGAGCTTGAAGAAGTGAAGAATCGTTATCAAGGGCAGATTTTGCTTTATCGTTTAGCCTTAGAAAAAGCATTACGAAAGAGAGTTTCGTCTGCTAAATTAATTTTGCTTTCGGCAAATTTTGTGGTGGAAATGCAGGATTCATCTTTGTTATAATGAGAAGAATTTTGAAAATGAAGGAGTTATTTAAATGAATAACAAGAAAATGATTACTGTACTTGCATTAAGCTCTTTATCATTAGCCTTACTTACTTCTTGCGGTAGTAAGGATAAAAAAACGGAAACGTCGAGTACTTCGGTATCAAAAGAGAAAAAAGTTGATTTAAATTCGCTAGATTTACCTCAATTGAATGATTCAATTACAGTGGATGAATATTTGGTGAAGTTGACAACGAGCGCTGGTGAGATAGAGGTAAAATTGTTCCCTAAGCAAGCTCCTTTAGCTGTTGAGAATTTCGTAGTGCATATAGAAAAAGGCTACTATAATGGTATTGTTTTTCATCGCGTAATTAAAGAATTCATGATTCAAGGAGGCGATCCTAAGGGGGACGGTACAGGAGGAGAGTCCATTTGGAAAGGAAAGGATGGCAAGAAAGATTCTGGAAATGGATTCAAAATTGAAACTTCCAAGCAGCTTTATAATATTCGGGGCGCATTGTCTATGGCTAATACGGGCCAGCCAAACTCAAATGGAAGTCAATTTTTTATCAATCAAAACAATCAAGATGTAAGTGATGGATTGTTATCAGATGATTATCCTGAAAAAATTATTGAAACTTATAGAAAGGGTGGATCTCCTAATTTAGATGGAGGTTACACGGTTTTTGGTCAAGTAGTTAAAGGCATGGATGTCGTAGATAAAATTGCGAATGCAGAAGTTAAAGAAGGCAGTAAGGATTCGCCTGCGAACCCTGTAAAAATAGAGTCAACTGACATTTTGCAAAAACCTAAAAAATAAAAATGAAGCTATATTGAAAAAGGGAAAAAACTACCAAACTGTTTATAGGTTACTCAACACTATTTATGGAATGACTGTATCAGAGTGGATCGATAGTATGAAAATAAAAAACAGCTCATAAAGCAGTAAAAAGTAGATATGATTTTGCAAGATTTTGTGGATAATATTCCTCTTTTTATATGAATTATTAATTTGTATGTATTATAAAAAATAGTGGTATATAGTCGTATGCGATTGCCATGATATACACAGCATCTATATTTAAATATTAAAGGAGAAATATATGAAATTCAAAAAGCTATTGCTAATTGCTATAAGTACAATCGCCATGGGAGCATTTGCTTTTGCAAACAAAGCTTATGCAAATAATGAAGAAGTTTACATGGAGGCTGCAAGATTTGATCCTAGATTAAGGGCATGTGACAAAACATTTCCGCTTGCTGATTGTGTTCGTAATTTAGTCGAAATTCAAAATCCCGGATTAAAGAGAAAGTTGTGGTCAGTCCATTAATGGTGGACGATTATAAACGTATGGTTTCTGAAGCCGAAAAAGCAGGTCATTCAGAGCTTAGTTTCCGAATTAGTTCAGGACAAGGATATAGAAGCATAAACGATCATATAGAGTTAAGAAAAAAATGCTTTTTTTGAAGAACTCATTAAAATTTATGTAGATAAAGAAATGAAACAAAATCGTGAAAAAATTTTAAAAGAGGCGCGTAATTTTTTTGAAAAAGTTATGAATGATGATATGGGGATTTATTATGATGAAGATACTCCAGACGACATGTTCTTTGAAATCGAAGATGTCCGTTATCCTGTTGAAATAGACAAATTTACTAAGGTTTTTATAGATGAGCGTAAAATAAAAATGTTACGAACAATGCGAGAAACTGCTAAAAATAATGTTGTTTCACTTATGAAAGATATAGGTTTAAATCCATCTTATCCAATTGATGATGTCATATCAAAGCCTATTCAGGATAAAAGTGGCATTGACGAAATAGTGTTAGAGGCTGTGGAACGTATCAATCAGACATTACCATATCCTGGATATAGTGATCATCATACGGGACTTGCAATTGATATTTTTTATTGTGATAGAGGGTTTAAGTCTTTTCAATGGCTTTTAGCTAATGCTCGTCATTTTGGTTTTATATGGAGATATACACAACAATCAGCTCCTTTTACAGGGATAGTTCCAGAAGACTGGCATTTAAGATTTGTTGGTATTCCTCATGCTGAAAAAATGCATGAATTAAATATGACTTTAGACGAATATATAATTAATGGTACCTATAGAAACGTCTAAGCTTAACTTGAATAATAGTAGATCTTTTGCGCTTCCCCCTTTTTACTGATGTTAGAGTATGAGATTGTGCTTGTTAACTCAAACACCTTGTGAACGCTTAAAAAAGACAGCTAAACTGGTATGTGGTAAGTAATGTGAATTATTTACTACATACCAGTTTTTTATTTATTATGTCAAATGCATGATTGCTTTATGGTACTATAAATTGTAGTTCAAAATCGTCTCTACCCACCAAAACTCAGTTAATCAAAACTTTAAGCGTTGTCCAGGTAAGGGGGCTATTTTCAATCCATTTTGGAAGGAGTGCGGAATATGCAAATTGATCTATCTGTTTAAAAAACGGTTACTCCTGATTTATTGACTGCCTTAAAGCAATGTTTTTTTATCCTTCGAAATATTTATTGGATATAGCCTGTAGGAAGAAGGATTCTTATGATTAACGGAGCGTGTATTACATTCGCAAACAGATGCGTTGAAGGAATTGCATTTGATTTGCATATCTAAACCTGGAATGATCTTAACTTCGAAAGGAACATTTGCTTTTCAGAATTTAGAGCAAGTGATGGACTCCCTTCATGTGGAAGAACTTGCTATTCAAGAAGTATTTCAGCTGATTAACAAGTCAAATTGCGTGATTCATAGTATTGATTGAGCACTTTATATGGCGGATAGACGAAAAATGAGCGAAGATAAAATAGTAAAATTGCGTCAGCTAGGGGCAGTTGCAGAAAATTTTTGATAAAGATGTTTTAGTAGTTTACAAAGTGTCTAGAATTGGGCTACAATTGAGCCAGTTGGCATCTATTCCAATCATTTTAGCGGTAGCAGGTGTTAAAAACAAAGCACAAGCTATTCATGTATACATGAATAGTGCACCAAAGCAAGCTTGATTAATCACGGATGAGATAGTTGCTTGTGAAATTGTGAAGTGCATTGAAGTGTGACAATGTAAATTTGGATATATTTAGCTTGAGCCTGAAGTTAGGCAATTAACAGATTTTTAATTTGTCAATAAATGAAGGGGGAAGTTTCAAATGACAGTAAAAGTAGGAATTAATGGTTTTGGGCGTATTGGACGTTTAGCTTTTCGTCGTATTCAGGATGTTGCAGGAGTGGAAGTGGTTGCGATTAATGACTTAACTGACTCTCGTATGTTAGCGCATTTGTTGAAGTACGATTCTACTCAGGGACGTTTCAACGGTACAGTTACCGTGGAAGCAGATGGCTTTGTTGTGAATGGCAAAAAGGTGGCTGTTTCAAAAGAGCCAAATCCTGAAAATATTGGCTGGAATAAGTATGGTGTGGACGTTGTTTTAGAAGCAACGGGATTTTTTGCAAAAAAAGAAAAGGCAGAATTGCACATTAAAGGTGGAGCAAAAAGAGTTGTGATTACAGCTCCTGGTGGAAATGATGTGAAAACAATTGTTTTTAATACTAATCATAAAACATTGGATGGTACAGAAACAGTTATTTCTGCAGGCTCTTGTACAACAAACTGTTTAGCTCCAATGGCAGATTCTTTAAACAAACATTTTGGAATTAAAGCTGGAACAATGACAACAATTCATGCATATACAGGAGATCAAATGATTTTAGATGGTCCTCATCGTGGTGGAGATTTGCGTCGTGCACGTGCAGCTGCAGCTAATATCGTTCCAAACTCAACAGGAGCAGCAAAAGCAATTGGTTTAGTGATTCCTGAGTTGAAAGGCAAGCTTTCTGGACATGCGCAACGCGTGCCAGTGCCAGTGGGTTCGTTGACAGAATTAGTGTGTATTTTAGGAAAACAAGTTACTGTTGATGAAGTGAACGCAGTAATGAAAGCAGATTCTACTGAATCTTATGGGTATACAGAGGATGAAATTGTTTCTTCTGATATTGTTGGAATGGTCTATGGTTCATTATTTGACGCTACACAGACAGAAATCATTAACGGTGATAACGATTCACAATTGATTAAGACAGTTTCTTGGTATGATAATGAAATGTCCTACACTGCTCAGTTGGTGCGTACACTTTCTTATTTTGCAGGGCTAATTAAATAATTAAAATTTTGTTGGTTATGGCAGCTTGGTGGCACCTTTCGAGTCGTATTGAGAGGTGCCTGTTTTCTTGAAGAAGAGTGTAGAAAGTTTGTTTTTACAAAAGGGAAATTTAATTGGTGGTAGATCCAACGATGCAGAGTGGATTAATTGCTTTTTTGAGAAAGAGAGATGGCTGGAATTTATTGATAAGGTTTTCAGGTTAAAATTTTGATCAGATTATAAGTGGGTAAAAATCACAAGAATTAATTATATTTTTGTTATTGGAGAAAAAAGGAGTTTTGGGAAGAATGGCTAAATTAACAGTGAAAGACTTAGATTTAAAAGGAAAAAAAGTATTGGTGCGAGTGGACTTTAATGTTCCGTTGCAAGATGGCGTGATTACGAATGATAATCGGATTACAGCAGCGCTTCCTACGATTAAATACATTTCAGAACAAGGAGGGCGTGCAATTCTCTTCTCTCACCTTGGGCGTGTAAAAGAAGAAGCAGATAAAGCTGGTAAATCATTAGCACCTGTCGCGAAAAATCTATCTAGAAAATTAGATAAAGAAGTTGTTTTTGTTCCTGAAACTCGTGGAGTGAAGTTAGAGGCAGCTATTCATTCTCTAAACGATGGAGATGTTTTGTTGGTTGAAAACACTCGTTTTGAAGATGTTAATGGCAAGAAAGAATCTAAGAATGATCCTGAACTTGGGAAATATTGGGCATCACTTGGGGACGATATTTTTGTGAACGATGCTTTTGGTACAGCTCATCGTGCGCATGCATCAAATGTTGGAATTTCGGCTAACGTTTCAAAAGCTGCAGCTGGATTTTTATTAGAAAATGAAATTAATTATATTCAAGAGGCTGTAGATAAGCCTGTGCGTCCTTTTGTGGCGATTCTTGGCGGATCTAAAGTAAGTGACAAAATTGGTGTGATTGAGAATTTATTGAAAAAAGCGGATAAAGTCATTATTGGTGGTGGAATGACTTATACATTCTACAAAGCACAAGGAATCGAGATCGGAGATTCCCTTGTAGAAGAAGATAAATTGAAAATAGCGAAAGATTTGTTGGAAAAAGCAGGAAGTAAATTAATATTGCCAATTGATTCGAAAGAAGCAAATTCCTTTGCGGAGTACACAGAAATGAAAGATACGCAGACTGAAGCAGTCGATAAAGGATTTTTAGGCCTTGATATTGGACCCAAATCAATTTCTAAATTTGCTGGAGAGATTAAGGGTGCAAAAACGGTGGTGTGGAATGGTCCGATGGGAGTTTTTGAGAATCCAGATTTCCAAGCAGGAACGATCGGTGTAATGGATGCAATTATTGCACAGCCAGAAGTGAAGTCAATCATTGGTGGTGGAGATTCCGCAGCTGCAGCGATTAATTTAGGCCGTGCGGATAAATTTTCTTGGATTTCTACTGGTGGTGGAGCTTCGATGGAACTTTTAGAAGGAAAAACTTTACCTGGCTTGCAGGCTTTAACAGAGAAATAAATCTGGATTTAGATTATAATTAATTTAATCAAAACAATAAAATAATTATGACTTTGTACGTATCATTCTTGCTGATCAATTTGTATCGATATGGAGGGATGCTTTATGGATAAATTATCTGAAAAAAGCTCAGTACCGTTTGATCAAGAAAAATATGAAGAGGCAGGTCGCAAAGATCCATTATTAGTGGCTTGTAATTACTCATTTAGCTTGCCAGAAATTGATTCTGATAATTTGGTTGAATATGACAATCAAGGAAAACCTGTTTTACTTCATAAGTTGATGATAGATGGTATTAAAGAACTTTTTAAAGCGGCAGAAGATTTCAATCCTGAATTTAGGCAAGCGTGCAAAATTTCTTCTGGTTATCGATCAATAGAGCAATTGGAACAGCTAAGACATGATCGTTATTTTCTTAAATTACTTGAAACTTATTTAGAAAAAGAGGATGAAAAAGATCCCCTTAAGATGATTCAAAAAAATATGGCAAGAAAGCCGACCGAGCAAGAGAGATTAATTAAATATTTTGGTTTGAAAAAAAGTCCGGAATTAATTGAATTAGAAAAAAAATTTGCTGGAGATAGCGAAAAATTTTTAAGTACAGTTGATCCTGAAATGCAGGAATTTTTGAGGGAAGAAGCCTTGAAAAAAGTGGACCAAAGTGTTCCTTATGCTGGTCGAAGCGATCATCATACCGGATTGGCGGTCGACTTGCCTCACACAATAGTAAAATGGAATTTCTATGAATGGTTAGAAGCTAATGCGTATTTTCATGGATTTATTCGTAGATATACAGAAGAAACTATTAAATACACTAGGGTTAATCCTGAAATATGGCATTGGCGGTATGTTGGCAAAAAACATGCAACTAAAATTCATGAATTAGGTATAACAATCGATGAATATATTGTCGATGGACATTATAAAGAGATGATTGAATAGTAAAAAGAAAAGAGTGAATAAAATGGCAAGAAAACCAATTATTGCTGGAAACTGGAAAATGAATTTAACATTAAAAAAAGCAGTCTCTTTTGTTCAGGAAGTAAAAGATAAGATTCCTGCAAATTCAAAAATAGATACGGTGATTGGCTCACCTGCGCTGTTTTTAGCGTCGCTTGCAGATGCACGTAAAGGCACAGATTTAAAATTGTCTGCACAGAACTCTTATTGGGAAAATGAAGGAGCTTTCACAGGTGAAAATTCTCCTTACGCTATTGTAGACTTAGATGTAGAGTATGTCATTATTGGGCATTCCGAACGCAGAGAGTATTTCCATGAAACAGATCAAGAGATTAATAAAAAAGCTAAAGCAATTATTAAAAATGACTTGACTCCCATTATTTGTTGTGGAGAAACTATAGAAACATTTGAAGCAGGAAAAACGGCAGAGTGGGTAGAAGGTCAAATCACTGCTGCGTTGAAGGATTTGACTTCTGGACAGGTAGCAAACTTAATTATTGCTTATGAGCCGATTTGGGCAATTGGAACTGGTAAATCAGCTACTGCCAAGATTGCAGATACTACTTGCGGAGTGGTTCGCTCAACCGTTGAGAAGCTATATGGAAAAGACATAGCTGAGAAAGTTCGCATTCAATATGGCGGTTCTGTGAAACCAGAAAATATTGCTGAGTACATGTCAAAAGAAAATATAGACGGGGCATTAGTGGGTGGTGCAAGTTTGAAAGTAGATTCTTTCTTGGCATTGCTTGATTTTGCGAGATAGCACAGCATATTTATTCAAAAAAATTGATAAGAAAAGTAAACATTCTACTTTAAAGTATTATACTTTAGAGTAGAATGTTTACTTTTCTTGTTTTATAATCTAAGTATCGAATGAGGAGGGAAGTTTATGTTTTTAGGTCGAGAAAAAGAGTTAGCTAATTTAGAAAAGTATTATGCAAAATCTGGATTTCAGTTAGCGATTATTTATGGACGCAGGCGTATTGGAAAAACAACATTAATTCGAGAGTTTGTGAAAGATAAGCGAAGTTTTCTTTTTTCTGCGGAAGAGGCTAATGATTATTTAAATTTGACTAATTTTTCTGCGAAAATTCAGGAATTTTTTACATTTCCAACTTCCATGCCTTCTTTTAAAAGTTGGTCTGACGCTTTTAGTTGGATTGCACAAGCTGCGAAAAATGAAAGAATAGTTATTGTAATGGATGAATATCCTTATGCAGCACTTGCAAATAAAAGTTTAAATTCAATGTTTCAGCATGTGATTGATCATGAATTGAAAGCAACAAATCTTTTTATCATTCTTTGCGGTTCACATGTTGGATTCATGGAAAATGAGATCTTAGGTTCAAAAAGTCCATTGTTTGGTAGAAGAACTACGCAGATGAAAATTTTACCTATGGATTATTATGATTCAGCGAAATTTATTAAAAATGCTACAAACAAAGAAAAGATTGCCTACTATAGCTGTATTGGTGGGACGCCTTATTATTTGGAGAGAATTGATAAAAATTTGTCTTTTAAGGAAAATATGAAAGAATTATTCTTCGATATTTCTGGATATTTGTATGATGAGCCCATGATGCTTTTGCAACAAGAACTTCGTGAACCTACACAATATAATACAATCATCCATGCGATTGCCAGTGGTTGTGTCACACTTAATGAAATTTATCAATTTACAGAGATTGATAAAAACGTGTTATCTAAATATTTGAAGGTTCTTATTGATTTAAAAATTGTTGAGCGTATTTATCCTTATGGTTCTAATTCGCTAAAAAATAAAAATGGACAGTATATGATCGTGGAGAATTTTTTTCGATTTTGGTATCGTTTTGTTTTTGCTAATCGAGGAGCGATTGAAGGTGGGCAAGGAGAGGTAATTGCTGAAGGTGCATTCAATTATCTTTCTAACTTTATTGGAGAACCTGCTTTTGAAATTATTTGTCGTCAATATTTGAATCGACTTAATGAGCATAAAAAATTACCGTTTGTGGCAGGCGCATATGAAAAATGGTGGGGAAAAGATAAATTGACGGGTGATTCTAACGATATTGACATTGTTGTAAGTTCAGCGTTTGATGATTCAATCCTTCTAGGAAAGTGTAAATGGAAGAGTCAGTTAAAACATGTAAAAGAAATCAATAAACTGTTACAAAAAGATCGATTGATTTTAGGAAAAACTTCGTATTATCATTATTTTTTCTCAAAAATTCATTATTCAAAAGAAGCACAAAAAATTGCTGAAAAGAATAAATTTCTTACTTTGGTTACTCTAGATGATTTGTTCTCTTTCTAGTGGATTGATTATTGCAGCTATGAAAAACTGAATTCTAGCTTTTTTCTTACCACGTGATATAAAATGAAATAAATTTAAAGAAATAATTTTGCAAGGGAGAAAACAAATGGAAGAAAGCAATAGTCATATCTCTTCGATAAATAGTGATCAACTTCAAGGAGTAGTAGATAATATTGTTAAGCAATTTTCTTCTCAGGAAAAAGAAAAATATAGAGATACGACACTTTCGGAAGTTGCTACGAATTTGTTAAGTGTAGGGTTAATTTTTCCAATTTCTTTAGATTTGAATGATCTTCGCGAAGCAAATCTGCTTTTGCAGCAAGAAGATGGAAAACAAAAGGCAATTTCATTTTTACAAGAAAAAGTAGAATTTCATGATAGGATAGAGTTTCATGACAAGGATATGGAGCTTTCTATTATTAGTTGGGAGCTTTTTGATATTGTCCATGCAGCGCCAAGTGAGTGGAAAGAAACACTTGATGAATCGAAAAATCTTTTTCTCAAAAACGAAGAGAATTTTCGAGTAATATTGCCTTTATACTATTCATATTTAGAAAATAAAATTCGTTTTTATCATGGTGAAAAGACGATATCGGTTAGTAATCGATTGGTAAACGATTTTAAAGAAAAGCTAAGGAAGGAACTTTCTAAAGATGATTTTATAGAGTATGAAGCGTTACTGAAAGCGATTAAGAAAAATTTGTTAAGAAGTAAACCATTTACAAATAGGAATGTTGGAGTGAACCGTAATAGTGTTCTTCATGGCGTATTACCACCGAGTAGATGGGAAAAGTTTAACTTTTATCAGGTTGTTTTTTCGCTCAACTTACTTGATTTCTTATTTCAAAGGAAAGAATAGATATGGAAAAATGGAAGATTTTTATCGTGGAAGATGATCCAAAGATTGTGACATTATTAACGCAAGCACTTGAAAATTGGCAATTTATCGTAAAATCGGTCAATAATTTTTATCATGTGGCTTCAGAAATTTTAGAAGAGGATCCAAATTTGATTTTAATGGATGTTAACCTGCCATGTTTCAATGGATTTCACTGGACACAGGAAGTAAGAAAGTTATCTGTGACGCCAATTATTTTTTTATCTAGCCGAGAAGATAAAATGAGTAAGATTATGGCAATGAATTTAGGAGCTGATGATTTTATTGAGAAACCTTTTGATCTAGAAGTATTAGTAGTTAAGATCCAATCTGTTTTGCGTCGCACTTATATGTTTTCAAAGAATCAGGAAGGTTTGAAATTCAAAGAATATGAACTGGATCTTGAAGCAAGTAAAGTTTGTTTTAATGAAGAGTCCGTCCAACTTTCAAAAAATGAATTACGAATTCTTCGTATGCTTGTTTGAAAATCAAAATCGTCTGGTTCGTCGGGAAAAAATTATGGAAAAATTATGGGAAAATGAAGAGTTTGTAGATAGTAATATTTTATCGGTGAATATTAATCGTTTGCGAAAAAAATTGTTAGACATTGACTTGGCACAATATTTAAATACTGTGAAAGGTAAAGGATTTTTTTTAGGTGAAATCAATAAAGATGCTCAATAGTTTTTTTAATTTTTTAAAAGACTACCGTTGGTACTATGGGACGATTGTTTTTTCTAATGTATGTTTTCTTTATAGTGTTGTTATGCATAATTTTTCTTTAGAAGTTTTTTTGGATACGCTTGTATTTGAAGTTTTTTTTGTGGTGGTGGTAACAATAGTAATATATAGCCATTGGAGAAAAAGAAAAAAATTATTGGCGGATTTTTATGATATAGAAACTACTTTATTACCTCAAACGAATGAAATTGAGCGAAAATATGCAGAGTTAGTTTTTCGTTTAAAGAAAGAGATTTTTACAATTGGGAATAATCATTTATTAAAAGAACAAGAGATGTTAAATTATTATGCAATGTGGACACATCAACTGAAAATACCGCTATCTGTTTTGGATCTGATGATTCAGACAGAAAATTTAGAAGTTGAAAGTTTTAAAGAGGAATTGCTAAAAATAGAGCAATATCTGGATATGATGCTTCAGTATTTGCGACTGAACACAAGTACAACGGATTATCAGTTGGTGAAGATAGATGTTGAGTTGTTAGTAAAGGAAATTTTGAAAAAATACCGTTATTTTTTTATTCAAAAAAATCTAGCTGTGACGGTTTCGTCCTTAAAGTTAACCGTAGTTACCGACAAAAAATGGTTGACATTTGTATTAGAACAAGTGCTTTCTAATGCAATTAAGTATACGAAACAAGGAAGTGTGAATATCTATTTTGAAAAATCTGTCCTTGTCATTGAAGACACCGGTATTGGGATTTCAAAGGAAGATTTGCCAAGAATTTTTGAACAGGGCTATACAGGTTATAATGGACGAATTGAAGAAAAGGCAAGTGGACTTGGACTTTTCATGGTGAAGCAAATTTTAAATGAATTGGGGCATGAGATTGAAATACAATCTACAATAGGAATTGGAACGTTAGTAAGGATTAATTTTTCACAGAAAGAATTTAAAAATTTAGAATGATCTTTTTTTGAAATTGCTTAAAAACAGCTAAATTCTTTATATACAAGAATAGTTGTTTTTTAGTTTTAGAGACAAATCTTACACTTTTGTTATTTTGTAGAAAAAGTTTGTAAGTTACATTTTTAAATTTAACGCTTTACAATAAATTTAAATATTTGCAAAGAAAGAGGGAAGACGAGATGAGTTTATTAAAAGTGGAACATGTCCAAAAAATTTATCAAACAAAGTTAAAACGAGTAAAAACAATAGCCTTGAAAGATGTAGATTTTTCAGTAGCGAAGGGTGAGTTTATTTCAATTATGGGAGAGAGTGGTTCAGGGAAATCAACATTGCTTAATACGATTGCAACTCTTGACATGCCAACTAAAGGAATAATTACTATAAATGGAGATCGAACTGATTCGATTCCTGAAAATGCATTAGCGAAGTTTCGTCGTGAAAAGTTGGGTTTTATTTTTCAAGATTTTAATCTTTTAGATACGTTTTCAGTAAGAGAGAATATTTATCTCCCTTTAGTGTTAGCTAGAAATACAAAAAATAAAGAAGGGAAGCTAGATTCACTTGTAAATTCTCTAGGAATTCAAGATTTACTTGATAAATATCCATACGAATTGTCTGGAGGGCAAAAACAACGGGTAGCAGTTGCGAGAGCTTTGATTACAAACCCAGAATTACTGTTAGCTGATGAGCCAACAGGAGCGCTTGATTCTAAGAATTCAGAAGAATTATTGAAAATTTTAGAAAAATTCCATAAACAAGGGCAAACTATTGTAATGGTTACTCATTCATCATTAGCAGCGAGTTGTTCTTCACGAGTGTTGTTTATTCGAGATGGTCGTATTTTTCATCAAGTTTATAAGGGTGAGAAGTCAAATCATGAATTTTTAGAAGATATTTCTGATGTCATGACAAATTTCTTAAATCGAGGTGATGAGTGATGTTTTTTAATAGATTAGCGTTAAGTGATTTAAGAAAAAATGCGCATGAAGAGAAAATGTTTATATTTGCATGTATGGCAGTATGTGCGCTAAATTTAGTTATTAATTTGCTTCAAGATAATACAGAAAATGTCTCAGATATGGTTAATACGGTTTCCGCGATTTTAAAATCAGGTTGTTTTATCATAGGATGTTTTAGTGTATTTTTTTTAATTTATGTTCATAATTTTTTAATGAAAAGCAAAACAAAGATGTATGGTCTTTATTATTTGCTAGGATTGAGCCGTTCGGACTTAATAAAAATCACTTTCTTTTCAAAAGTTTGGAACTTTGTTTTTTCAATGATTGGCGGAATTCTTAGTGGAATTATTTTTACAAAAGCGTTGATTTTATTGTTAGCTAAGATGCTGGATACACCTAACATTCACTTTTCTATTCATTTACAACCGATCATGATAGTTACTTTGTTTTTTTTAGCTATTTTCTTTTTATTGCTTTGGCTGAATATTAGAACAATTTATAAAGTTTCACCGATCCAACTGCTGCACGCAGAAGAAGCGGGAGAGAGGGAACCTAAGGCTCGATGGGTTTTGGCTGTTATTGGTTTTATTTGTTTAGGGATTGGTTACACAATATCAATGGTTAGTAAATTATCTGTGGATCAAGGTCTATTTATCTTATTGTTTATGGTGGCCGTTATTTTAGTAATTGTTGGAACGTATCTTTTGTTTTTAGTAGGCACGATTGCTTTATTGAAATTTTTCAAAAAAAGAGAGAAAATTTACTACCAACCGCGAAACTTTATTTCTATTTCTGGGATGATTTTCCGAATGAAGCAAAATGGTATTTCTTTAGCGAATATCACGATTTTATTAACTATGACATTAATTACGTGGATTTTTACGATAAATCTTTATTTTAGTATTGATATAGTAATGGATAAACTCTATTCAAGAGATATTATGCTTTCTAGTGAATTGCCAAAACAAAAATTGGATGAGTTTATTGCAAAGCAAGCAGATAAAAATCATCTTTTAGTAAAGAATGCAGTGGTTTTTGAAATGTCACCGCCTTTAAGTGGAAAACTTCAAAATAATATAGTAAATCGTGAGGGAGCTGGGGAATTTCTAGTAATGACAGAAAGACAATATTCTGTCTTTGAAAAGAAATCATTGGATTTAAAAGCGAATCAAGTAGTAATTTTTACTTCTAATCCAAAAGTTAATGAAAGTAACAACATTCAATTCGGTGAAAGCAAGTATGATATTTCTAAGATTATACGTGAATTAAGAGATTTTCCAAAGGTTACTAGTATGGTAAACGATATTTTTATTGTCAAAGATGAGGTAGAAATCTCAAAAATAGAAAAATATTATGAATGGGAAAACAAGAGGACACAAACGGATTATTCACCTGTTTTAGAGACACATAATCTTTTTGATATACAAGGAACTCAAAAAAATAAGGATGAATTTCTAAAAAGTTTAGATTATGTAGGTAAATATCTTAATAAGGAACAAAATAAGAAAAATTATAAATCATTTATATCAGGATTGTCGTTTATTGGTTTTCTATTGGGAGCAAATTTTATACTAGCTGTAGGGCTAATTGTTTACCATAAACAGATTAGCGAGGGACAAGCTGATAAAAAGAATTTTGATATTTTGCAGAAGGTTGGATTAAGTCACAAAGAGGTTAAGAAAATAGTCAATTTGCAAGTGTTCTGGACTTTCTTCCTACCAATTGCCATCACTGTTTTACACACAATTTTTGCTATGAAGATGATTACCCAAATGCTGGCTGATTTTCAAATTGATAATAAAACAATCATTATGTATACTTCAGTGATTATTTTAGGGATTATCCTTTTGTACTATATTGTTTATAAAATCACGTCAAAAGCTTATTATCAACAAGTGGAGCGGTAGGTCCAATGAAAGGGAATATTGGATAAAGGGTAATTTATATAGAATAAATCTCTTCGATAATTATTAGTGAAATACGCTGAGTTGAAGAGATTTATTTTTTTATTAATGGAGTCGAGGGGAGTTGAACCCCTGTCCAAACATCTTGTCACTTAAATATTTACGTTCATAGTTGCATGATTAGAAATTCGCGCCACAGCATGCCACGCAACAGCATCTCTGTCTTGCTAGTCTGATAGTCTCTTCTAATGATTCCAGACGGAAATCGTTAGCGTATCCCACTTAAGTTGAGACCTGGAACTTCTACATGGGTGATAGGAGGCAGATCTTGCATTAGCTGTTTTTTTAGGCAGCTAGAGCAAAGTTTGGTTCTTTTTTAGCAGTTATATTTAACTGTTAACGTTTTAGCGAAGACGTAACCTTCGAAACGCAATCCAAGCTCAACGATGTCTGTCGAATCCGTAACGACCCCAAGTGAGAGAATTACATAATTAAATAAACTCATCTAACACCCTAACAGTATAGCAATTTCTTCGTTTTTTTTCTAGAGGAAATGCGCAACTAATATATTAAATAGGAGTTTGCAAACTATTCTATTTTCTCGTATGTATATGTAAAAATAATTGATGTTTAGATTTTTTCGGTTAAAATAATGTCTGTGTAGAAAAGGGAGAGTATATATGAGTAGGGCAGTGAATGTTGTTATGACACCAGTTGGTGGAATTTGTAATTTAAAATGCTCTTACTGTTATTTACAATTGAAAGAAAAGTTTACGTCTGGGAAAATGAATATTGAGATAATAGGAAAATTAGTTGAAAAATTAAACCAATTGAATAAAATAAATAAAGTAACATTTACTTGGCATGGTGGAGAGCCCATGTTGTTTACTCCGAAACAATGTGAGTTAGCTTTTAGGGTAATTGAGAAGAAAAGTGTGATTGATTATAAGCATGTTATTCAAACGAATGGGACATTGATTTCTGAAGAGTATATAGAATTATTTAAAAGATATAAGGTTTCTGTTGGAGTTTCGTTAGATGGTCCGAATTTTGAAGCAAATTCTTCTCGTTTTTCTAAGGAAGAACAGTTTAATCTTGTAGTGAAGAATATAAAGAAATTACTCTTAAATAAAATTAGAACTACAATTTTTATTACGTTGACTAGAGATAATATTGTTTATTTAGATGATATGTTTCTTTTTATTCGAAAAGTGCATCCGACAAGTTTTTATCTAAATCCTGTGCAGAAGGATGGGAGTGATTTTAGCGCAGAAGAATGGTGTAAAGTCATCGAAAAAATGAATCAATTTTCATATGATTCAAAAATTCCCAATGGTTTAACTCCGTATATTGAAGAAGGAGTTAAAGGTAGAATTCCAAAACATTGTCTTTTATGTGGTGTTTGTAATCAGTTTATTTTGGTTAATGTAAGTGGTGAAGTTTTTGCTACTTGTAGTTATCCAGAGCCTGAGACATTCTTGGATCATTTGGATGAACCTAATATTAAGCAGAAAATTGCCGATTATTTAAGTAAGGTCCCTTCCATTTCTAAGGATAGTATTTATGCGAAGTTAGGAGAAGATAGAAGATATGTCTATTTTCAGGGAGCGGGATGTAAGCAAAATAAGTGTCAGGAAAACAATGCGGTCTATGTAGATGGCGTTGTTAAATACATCCAAAGAATGGAGGTGAAGTAAAGTGGAATTAGAAAAGATAATGCAAGAAATTGCCAATGTAGAAGAGATTGCATGGCCTGTTGCATCTGAATGAAGTCTATTCGAGAGTGTAAAATAAACTGTGTAAGCAGCCAATTCTAAATAAGGTTGCTTCGCAGTTTTTGTTTTATACTCGCTTTCTGAGAACCTGTTAACTTATGAACATAGTCGATTTTTAAGTGAATCGATTATATTGATGGATAATTGGGAGAAGTGCGGTAAGCAAGAGGCTTCCTGAGATGGTTAATAAGATGCCTTGTATGAGGTTGAAAGGAATAACCATTGCGAGGATCCATTCTTTTGTGCTCATTCCCATCTTTTCAAGATGGAAATTCATGAACTTTTCGTAAAGTGGTAGAGCATAGATTATATTTAAAATGAGCATTACTCCTGTAGAGAAGAGTGTTCCTAAACCTCCTCCAAGGATGAATTTTTTTAAATGAAAAGATGAGTTTTTTCGTTGAAAATACCCTATGCACATAATAAATACACTCATAGCAATTATATTCATTGGGATACCGATAATAGTAGATATTCCTTCGCTAAAAAATAGCAATTTTAGAATAGAGCGGAGCAATAGAATAGATAGAGAGCTTCTTAATCCTAGTATATAGAGAGAAACCAGAATTGGAAGAATAGAGAAATCTAATTTCATAAATCCGCCAAACATTGGAATTTGAGTAAGTACCATTAAAGCAGTAGACATTGCAGATAAACAGGAAATAAGTAATAATTTTTTTATTCTACTCATTAAATATTTTTCTTCTTCCTAATTTTTATTGACCTATCAATATAAAAAGCGCTCCACAAACAATGGGAACGCAAAAATGCGATAAATGTGTTTCTTCTCCCATCCAGACTTTAACCTAAATTAGTTTTACTGTCGGTTCCGGAGTTTCACCAGATCAGCTTTCGCTCGCGGACTTTTACCGCCGGTCGGGAATTTCACCCTGCCCTGAAGATTTCTTATGATGATAGGTTGAGTGTATTAGAGAATTTTAGATCTGTCAATTTCAAGAAAATTATTTTTCTTGGTTTCCATTAAATGTAATGCTACAAACGTTATAGTTTACGTTAATAAATGCTGTAGTTTTTTTACGAGATATATGGAATAATAAATAATTGAAGCTGAAACGTAACTATATGTCTGCCTTACAATAATATTTTTTGAATTTAAAGAATGGAGTTAAAAATGGCGAATCCATTTGGTTTTTTGGGATATAAAAGAAAGGATAATCCTTATCGATCAGCTGATAAACGGATAGAAGATTGGAAAGAGTTGCAAATTCCTTTGGAAGAAAAAGAGCGTATTCAACAAGCAGCCAGGTGTATGAATTGTGGAATTCCTTTTTGTCATGCAGGTGTTTTTTATGGTGGAAAGTCAGCGGTTTCTGGTTGTCCCAATGAAAATTTAATTCCGGAATGGAATGATTTTTTGTATCGAGGGGAATATAAAAAAGCTTTTGAGCGTTTGAGCAGAACGAATCCTTTGCCAGAGATGACAAGTCGTGTATGTCCTGCTCCTTGCGAAAAAGCTTGTACAGAAGGATTGAATGGCGAAGGAATTACAATTTGTGATAATGAACGTTTTATTATTGATACTGCTTTTGAAAACGACTGGGTTGAAGAAACAGGTCATCCTGTTGAGCGAACGAAATTTAGAGTTGCTGTGATTGGTTCAGGACCGGCAGGACTATCATCTGCTTGGCGTTTAAATCAATTAGGTCATAACGTAACTATTTTTGAGAAGGAAGATCGCTTTGGTGGTTTATTGATGTACGGCATTCCTAATATGAAATTAGAGAAAGCAGTGATAGAACGTCGTATTGAAACTATGAAAAAAGTAGGGATTCAATTTAAAAAAAATGTCGAAGTTGGAAAAGACATAAAGGTTTCTGAAATTTATCAGCAATTTGATCATATTATTTTGACCAATGGTGCTGGTGTTCCACGAGATTTGAATGTTCCTGGACGAAATTTAAAAGGGATTTATTTTGCAGTTGATTTCCTAACAGCAGCTACAAAAAGTTTGCTTAAATCTGATCAAAAACAGGTAGAAGAGTCGCTAGCAGGTAAGAATGTGGTTGTTATTGGTGGAGGAGATACAGGGAATGATTGCATTGCTACAGCGATTCGTATAGGTGCAAAAAGCGTGAAACAATTGGAAATTACACAACAATTAGGAGAAAATCGAACATCTGATAACTCTTGGCCAGAATATCCAATGGTAAAAAAACTAGGTTATGGGCAAGAGGAAGCTTTGGAAATTTTTAACGAAGAAATCACCGAACATGCTGTTTCGACAATCGCCTTTCTAGGAACAGAGACGAAACAACTATCTGGTATCGAAGTGGTAAAAGTAAATTCTCAATTTGAGTCAATTTCTGGGACAAAGAGAAAGATCAAAGCAGATATTGCGCTCTTAGCAATGGGCTTTCTAGGTGCAGATGAAGCATTATTTCATCAATTTAGTGTACAGGAAATTTTTGATAATTATGAAACGAATAATACCAAAGTTTATGTTGCTGGAGATGCGAAACGTGGTCCCAGTTTAGTGATTTGGGCAATTTTGGAAGGGCGTAAGGTAGCTGAAAAAGTGGATGAAATGTTGAGAGTTTAGAAATAATGAATCTAGTTCTGATAAAATAATTCTTGAATCTTGTTTTTGGAAAAGTAATATGAGACTTTGAAGCTCCAACAGATGAGGAATTGAATCTCAAGTGAGCTAAAAATTGAAAGGGGTAAATAAAATGCCATTTATAAACATTGATTTATTTGAAGGAAGAACTTTAGAACAGAAAGAAAAATTAGCAAAAGAAGTGACAGAAGTTGTTTCAAAAAATACAGGAGCTCCTAAGGAAGCGATCTATGTATTTATTAATGATTTAAAAGAAGGTACTTATTACCCACATGGAAAAATGCATAAAAAATCATAATAATTATATGATAGCGTTACAATTTTTTCTTGCAACTGGAACACACGGGTGCGTAGAAACGGCTAGAAAAGATATAGAACAAGCTACATATAGCAGGGTCTATAATCTACCTCAAAGGTAAATAAATCTTAAAAAAGAGAACTTCTTTCATATTTTATGAGAGAAGTTCTCTTTTATTTATTAACAAATTTTAACATAATATTACATTAGTAGGTAGAAGTTTCTAGGAGATGATCTAAAAAATAATATTAACAATTTTTTATAAATTTGCTATTTTTAGAAGACTATATCCCTAATATCGTGAAATTTTGCTAGCATAAAGCAATTTTTGCTTCTATCCTTAATTAAAAAATTTGCATATAAATTATAAATATATTATAATTCAATTATAAACAAATTATATAAATGTAATATTTATAAAAAGGAGTGATTCTATGAAATTATCTGTTCATATTCATAAGCACATGTGGAAAAAGTTTTCTATATTATTTTCTTCTTCACTATTACTAAGTGGATCAATTATTCCATCTATAGCAAATTATACGGCTTCTGCTGAGGAAATTGCACAAAATTTGCGACTAACTGCTAATATCTATGTTGAAAATCAATCACAACAAACAGATGCTAAAAATCCAACATATACAATTTTGGTTAGCAAAAATGGTTTGTCAGCGAAAGTGGCGAAAGATGATATTTCTTTTACAGGGGCTTTCCAAAAAGCAAAAATTGTGAGTATAAAGGACGAATCTGAAGATTACAAAATTACAATCACAAAAGAGATCTCTAATCAAAAATCAGATGGATTTTCGGGTTCTTTAACTCTTTCTAATAATCAATCAGTAGTTCTTCATGATGATTATATTTATATTCCTACCAATAATCAATCAGTAGTTCCTAATAATAGTCATATTCTTACTCCTAATGATAAGACAAGAATGTCAGCAGACGATATATCAAAGAAAGCAACATCTGCTGCTAAAGCGATGGATGCGTTTTCTCAAGCAGCTGCTAAAATTGATTTTACGAAACTCTCAAAAATTATGGGATATGCCGGTACTGCCATGACTGCAGTAAGTGTCGTTTTTGCAGTTTTAGCCTTTTTTGACACCACAGAAGATCCTGTTTTAAAAGAGTTAACAGAAATTAATAAAAAATTAGCAGCATTATCTAACCAAGTCACTAATGAAGCTGATGAGACTCGCAATAAAATTACTAAAGCATCGTATGTGAACTATATTAATGCGATTTTCCAAAAATATTCTGATGATATTGGGCCAATTATACGTACTCCATTTGAATCTATTCAACGTAATTTAATAAATATTTTAGAAAAATCAGGAGTTGACAAAGCCGATTTTGGTTCTGATTTAGTTGGTAATTATATTGAAAATAATTCAGATGGAATTAATGCGTTTAATCTCTTAGATTTATCTTTTAGAGGACTGTATTATTACGATCAGAATGGAGAAGCGAATAAAGGATATTATAATGAAGATAATTATAATAAGATCATATCTTATTTGGATTATCTTGATGGAAGTGCTCAACCTCTTTCTGGTGGGGATGATGTTTTTGGCTTTGCGAATATGTGTAAAATATTTAATGGTTATGCATCTATCCAATATGATTGGAACAACCAAACGTTTGCAGATCGGGAAACTTTTAATAGATTGACCAAACAGCAAGTCATTGAATTATCAAGTAACTTAGAAATGTCGCTTAGATGGGCTCTATCGAATAATCAACAAAATAAGAACGATGCTGAAGAACAAAAAGCTGCATTATTAAAAGTAGATCCCAATGCAGACAAAGCAACTTCTGAAAATAATAAAACCTACATAGAACTTAATTCAAAAATTGCTATATTAAAGGATGCTTGCGATCATATTGAAAAGCAGATGAATATTTTAGATACAAAAGTAAAAAATATAATTGATAATGTTATCACTCCAGCAGATAAAAAATTGGACGATGAAAAAGCTCAATTTAATAATAGCACGGGAGTTGTTTACAATTATCGTATAGGAAAAACATTCAATAGGCATATTACTCTTTCAAGAACTGCTGATGCTGCTTGGGGTTATAATGCAAGCTCAGCTGATGTAAGGAATTTAAGCTATCATCCTGCCATACATGGTCTGAAGGAGAGTTTGATGTTATTAATCGGGCAGCACAAATACGTAATACAAGTGTTGCGGCAGAAGTAGCTAGCTTTGACTCAGGAAATAACAAAGGTTATTATATTTTGACAAATAAATCAAGGATTGATAGAAAGGATGATAGAACTCTTGGTTGTGGAAAAATTTATTACAAGTATTATGTGAATGGATTTAAAGATGATGGTTCCTCTAACGATATTACAGAAATATTATCATTATCTGGCTGGGAATACGATGTCTTTTCTATCTTGGACGAGCTTTATAAAGATGGTAATGACGCTCATAATTGTAATTTTAGAGTTGTAGAGTTATCAGCAACGCAATCTGTTGCGCCAGTTTTTTAATTAAAAAGAAATGAATTAGCAATATTAAAAGAGACTAACTCGTTAGTCTCTTTTTGATTTTAGGTAATTTCAGAAAAGAAGATATAGTTTTTTATTTGTTAAGGTTTTTTACGTGATGTAATGCTATTTATTACAGGTTTCTCTTGCCCGAGATTGGTGATTTAGTTTGTATTCTTTTCATCGTGTTCTCTCGGTTAATCGAGTAGAAGAGAAAGTTGTTGCTCTAATTCTGTTCCAAAGAAGCAACAGTTTCTATCGATAATCCTGTCAACTCCGCAATATTTTCATAGCTCATACCGCTAGCTAGTAACTTTTTAGCGATTGCAGTAGCTTTTTTATGTTCTCCTTCTACTACTCCTTCTTCATGACCTTGCACCAGCCCCTTATGTTCTCCGTCTTTCCAAGATTGTTTTATTGCCGAGTTAAAATCTCGCTTACCCTTTTCTCTTAAACGAATTAGTTCCTGTGTTTTTTCATCAGACTTAATAACATCAAACATCTTTACCGCCTCCTTGATGACAGGTTCAAATTTGCCAATCTCTTCAACAACCGGCGAATGTGGATTCTTCAGATACTCTAGCCACCACGTAATAGGAACATCCTTGCGAAAGCCTTCGATCTTCGACAATTCTAGAAAATGAATCTCTTCCAAATCCGTCAAAAGCTCGTGTGTCTCGTCTTCGCGCATGTGGTATGTGTGCCAGAATTTTTGATCAGTAAAAAGTTGAAACTCTAAAATATTGATACAGATAGTTTTTTTCAAATAATCATAGGTATCCCCTTTTTCCAGCTGCTTATAAAATACTTCCGACCAGTAAAAGAGGGAACGTTCGCACATGGTTTTATCATTTTGTTTCTGTAACTCAATATTATAAAGTTTACCGTCTTGGTCGGTGGCGAGGATGTCAAGGCGAGATTCTTTACCACCAATGAACTCTGGGATCATCTCTGTCTTGCGAATATCAACCTCTGAAATCTGAAAACCAACTACGCTACTCAGCAGGTGAATCAACGCATTTTTATTACGCTCATCACTAAAAACTAACTTAAACATTAAATCATCAGTCGCTTGATGGCTACACATGTAAAACTCCTTTAAAAATCATATCTCTCAATTTAAATTGAATTGTTACTAGCGATATATTAAAAGACGAATTTTTGTTTCACTATTGATTAATATTAGCATGCTTTACACTACACTGCAAGTGAGAGTAAAGTAGTCTTTTCATTTAAATTTATAGGAAACTACTTTGCATTAAATATTTTTCAGAAGAAAAGTTGAATTAGCACGATTGGAGTCTCAATATTAATCTGGTCAATTTAAATTTCCAGTTATTTACGGAGCTATGAAGAATGATTCCATGGTGAAATACATGACATCAGGTGGATTAATTATTGTTGGAAAAGTCGAGATGGTCTGCTAAAGTGGTGGTAGATGTTTATCTGGGAGAGCAGATAGTTGCTACGAGGATGGTATCGGAGAGAATAAAGCTTTCTTGATGTTTAGTTTTTTTAAGGATTTATTTACAATGGCAGTTTGTGGAAAGCAGGAAAAAGATTGAGTGTAAAACAAAAAATTTTTAAAATGATTCAAGTGTTTGATACTATCATTATTCATCGGCATGAACGCCCTGATCCGGACGCAATTGCTTCTCAGTGCGGGTTAAAGGAGATTTTGAAGGAGAGCTTTCCAGATAAACAAATTTATGCTGTTGGGAGTGCGGTAGCGAGGCTAGATTTTTTATCAAATATGGATGATATTGAAGATAAATTATATGAAAATGCCTTAGTAATTGTGGTAGATACAGCAAATATCGAGCGTATTAGTGATAAGCGTTTTAACAATGGTAAGAAATTGATTAAGATTGATCATCATCCAAATGATGATTTTTATGGAAATTTGATGTGGGTTGAGGATCAAGTAAGCAGTACGAGTGAGTTAATTGTACAATTTTACTTAGATTTCTCGGATGATTTAACAATGAGCACGGAAGCAGCCAGACTTTTGTATGCTGGAATTGTCGGAGATACAGGAAGGTTTTTATATCCGGCAACTACTCCAAAAACGCTAGAAAGAGCAGCTTTTTTAATGAATTTTTCTTTTGATGCAAGTAAAATAAATCAAGAGTTGACTTCTATTCCGATGAAAGTTGCGAAACTTTTTGGTGAGGTATATCAGGATATTCGTGTGGACGAAAATGGGGCTGCGTATGTTTTGCTGTCTGCGAAAACTTTAGAACAATATCAATTAAATGATTCGCAAACTTCTCCAGTAGTTTCGTTACCTGGGCAATTAGAAGAAGTTTTGAGTTGGGTGATTTTTGTGGAGCAGCCTGATGGTAAATATCGAGCTCGTCTACGTTCGAAAGGTCCTATAATTAACAAGATTGCCAAATGCCATGGAGGGGGTGGTCACTTGTTAGCAAGTGGAGCAATTGCACATGATAAAGCAGAAATTATGGAAATTTATCGAAAAATTCAGGAAGTTGTCAAAGAGTGGAAAAGTGAAAAATCTTAATAATTGATTCGTTTGAAAATTGGCATAAATTTACAGAAGCTTTTATTATTTTTCCTTGATTTGAAGTTATTGCTACGAATTAGTATAAAATGATAAACTTGAAAAGCATTAATATTTTTTAGTTGGCAGATTAGCTCCCTATGTGAAAGTTTTTATGACAAGGAAATAAAATATTGGGGAAGATAATTATGCCTTAATTACTTTAAAAATGGTTATGGCAGTTTACAAGAAAGCTATGAAGATGTAATGATTTTTAAGTGAACTGTCTCTTAGAACCTGTCGACCATCTCTAGCGAAATGAATTTTTTAGCTCCAAGAGGTACATCTTGCCTAGATTCTGTCGCACTTTGTGCGCCAATCATCAAGGCAATTCGCAATTTTTGCTAAAACTTGAGGCTAGCGCACAACTTTCGGTTTTCTGTCAAAAACGTAGGTTAGCGAAGCGTTGGTTCTAAATCGAGGCTTTTTAACACTAGAAGCATGGCTTCTAGGTTATTAAATGAAAGAAATTTTGTTTTAAAAATTTCTCACAAAATATTGAAAAATAGCCAAAACCATTCATCGCTACGAGATCGTTAACAATATTTTTTGTGAGCGATTTTTAATCGTGAAACAGATTCTTATAGAGGGGGAAATGAAATGAGTTTACCAGCTTGTCCACAATGTTGTTCAGAATACACTTATGAGGATGGTTCAGGATTGATTATTTGTCCGGAATGTGGATTTGAGTGGAGTCCTGAAGAACAGGCAGAAATTGAAAAAAATGTGAAAATTAGAGATTCTGTAGGGAATATTTTAGAGGATGGAGATACTGTTGTGATCGCTCAGAATTTGGCAGTGAAAGGTGCTCCAAAGCCGATTAAAAAAGGAACAAAAGTGAAAAGTACTCGCTTAGTTGATCCAGAAATAAATAATGGACATGATATAGATGCGAAGGTAGAAGGTTTCGGGGCAATGGGACTTAAATCTAGTGTGGTTAAGAAGGTTTAACAGGCTCTTTAGAGTTTGATGGAGAAAGCATACTTACATACATAAGAATTTATGAGAGTAGCTACGAATATAAAGGAGAGGACGGGATTTAAACCCGCGCACGATCCAGTAGACCGTTCGCCGGATTTCGAGTCCGGTGCATTACCATTCTGCCACCTCTCCATAAAATTATTCTAACAAAAATAGGTATTTGCGCAATTTTAAAAGGAATTGTAGGTGTAAAATTTAATGAGGTTGCATTGAAAAAATGAAAAAGAAAACGGTATATGTCAATGTTTATGAGGTTGAAATATACTTAAATCTTATGGGTATTGACACATATCTCTTTTTAAAATTATTTGAAAAAGAGAGGAAGATGTTGTAGTATACAAAAGCGCGTATACAGGCGTGATTGTTTTTTGTGGGAGAGGAAATTAATAACCTCATTGAACCACATCACAGACTTAAAGGAGGTAGTCTTGTGGCAAAGAAGGTAGAAAAAATTGTTAAATTACAGATTCCTGCGGGAAAAGCAACTCCAGCTCCGCCTATTGGACCGATTTTGGGGCAAGCTCAAATCAATATTATGGGATTTACAAAAGAATTTAATGCTCGTACAGCGGATCAAGCAGGGTTGATTCTTCCAGTAGTTATTACTGTTTATGAAGATCGTTCTTATACGTTTATTACAAAAACACCACCAGCAGCTGTCTTGTTGAAAAAAGCGGCTAAGGTTGAAAAAGGTTCTGGTGAGCCAAATACTAAAAAGGTTGCAACTGTAACAAAGGCACAAGTGCAGGAGATTGCTGAATCCAAAATGGAAGATTTAAATGCAGCAAATGTTGAATCTGCTATGCGCATGATTGAGGGAACGGCACGTTCTATGGGATTTGTTGTGGAAAGTTAGAGAGTTATTAATTTGTTGAAATATATAAGTAAATAAGACTTTCGAAGATTTTTATTCAATATCTTTAAAAATGTAATGAGTATTAAGGCAAAATTTGAATTGTGTGGTATTTATTAGTGAATGAAATTTGCAATTTATCTATGCTCTAGAGCAAAGGAGTGCAGAATTGTTTTGATTTGTGGTTATAGCTTGATAGAAATGAGAATTTCCAAAATGAAGCCTAATAATATTTTTTGTTAGATTTTTTTAGATGGCGTATAAAAAGTAGAAAATATTTACGTGGGAGGCAAGCACCGTTATTACCACATTCAAGGAGGCAAGCAACATGGCTAAAAAGAGTAAGAAAATGCAAGAAGTACTTGCAAAAGTTGATAAAAATAAAGCTTATTCAGTAGAAGAAGCGATTGTTTTAGCAAAAGAAACAAACATTGCGACGTTTGATGCAACAGTTGAAGTAGCCTATCGTTTGAATGTTGATTCTAAAAAAGCAGATCAACAGATTCGTGGAGCAGTGGTGTTGCCAAATGGAACAGGTAAAACACAGAAAGTACTGGTTTTTGCTAAAGGAGATAAAGCGAAAGAAGCAGAAGCTGCAGGAGCTGACTTTGTTGGTGAAGAAGAATTTGTGACAAAGATCAATCAAGGTTGGTTTGACTTTGATGTAGTGGTAGCTACACCGGATATGATGGCGTTGGTTGGTCGTTTAGGTCGCGTTTTAGGACCTAAGGGACTAATGCCTAATCCTAAAACGGGAACAGTAACGATGGATGTTACCAAAGCTATCAAAGAGGTAAAAGCGGGGAAAGTTACGTATCGTGTAGATAAGGCTGGAAATGTTCATACACCCATTGGTAAAGTGTCGTTTGAGGTGGACAAGTTGATTGAAAATTTCCGGACGATTCACGAGATTTTGATGAAGGCTAAGCCATCAACAGCTAAAGGAGTTTATGTTAAAAATATTTCTGTGACCACAACATTTGGGCCAGGTGTTCATGTAGACGCAGCTTCATTCTAAAAATTAAATAGCAATAAGATCTATTTAACGATATCCATAATGGATGGCGAATTTTCAGCAATTTTTCGCTATTTATGGATATCGTTAACAGACTCTTAAGAGAATTCGTGAAATTTTGTATTGTTTGTTTGAAGTAATGTGTAGTGAATTTAATTTAGAGGTAAGGATATGACAAGTGCAAAAGTAATTGAACAAATTCGAAAAGAATTAGAAATTCCTAATTTTCAAATTTTTTTAGATAAATAAAAATTATATGCAGAAGAGTATCATATGTGAATATTGAAGGTTATTTTTCCATCAAAGATTCTTAGATTTACAATTTATAAAAAATCTCCAAAAGATAAATAAAATGTATTGACTCAGTAAGATTGAGATGCTATTATAACGAAGTCGCTTTAAAGAATC
>JAITQW010000003.1 GCA_031288715.1 Lactobacillales bacterium | reverse complement strand
AGAGAGGAGAAAAAATAGGAGAGATAAGGGGGGAGAAAAGAGGAAAAAAAGAAGTGGCAAAAAAGTTACTTTTGATGGGAATGACTCTTCAAGATATCCAAGCGATCACCGAACTTTCTGTTTCTGAAATTGAATTGCTAAAATAAAGAGTTTAAAAGAGTATTATTCCGTTATTTTAAAGTGAGCACCCTTAAAGGTTAGTATATTATGTGAAATGATAAAATCAGACCTGAGTTATCTTGAATTTGGACGGGGTTCAAGACTGAAAGGTAGAACAAAATGTTAAACTACGAAATTTTTGCTAGAGTTTATGATACTGTGATGGATTCGTCTCTTTATGAAAAATGGTTAAAATTTGTTAAGTGTAATCTTGAATCCCAGAGAAACATTTTGGAGCTTGCTTGTGGAACAGGGAATTTAGCAATTGCTTTGGCAAATGAAGGCTATCAAGTGACGGGGTTTGATTTGTCAGAAGAAATGTTGAGCGAAGCTTATCAACGTGCATTACAGGAAGAAGTTAATGTTCAGTGGGTTCAAGGCGATATGAGAAATCTTTCGCAGATAGGCACATATGACGTGGTGACATGTTTTTCGGATTCAATTTGTTATATGGAAGACGAGCAACAAGTACAACAGGTTTTTTTATGAAGTGTTTAGTGTATTAGAAAAAAATGGATTATTTTTGTTTGATGTTCATTCTTTGTATCAAGTAGATGAAATATTTCCAAATTACTCCTATCATGAGAATGAAGAGGATTTTGCTTTTTTATGGGACAGCTTTGTTGGCGAGAATGCACACTCGATTGTTCATGAATTGACTTTTTTTGTGCGTAAGGAAGATTCAAGCGAAAAATTTATTCGAAAGGATGAAATCCATAAAGAGAGAACTTATTCTTTAGCAAGTTATGTAACGATGCTAGAAAATGCAGGATTTATAGATATTAAAGTTTCTGCAGATTTTACGCAGGATCCTCCTAAAGATGAAGCACGACGTTGGTTTTTTTCTTGTCAAAGAGGGTAGTAGAATGAAGAGTGTAGGCTTGATTGTTGAATACAATCCTTTTCATAACGGTCATATTTATCATATTAATGAAGCGAAAAAACGAGCGAAGGCCGATGTGGTTGTTGCTGTTATGAGTGGAAATTTTGTGCAACGTGGGATGCCTGCATTAATTGATAAGTGGAAGCGGGCAGAAGTTTCATTAAAATATGGCGTGGATTTAGTCATAGAGCTTCCCGTAGAAATTTCTGTTCAGTCAGCGGATTATTTTGCCAGAGGAAGTGTTTCTTTATTGCAGAAGTTAGGTGTAGATACGCTTGTTTTTGGAACGGATGTAAAGTCTAATTCTTCATTTGATTATGAGAAATTTGGAAATGAAGTATTAACGCAACAAGATAAGATGGATGAATATTTTCAAACACTACAGGCAATGTCACAAAGTTATCCAGTAAAAATGACTGCTGTATATCGTCATTTTTTCCCAGAAATATCGCTTGATTTTTCTTCACCTAATCATGTATTAGGACTTGCTTACGCGTGTGAGAATGCAAGGTATGATTTACCGATGAAAATATTGGCTTTGCCACGTCAAAAAAAATTTTTTTATAATAGAGGTGGTCTAAAGAAAGCAACAAGTGCCACGGCTATCCGTGAAAAAATTATTTTAGGAGAAAGAGAAGCAATTCAGGATTTTATTCCAAGTGAAATGCTAAATTTCTTAAAAACGAGTGTTCATTGGGAAGATTATTTTCCATTTTTGAAGTATCGTATTTTGAGTTCAACTTTTGCGGAACTTTTACAAATTTATCAGATGAATGAAGGATTTGAACATCGCGTACAAGCGAAAATACAAAAAGTTTCTAATTTTTCAGAGTTGATAGATCAATTAAAAACAAAAAGGTATACGCAAAATCGTATTCAGCGGTTGCTTGCTTATTTATTAATTGGTCTTAAAAATGAATTATTAATTAAAAACGATAGAGAAATACCAATTCGGATTTTAGGATTTACAGGAAAAGGGCGTCAATTTTTAAACAAAAAAAAACAAGAAAAAACATTACCTTTTATATCGAAGATAGGTAGTAAGGTTGGCGGAATGGAGCTAACTTTAAGAGCTGATAAAATTTATCAATTAGGTTCGAAGGAAATTTTAGAGCAGAATTATAGAAGAGTTCCAATTTTGTGTTGATTTTTTGCTCTAGAGTAACTATTCAATTTATAAAAAGCCATTTTTAGATATTAAATAGATGTCCGATCACATAAGTTGCAGTCATGGTCAGCCAGCCAACGATCATATTACGAATTACGGCAGGTTTTCGTGGAGCACTTCCTAGAGAAGCACTAACAAAGCCTGTGATAAATAATACGACAGTAACACTTATACCAGTAACCAAAATTCTTAGAGATTCAGGAAATAGGACAATTGTTAAGATGGGTAATAAAGAGCCAAGAATAAATGAAACAAGTGAGCTAAATGTTGCATGCCATGGATTTGTGTATTCACCAAGATAAAGATTATATTTTTGATGAACGGTTGTTTGCAAGGGGTGTTTTTCCATTAATTCTTGTGCAACTTTTTCGGCAGTTTTGTGATTAATGCCCTGGTGTTCGTAGAATTTGGCAGTTTCTCGAATTTCTTCTTGAAAGTGCTTATGTAGACGTTGTTTTTGATATTCGATAGCAGCAATTTCTGTATCTTTTTGCGTGGAAACGCTGACATATTCCCCTCCCGCCATTGAAAAAGCTCCTGCAAGAATGGCGGAAACTCCTGCGAGCAGAATAGTCATGATATTATCTGTAGCACTTGCCACTCCAACCACTACCCCAGCAACTGAAACAATTCCATCATTTGCTCCCAAAACTCCTGCTCGTAAAATATTCAATTTTTCAGCAAGATCAATTTCTGTTTTTCTTTTTTCCTTCATTTATATGATCACATCCAGTGAAATTTTGACTTAATATTATCGTAATTAATGCGAAAAAAGAAAATAATAACACATATTAAGAGGCAAATTGTAACATAAAACCGTCCACCCATCAAAACTCAGTTAATCAGCACGTTAAGCATTGTCCAGGGAAAGGTGGAGATTTTTTGAGGTGCTTTTTCCTCAAAAAATACTACCTA
>JAITQW010000052.1 GCA_031288715.1 Lactobacillales bacterium | reverse complement strand
AGGTAGTATTTTTTGAGGAAAAAGCACCTCAAAAAATCTCCACCTTTCCCTGGACAATGCTTAACGTGCTGATTAACTGAGTTTTGATGGGTGGACGGTTTTGAGTTACAATTTATATGATAAAATGAAACTGTTATAAATATTTCAACCATTATTAGGAGAGAGTACATTAATGTCACTATTGACTATAAAAAATCTGTATGCAAAAGTTGAAGATAAGGAAATCTTAAGAGGAGTTAATTTAACTTTAAAAACAGGAGAAGTCCATGCAATTATGGGGCCGAATGGAACGGGAAAATCGACATTTGCTTCGGCGATTATGGGAAATCCGAAAGTTATTGTAACAGATGGAGAAATTTTTTTAGACAACGAAAATATTTTGGAGTGGTCGGTGGATGAGCGCGCAAAGTACGGTTTATTTTTGGCGATGCAGTATCCATCAGAGATTCCTGGGGTAACAAACGCAGACTTTTTGCGTGCGGCAATGAATACCACTCGTTCAGAAGAAGAGAAGGTTTCTGTTCGCTCATTTTTAAAAAAATTAGATGAGAAAATGGCGTTGTTAAATATGTCTGAAGAGATGGCTGAGCGTTATTTAAATGAAGGATTTTCAGGAGGAGAGAAGAAGCGTAACGAAATTTTGCAATTGTTGATGTTAGAACCGAAGTTTGCAATTCTGGATGAGATTGATTCAGGACTAGATATTGATGCTTTGAAAATAGTTTCCAAGGGTGTTGAAGCTATGCGTGGAGAAGCGTTTGGGGCATTGTTGATTACTCATTATCAAAGATTGTTGAATTATATAAAGCCTGACATTGTACATATCATGATGGAAGGGCAAATTGTGATGTCTGGAGATTTTTCGTTGGCGAAACGTTTGGAGACAGAGGGATATGCGCAGATTAGTAAAGAATTAGGAATTGCATATTCTAAGGAGATTTGAGAATGAAGAAAACCTTTATTCAAGAGAAGATTAAACATGCTTCTTTATTGCAAGAAGAGCCTTCATGGTTGCTTGATTTGCGTTTGCAAGCGTTGTCAGAACTTTTAAAATTTGATTCTTTTCAAAAAGAAGAGTCAGATTTTTTTGATGAAGGAAGTAATGCTTCCGTTTTGAAAGAAGTTAATCCTTCGCCGAGAATTATGCAATTGGGAACGCGAAATCTTTATGAACAGTTGCCGATAAAGTTGATGGATCAGGGTGTTATTTTTACCAATTTTCAGGAGGCTGTAAAAAAACATGAAGCATTGATCAAAGAGTATTGGCAAGCAAAAAGTGAGTTATTGGCGGACAATCAAAAATTGGCTGAGTTGATTGCATTTGCAAATAGCGGAATTTTTTTATATGTTCCTAAAAATGTAGAGATCACGCTTCCAATGGAGTATTTTTGGGTTAAGCCAGAAAATTCAAGTATTCCAGTTTATTCTTCTATTTTAATTTTGGTCGAAGAAGGAGCAAGTGTAAATTATGTTGAGCGAATTCAATCGGTAGAAAATAGTGGAGATCAAGCTATCTCATTGAATCTTTTGGTTGAAGTGATTGCAAAAAGAGGAGCAAAAGTAAATTTTTGGTCGAATGAAACGTTAGATCAAAAAGTAAAGGCACATATTTGGCATGTTGGAAAATTACATCGCGATTCTCAAGTTCATTGGCAGATCAATGCCTTAAATAGTGGTGACGTTATCTTAGAGGTCGATGTAGACTTAGTTGGCGAAGGTGCTTATTCCACTGTAAATATGGCAGCTATTTCTTCAGGCCAGCAGGAGCAGAAAATACAGACGCGAATTAAAAATTCTGCAAATTATTCTAAAGGGAAAATTGTTCAGCATGGAGTTGCTTTGGATGCGAGCAAACTTTCATTTACAGGAATTGGTGAAATTCAAATTGGTGCAAAGGAAGCAATCTCTGATCAAGAAAGTCGGATTCTAATGCTTTCTAATGAAGCATGTGGTAGAATCGATCCATTATTGTTGATTGATGAAAATGAAGTTTCTGCAGGACATGCAGCATCAATTGGTTATGTGGACGAAGAGGCTATATATTATCTGATGAGTCGAGGGATTGATAAAGAAAAAGCGATGAATTTGTTGGTTCGTGGCTTTTTAGGTTCGGTTATGCCAGCGTTTTCTGGTGACCTATTAAAAAGTGAATGTATAGAAGCGATTAAGAGGAAGTTAAATGTCTAAATTAAATCCTTACGAAATAAAGAAAGATTTTAAAATTCTTCAACAAAAGGTTAATGATGAGTTGCTTGTATATCTGGATAATGCAGCAACGACACAAAAGCCTCAGCAAGTATTGGAGGCTGTGAGAAATTACTACGAGCAAGATAATGCGAATGTTCATCGTGGTATCCACACTTTAGCAGAGAAAGCGACTGTTGCTTATGAGAAGGCGCGAGAAGATGTGCGGAAGTTTTTGAATGCTGAAAATGTGGCGGAAGTCTTATTTACGCGAGGAACGACGACTTCTCTTAATTGGGTGGTTCAAAGTTTTGGCGAAATGTTTGTCACTAAAGGTGATGAGATTTTAATTTCTGTGATGGAGCATCATGCAAATATTCTTCCTTGGCAACAACTAGCGAAAAAAACAGGCGCAACTTTAGAATATATTGAACTGAAAAATGGTGAGCTTGATTTGGATATGGCATTTGAGAAAATCACGAGTAGAACAAAAATTGTTTCTCTGGCGCATGTGTCTAATGTTCTAGGTGTGGTTAATCCTGTAGAAAAACTAATTGATTATGCTCATGAAAAAGGAGCTGTTTTTGTTTTGGATGCGGCTCAATCGACTCCACATCGAAAGCTGGATGTAAGGAAATTAGATGTAGATTTTTTAGCATTCAGTGGGCATAAGATGCTTGCACCGACAGGAATTGGTGTTTTGTATGGAAAATGTAAGTGGTTAGATCAGATGAAGCCAGTAGAGTTTGGCGGAGAGATGATTGATTTTGTCACTCGAGAGGATGCAACTTTTAAAGAGTTGCCCTGGAAGTTTGAAGCGGGAACGCCTAATATTGCAGGAGCTATAGGAATGGCTGCAGCGATTCATTATCTGCAAGGGATTGGTTTTGATTCTATTGAAGCTCATGAAAAAGAGTTGGTGGAATATGTTTTCCCTAAACTACAGGAGATTGGTGGACTTGTCATTCATGGTCCAGAGGAAGTGGAGAAGCATACGGGTGTGATCTCATTTAATTTGAAAGGCATACATCCACATGATGTAGCAACTGCTCTTGATATGCAGGGAGTTGCAGTACGAGCTGGTAATCATTGTGCGCAGCCGCTAATTCAGAGTTTGAATGAAGTTTCAGTACTTCGTGCAAGTTTTTATATTTATAATACCAGGGAAGATTGTGATAAATTGGTTGAGTCTATTCTTGCAGCAAAGGAGTTTTTTGATCATGGCGTTGTCTAAATTGGATCGATTGTATCGAGCAGTGATTTTGGATCATTCTAGTAATCCGCACCATAGGGGAGTGCTTGAGGGAGTAACTCCGTTAGAGTTGAATAATCCGACTTGTGGTGATGTGATTCGTTTGTCAATACGGCTTGATAAAGATAAAAAAATTGAAGATATTGCTTTTGATGGAAGTGGCTGTTCGATTTCAACGGCAAGTGCTTCGATGATGACTGATTTAGTTTTAGGAAAAACGATCGAGGAAGCATGTGAACTTTCTGAAATTTTTAGCCAGTTAGTGCAAGGTGAAGATATAGGGGAAATGGATGAAAAATTGGGTGATGCTGCTTTTCTTCAAGGAGTGAGTCAGTTTCCTCAACGAATAAAATGTGCCACTCTTTCTTGGAATGCATTGAAGAAGTTGATGGATGTTGAAGTAGGGGAGTCAGTTGTGGAAGAGAGCTGTTCTCATTTTGAAAATGATGGCGAGAAAGAATAGGGATTTGTTGGTGTGCAACCTAAAGATTTCTCCTAACTGAAAATTATTGTACAATGTAATTAAATTTTCAGTTAGGAGAAAGTTATTGTGATAAAGCGTCCGATCTATCTTAAGCGTATAAAATCAATAATTGACACAGAATTTATTAAAGTAATCACTGGTGTTAGACGTTCATGAAAAAGTTATCTATTGCGAATGATCTATCATTTACTGCTTAAACGAGGGATACTCAAAGAGCAAATTATTTTTATTAACTTTGAAGATCCGGGATATTATGACTTACAAGACGATAGATCTTTGTATAATCATATTAAAAAAACGATTAATAAGAAAAAGAAAGCTTATTTTTTATTTGATGAAATACAATTTATATTTTCTTTGAATAACTGTACCGCGCTTTACTTAGGCATTTATTGTACTGTGGCTTCTATCAAGAATTTTCGCAATTGCTCGATTACTCATCTTTATTCCTCCTAAATGTTTTGGGTTGGTGCTTTAAACATTTTATTAGAATTTTGATGATCTGTCTTTTTTTATTTTTCAGTGGACGGTTTTATGTTACAACTTGCCTAATTTGCTTCATCTTCCTACAGGACATAAAAAAATTGTTATTACTAATTCAATGAACGATATTGGTGAAATGGATGGTATTCCAATCATTCATATAACTGATTTTTTATTAAACTTTTTCGATTGATTGTTAACAGATCCTTAAGATTGTGTATTTTAGTGTTTATATTGTTTTTTGAGGAGAAAATATAATGGATGTTCCAAAAATAGAAGAGTATCAGTTTGGCTTTCATGATGACGTGAAACCGGTTTTTAGCACAGGAAAAGGATTGACTGAGGAGCAGGTTCGGGAGATTTCAGAGGTAAAAAAAGAACCTGAATGGATGTTGGAATTTCGGTTGAATTCTTTGCGTACCTTCCATCAGATGGAGTTACCATCTTGGGGTCCTGATTTGTCAGAGATTAATTTTGAGGAAATTATTTATTATCAAAAGTCGACGGACAAACCAGCACGTGATTGGGAAGATGTGCCAGATAAAATTAAGGAAACCTTTGAGAGAATTGGAATTCCTGAGGCGGAGCGTGCTTATTTAGCAGGAGCGTCGGCGCAATATGAATCTGAAGTTGTTTATCATAATATGAAAGAAGAATTTCAGAAATTAGGTATTGTATTTACAGATACGGATTCAGCTTTAAAGGAATATTCAGAGATTTTCAAAGAGTATTTTAGTCAATTAGTTCCACCAACTGATAATGTTTTTGCTGCACTAAATTCAGCAGTTTGGTCGGGGGGGACATTTATTTATGTACCAAAAGGTGTGAAAGTAGATGTTCCTTTGCAGACGTATTTTAGAATCAATGCGGAAAGTACAGGGCAATTTGAGCGAACGCTAATTATTGTGGATGAAGGAGCCAGCGTGCATTATGTGGAAGGATGTACAGCCCCTACGTATTCCAAGCACTCTTTGCATGCGGCTGTGGTAGAAATTTTTGCGTTGAAAGATGCAACGATTCGTTATTCAACGATTCAGAATTGGTCAGATAACGTTTATAATTTGGTGACGAAACGTGCGAAGGCAAAAGAAAATGCTACTGTTGAATGGGTGGATGGTAATTTGGGTTCTAAAACGACGATGAAGTATCCAGCGGTATTATTGGATGGACCTAGGGCAAAGGGAACAATGTTGTCGATTGCGCTTGCAGGTTCAGGTCAAATTCAGGATACAGGAGCAAAAATGATCCATCAAGCTTTGAACACTTCTAGTTCAATTGTTTCCAAGTCGATTGCTAGAGGTGGCGGAGAAGTTAATTATCGTGGGATGGTTGTTTTTGGTGATAATGCAAAGCATTCTGTTTCTCATGTTGAATGTGACACGATTTTGATGGATCAACTTTCGAAATCGGATACTTTTCCTATGAATGAGGTGCATAACTCTCAAGTGTTATTGGAACATGAAGCAAAAGTCTCTAAGATTTCGGAGGAACAGTTGTACTATTTGATGAGTCGTGGTCTTTCAGAACAAGAGGCTACAGAAATGATTGTGATGGGCTTTGTGGAACCGTTCGCGAAGGAGCTGCCAATGGAGTATGCTGTGGAGCTAAATCGTTTAATTCGTTATGAAATGGAAGGGTCAGTGGGGTAAATTTTCTGGAAATTTGGATGATCAACTTGAAACGATTGCTTTTTTATAGTTACATTGTCTGGGATTTGAGATTTATACGGGTCGTTTAGGGGAAAAATAAATTGACTTTGTTGCAGTAAAATAAGGAGAGATAAGCAATATTCAAGTTGCTTATCAATTGCCTCAAAATACTTATGAGACGGATAATTTATTATCAATTCGAGATAATTATCGAAAGTTGGTTATTAATAAAAATTATGATGATGTGGGTAAGATTGAAGGAATTCCCATTATTCATGTGAATGATTTTTTGCTGAATAGTGATGTGCACTTGTAATAATTGTGTATATAGTAAGTAGCTGTAAAAATTATCACGGAGCGGCTTATTGTAGAATCGACGCTTAATTTAGTTAAGTTGACAAGTTCCAAATACGACGCTTGGTTTGTTGCTTATTTTTTTAAACTCACACGGTTGAGTTGACAACTCAAACTTCTCAAATTATTTTTTCTCATTTTCATCCATATTCAAAATACTTAAGAAAGCTTCTTGCGGAACTTCTACACTTCCGATTTGCTTCATGCGCCGTTTTCCTCTTTTTTGCTTTTCTAGAAGTTTACGCTTACGCGACACATCTCCACCGTAGCACTTAGCCAGTACATTTTTCCGTAAAGCTTTGATATCACTACGAGCAACAATTTTTTGTCCAATGGCTGCTTGAATTGGTACTTCAAACTGTTGACGAGGAATCAATTTTTTTAATTTTTCAACAATTAACTTTCCACGTTCATATGCAAAATCATTATGAACAATAAACGAAAGAGCATCGACTTTTTCACCATTAAGGAGAATATCCATTTTCACTAGCTTGCTCACACGATATCCGTTCATTTCATAATCAAAAGAAGCGTAACCTTTCGTACTTGATTTCAATTTATCAAAGAAATCAAAAACAATCTCTGATAACGGAATATTGTAGATGACATTCACACGATAATTATCCATATAATCCATCGTCACAAATTTACCACGTTTACGTTGGGATAATTCCATAACTGCACCAACATAGTCATTTGGGATCATAATTTCAGCTTTCACGAACGGTTCTTCGATATTGTCAATTTTCACTGGTTCAGGAAAATTAGCTGGATTGTCAACAATCACTTGTTCTCCATCAATAAGATTCACATGATAAATAACCGAAGGAGCAGTCATAATTAAATCCAAGTTAAATTCTCGTTCCAAACGCTCCTGAACGACATCCATATGCAGTAATCCTAAAAAACCTGATCGAAATCCGAAACCTAGCGCTTGCGAGGTCTCTGGTTCAAACTGCAATGCTGCATCGTTCAACTGTAATTTCTCTAAAGCTTCGCGCAGATCATTATAACGAGAGGTATCAATTGGATACAGTCCGCAATAAACCATCGGATTCAACTTACGATATCCAGGCAAAGATTCTTTGGCTGGATTATTAGCTAATGTAATGGTATCTCCAACTCGAGTATCTTTTACCGTCTTGATAGCCGCTGCTATATAACCAACATCTCCTACCATTAACTCATCTCTTTGCATCGTTTTTGGCGAGAAAATACCGACTTCAGTCACTTCAAACGTTTTTTCGTTCGACATTAATTGAATCACATCTCCCGGTTTTACTACCCCATCTATCACTCGAATATTCAAAATAACCCCACGATACGAATCGTAAATTGAATCAAAAATCAACGCCTTCAATGGAGCTTCTACCGAACCTGAAGGTGCGGGAACCATAGAGACGATTTGCTCTAATAAATCTTCAATGCCAATTCCCATTTTTGCACTTGCTAGAACTGCTTCACTGGCATCAATTCCAATCACATTTTCGATTTCTTCCCGCACACGCTTGGGATCTGCTGATGGAAGATCAATCTTGTTAATCACAGGTAAAATTTCAAGATTATTATCCAAAGCTAAATATACATTTGCTAGTGTCTGCGCTTCAATTCCTTGCGCTGCATCTACCACTAAAATTGCTCCCTCACAAGCTGCAAGTGAGCGAGAAACTTCATACGTAAAATCGACATGGCCCGGAGTATCAATCAAATGCAAAATATATGTCTCGCCATCTTTTGCATGATAATTTAGCTCAATTGCATTCAGTTTAATGGTTATTCCACGTTCACGCTCCAAATCCATAGAATCCAACAATTGATCTTGCATTTCTCGTTTAGAAACGGTTTGCGTTTGTTCCAAAATTCGATCTGCCAACGTCGATTTTCCGTGATCAATATGGGCAATAATCGAAAAATTTCGTATCTTTGCCTGCCGCTTTTTCCTCTCTTCTACTCCCATTGTTCTACCTCTTTTTATATAAAAAACAGAAGAAACATCACACAATTAATTCTTCCGTCTTTAAATTTACTTTCTTCTTCTTGCAATCAACTTAAGCGGCGTTCCTTCAAAAGGAAATGCTTTGCGAATTTGATTTTCCAAAAAACGTGCATAACTAAAATGCATCAGGTCTTCTTCATTTACAAAAATCACAAATGTTGGTGGTTTAACTGCTACTTGTGTCGCATAAAAAATCTTCAATCTCTTTCCTTTATTTGTGGGTGTAGGATTCATTGCTACAGCATCCATTACGACATCATTCAACACACTAGAAGAGACACGTAAGTTTTGATTTGTGCTTACCTCTTCAATCATCTCCGGTAGTTTATGAAGTCGTTTCTTTGTCTTCGCTGAAACAAACACGATCGGTACGTAACTTAAATATTGGAATCCATCTCGTATTTTTTTTTCAAATTCTGCAAGGGTATGGTTTTCTTTTTCGATTTTATCCCACTTATTTACAACTAAAATTATACCCTTGCCTGCTTCATGAGCGAATCCAGCAATGTGTTTATCGTACTCGCGAATTCCTTCTTCAGCATTTAATATCATCAAAACTACATCCGATCGCTCAATCGCTCGCATAGCTCGCATGATCGAATATTTCTCGGCTTTCTCATATACTTTTCCGCGCTTTCGCATTCCAGCGGTGTCAATCATTTGAAATTCTTGTCCATCTTCACTGATGAAATAAGTATCTATTGCATCTCTGGTTGTACCAGCTATAGGAGAAGCAATGACTCTCTCTTCTCCTAAAATAGCGTTAGTTAACGAAGATTTACCAACGTTTGGTCGGCCAATTAAACTAAATTTAATAGTATCGGAATCTTCTTCAAGAATTTTATCTGGAAAAGATTTTACCACTTCGTCCAAAACATCTCCTAACCCAAGTCCATGGGAGGTAGAGACAGGAAACGGATCTCCTAAACCAAGAGAATAAAATTCATAAATACCCATTCTCTCTTCAGGATTGTCCACTTTGTTTACCACCAACACTACAGGTTTATTCGAATGATGCAAAATTCGTGCTACCAATTCATCTGCATCCGTAATTCCTTCTAGACCTGAAGTTACCATCACAATCACATCTGCTTCTTCAATTGCTATTTCTGCCTGTTGGCGAATTTGCTCCATAAAGGGTTCATCTTCTAAGTCAATTCCTCCAGTATCAATCAAATGAAATTCACAAGATAACCACTCTCCACTTGCATAAATTCGATCCCGAGTTATCCCAGGAGTATCTTCTACAACTGATACACGCTCACCGATGATTCGATTGAACAAAGTTGATTTGCCAACGTTAGGTCGCCCGACAATCGCTAAAATCGGTTTGCTCACTACAATTCACATCCATTTCTAAAATTACTATTAAGTTGTATTTGTATAACCACAACCTAACTATTTTTCAGCATCTGCATTCTCAGTTATCGAATTATCAATCCTACCAAACGATTTCAAAGGCCAATACACAAATTTTACTTTCCCAATCATTGATTTTTTATCAACAAATCCAAATTTTCTCGAATCACTATTTTCTTTTCGATTGTCTTCTAAGACAAAATATTTTCCTTTTGGAACCACTTTTTTGTTAAACAAACTTTCCAAATTAAAATCCGCAGTGAAAAGTTCTCCAATTGTCAATTTTTTCTTATAAGAATCCAAGTATGGCTCTTGAATTGCCTTCCCGTTTATATACAGCACATCTTCCATCGAATGAATTTCGTCCCCTGGAAAACCAATTATTCGTTCTACTTGCTCAGGTTTGTTTGGCAATGAAAATGCTATCAAATCAAATCTTTTAATATCAGATGATCTAAATGCTAGTACATGTTCATTTGGAATAAGAGCAGGAGACATCGAAGAATCCTGTATTGATATAGGTTTAAATACAAAAGAGCGTAATAATGCCCAAATAGTCATCAGAACAAAAAGAATTATGCCACCTTGAATTAAGTCTTTTTTACTCATGACTTTCCTCCCACTTTAATTTCTCTCATTTCAAATTTTATTCCTAAATATTAAGAAACCTAACTCCCGCAAATAATATCTTCAGTTTATCATAAGTTAAGAAAAAATCGAGTGCTTACAAATTTCACATTCATCTTGATGAATGTTCGTAAATCATATATTATTTGAAGAAAATATTTAAAAATTTATCGTTGAAATACATAATTAAATAAAAAAATAGGAGTTAACGTATGAAATATAGACGTAGTGAACGATTAGTAGACATTACACAATATTTGTTAGAATACCCACATACATTAATTTCCTTATCCTTTTTTAGTCGACGATACCAATCAGCTAAATCTTCAATTTCAGAAGATTTAACCATCATAAAGCGAACATTTGTTGAGCGAGGAATAGGGGAATTGAAAACGATTGTAGGGGCTGCGGGTGGTGTGCTGTTTATACCTCGTTTGGAAAAGGAAGTTCAGAAAAAATTTATTGATCAATTAGCAAGTCGTTTATCTGATGAGGCTCGTTTGCTTCCTGGTGGGTATGTTTACCTTTCAGATTTATTAGGAGAATCCAAGTTATTAAGACGCGTAGGTCGCTTGATTTCTTCAAAATATGCCGATCAACAAGTGGATGTCATAATGACTGTAGCAACCAAAGGAGTTCCCATTGCTCAAGCTGTAGCTTATTTTTTAAATATTCCTTTTGTAATTGTTCGACGCGATTCAAAAATTACAGAAGGAGCAACAGTTTCCGTTAATTATGCTTCAGGAAGTTCCCATAGAATTGAAAAAATGGAGTTATCCAAACGTTCACTGCCTCAAGGTTCGCGTGTACTGGTAGTAGATGATTTTATGAAAGGCGGTGGAACAGTTGCAGGAATGGTATCTTTGATTAAGGAATTTGATTCAACTTTAGTGGGAACTATAGTATTTGCAGAAGCGCATTTTCACGGAGAACGAGCAGTAAAAGATTATAATTCACTACTCTATGTGAAAAATGTTGATACAAAAACAAAAACAATTACGGTTGTTCCTGGTAGCTATCTCCAAGATTAAAACAAAGAGGGTTGCTAAGAACCTGCCTAAAATTTCCTAGCAGGGAAGATTTTTAGTAATTTTTTGGACATTTTCATTGAGCAATGACAAATGGGTATATGATTTTATGCTACAATTTGCCTTTCCACAAACATAATGCTATACTTTTTGCGAGATTTCTTCTTGAGGTCTTATATTCTATGATAGTATAGAAGGAGGATTTTTAAGGTAATAATTAAAATTAGTAGAAAATATTGAACTAAACTGTAATATTTAAAATATAGTTCTACATAACAGAAAGGATGAATTGTAATGAAAAAAGTAAGTGAAACAAAAATGCGGGCTATTGCAGGTGGGGAAAAATATCATTGTTTTTGCGGTTTTAAAACAAACAGTTTTTGGACTCTAATTGGTCATAGAGCCGCTGCACATCCAGGTTGGTCTTCTCTAACATAAAAATTATGCTTAGCTCAACTAACTATCACATTAAAAAACAACTTAAGAATTAACATAATAAAAATTGACTCTAAGAACCTGTCGACGATCTCGGAGCGATGAATGGTTTTGGCTGTTTTTCCATATTTTGTGAGAAATTTTGAAAACAAAATTTCTTTCATTTAATAACCTAGAAGCCGTGCTTCTAGTGTTAAAAAGCCTCGATTTAGAACCAACGCTTCGCTAACCTACGTTTTTGACAGAAAACCGAAAGTTGTGCGCTAGTTTCAAGTTTTAGAAAAAATTGCGAATTGCCTTGATGATTGGCGCACAAAGTGCAACAGAATCTAGGAAAGATGTACCTATTGGAGCTCAAAAATTCATTTCGCTAGAGATCGTTAACAATGTTTTCTGTGAATGATTTTTTAATCGTGAAACAGGTTCTAAAATCGATAAATTAAAAAGTATGGGAGTTTGTCAGAAACAAAGCTCTCATACTTTTCTTTTTTGATACCAAACATTTATTTTTATGCTTTTAATTTTTTCAAAACGGCTTCTTTTCTGATACGTTTTTCTTCTGCGGTGGCAACAATAAACATGAGCACTGCTCCGGCAACTACACAAATAAACATAATCATAAACATTTTTGACCAACCTTCACGAGTTTCTCTATTTACAGATTTTTCAATCCATTTTTTAGCAAGAAGATCTCCCACCAAATAACCAAAAGTTCCTGTTACTCCATTGGCAACTGCAACCGCTTTTTTAGGTACAAATTTTACAACTGAAACTCCAATCAATAATTGTGGACCAAAAATGAAGAAACCACAGACAAACATTGCCACTGAGAGTTGTTGGATGGATGTTGCATTTTTATACAATAAAATTCCAGTAGATGTCAGTAGCATTACAATTCCAGAAATTAACATCCTTCGACCCTTAATTCTATCGCTTAGCCATCCTAATGTTAAACTCCCCACCATGGCACTTACTTCAAACCAAATAATTAAATTTGCACTTGAAGTAATCTTATGTCCTAAAACAATATATGCATAATAAGTAACCCAAGTTACAATTCCCATACGAATAATATAAACAAAAACATTGGCAATAGCTAATAATAGAACCCAAGGATTAATTATAACATAACGTAGAAAAAGATGTATTTTTGAAAGTTCTCCATCTTTTTCTTCTTCCGCTTCTTCCTTTCGTTCTGCTTCCTCTTCAACTTCACTCCAAACAGTTACGGCTTCATCCCATCCTAATTCCAAAGGATCATCTTTACCAAAGAACATTCCCCAAAAACCAATCGCTATTGCAAACAGTCCTGGAACAATGAAATATCCTTCAACTTTTCCACCAAACCAGTGGACAGCAACTTGAGCAGCTAAGGTAGCGGCAACAGCCCCACCAATGTTGTGTGAAACATTCCAACGACCTAGCCAAGTTGCTTGTTTTGATCTTGGTTGCCAACGCATAATAGTCGAATAAGCACAAGGACCGCCAGGAGATAGTACTAAGCCATTAATTCCCCAAAAAACAGAAGTGGTAAACATTAAAGTTTTAGTATCCATACTTGTGAAAAAAAAGGAGCCTATCGCAACATTACAAAATCCACCAAGAATCAATAAAAAAGAAACTAATCTTTTGGTATTTCTTCTATCTGCAATAAAACCAAGTAGTGTCTTCCCAATTCCATAGGTAACCGAATACCAGACAAGCATATTTGCAATTTCTGTTTTATTAATTTTAAGTGATTTTGCCATTGCTGCACTTGCTGACGACATATTTTGCCGAATAAGGTAAGAAGAAAAATAAACTAAAAATACCACAGAAAATGCTTTAAAAAACTGCGGCATCCATTTTTTTCGTTGTTCTTCCAATGATAAATTTAACGATGCTGGTCGTTTCAGTTCAAAAAAATTCATGTTTATCATCCTTTCAAAAAAGTGAGTTGATTGATATTATCAAAGCTTTTACAGCAAAAGTTTTGGTGCTTTCCCCAAGCAATTTACTTCAATAAAGTACAAACAATATGAAAAGCAATCATATTGTTTGTACTTTTAGAATTGTTCAGCACCCAAAAGTCTTTAAGTTGGCGATCATCTTCGTTTAAAGAATTAGAAAATTGTTTTCCCAGATATGTTAATAATAGAATTAAACAAATAATTACAAAATCACTGAAAAAGCAATTCTCACTTAATTGTATACGCTTACATTTTTGAAAAATAAACAAGCATGCTCTTAATGCTCCCCCCTTCTCCTAATTAACTTTGCAAGCAGGCTTATTAACAAAATAAAATCACCTGGAGCAAGTTCAATATACTATAACTTTCCTATCTTATCAATACTTCGAATTGCCTTATTCCTTTCTTCTTTCATTGTTAAAATGACCTTTTTAATGAAACATTTCTACCCTCACTTCATTAACAAAAAATAATTTTACTAAAATGGAATATATAAAGGTAAATGTTTCTGGGACATTTATATTTTTTCAAAAATTAGGACTTTTTTGCTGGACAACGCTTAATGTGCTGATTAACTGAGTTTTGATAGGTGGACGGTTTTGAGTTACAATTTATTTTCTACTATTATAGAAAAACCAGTATGTCTTGACATCTTTTCACTTTATAGTCTACTCTTTGTAAGATCCTGTTAGCGATCTCTCTATAGTATAGATAAAATTTTGAAAAATTTCGCTATTATGGAAATTGTTAACAATGTTTTTTGTGAACGATTTTTAATCGTGAAACATATTCTAATATGTTTAAAGCATAGGTTATTTAACTACAAAACTCATCGAAAGGTGAGGAGGGGGATTTTTTCATGGTAACAACAAAGAAGAGAAGGAAGGCTCAGAAGAATTTGGTGGTTGTAGAGTCACCTGCTAAGGCAAAGACGATTGAAAAATATTTAGGTCGTAGCTATAAAGTTGTGTCAAGTGTTGGGCATATTCGTGATTTACCTAAATCCAGGATGGGAGTAGATACGGAACAAAATTATGAGCCGGATTACATAAATATTCGCGGTAAAGGTGATTTGATTAAATCATTGCGGACTGAGGCTAAGAAGGCGAAGAAAGTGTATTTGGCAAGTGATCCAGATCGGGAAGGGGAAGCAATATCTTGGCATTTAGCTCATATCTTAGGTTTGAATTTAGAAGAGAAGAACCGTGTAGTGTTTAATGAGATTACTAAAGATGCAGTAAAGAATGCGTTTAATGAACCTAGATCAATTAATTTTGATTTAGTTGATGCGCAGCAAGCTCGTCGTGTGCTAGATCGTTTGGTCGGATATTCAATTAGCCCTATACTTTGGAGAAAAGTGAAGAAGGGACTTTCTGCAGGGCGTGTTCAATCGGTTGCATTGAAAATAATTATTGATCGAGAAAAAGAAATCCAGGTCTTTATTCCTGAGGAATACTGGACAATAGACGGACATTTTTTGAAGAATCGTCATAAATTTAAAGCAAGTTTTTGGGGAGTCGATGGAAAAAAGCAAAAATTAGAAAATGCAAAAATTGTTCAGAATATCCTAAAGAAAATAACCAGTAAAGAATTTTTGATTACTAAGGTTGAGAAAAAGGAGAGAAGTCGTAAAGCTCCAGTGCCTTTTACGACTTCTAGTTTGCAGCAAGAGGCAGCGAATAAAATTAACTTTCGAACTCGGAAGACAATGTCGACTGCTCAGCAATTGTATGAAGGTATTTCTCTTGGTAAAGAAGGAACAGTCGGATTGATTACCTATATGCGTACAGATTCAACGCGTATTTCTGAAGTAGCTAAAGGGGAAGCAGCTGAATTTATTTCTGATACGTTTGGCAAAGACTATTCTGCACATGGTGCGCAAAAGGTGAAGAATGCAAAAGGTGCTCAGGATGCACATGAGGCAATTCGTCCAAGTAGTGTATTGCGCACGCCAGAATTATTGGAACCTTTTTTAGACAAGTCTCAATTGAAATTATATACATTAATTTGGAATCGTTTTGTGGCTAGTCAGATGAAACCTGCGACATTTGATACTGTAAAAGCGCGTTTGGAACAAAACGGTGTGATTTTCGTGGCAAATGGCTCGAAAGTAAAATTTAAAGGGTATTTGGCGGTGTATAACGATACAGACAAGGATAAAATGCTTCCAGATTTGAAAGAAGGGGATAAGGTTAGGTCTGATGGAATTGAGTCGAGTCAACATTTTACGCAACCGCCTGCTCGTTTTAGTGAAGCTACTTTGGTGAAGATTTTAGAAGAAAATGGTGTAGGTCGTCCTTCGACGTATGCGCCAACGCTTGAGACGATTCAGCGTCGTTATTATGTGAAGTTGGTTGCTAAACATTTTGAACCAACAGAACTTGGAGAGATTGTGAATAACTTAATGGTAGAGTTTTTTCCGAAAATCGTAAATTCAGGGTTTACTGCTGAAATTGAGAATAATTTAGATGAGATTGAGCATGGAAACGAAGAGTGGCGAAAAGTTGTGGATCAATATTTCCGTCCATTCGAAAAAGAGTTAGAAGTTGCAGAGGAGAAGATGGAAAAAGTTCAGATTAAGGATGAGGCAGCTGGGTTTGATTGTGATATTTGTGGGCATCCAATGGTAATTAAATTGGGACGTTTTGGTAAATTTTATGCGTGCAGCAACTTTCCAGAGTGTCGAAATACAAAGCCGATTATCAAAGAGATTGGAGTGGTTTGTCCGGTTTGTAATGAAGGTCAGGTAGCTGAGCGAAAATCTAAAAAAAATCGTTTGTTTTATGGGTGTACACGTTATCCAGATTGTGATTTTACTTCTTGGGATAAACCCGTGGGTCGTCTTTGTCCAAAATGCGGGCAGTATCTTGTTGAGAAGAAAGTCCGTGGTGGAGGTAAGCAAGTGATTTGTATAAATAATGATTATGAAGAGAAGGTTCAAAAGTGAATTTTTTAGAAACAGGTTCTAAGGTAAGATCAGGAGCTTAGAATGTTTAGCGATAAGGAAGTAATCGTAATTGGTGCAGGATTAGCAGGGAGTGAATTTGCTTGGCAAATTGCTAATTCGGGTGTAAGGGTAAAATTGTATGAAATGCGTCCTAAGAAAATGACTGAAGCGCATCAAACATCTGAGTTTGCTGAACTTGTTTGTTCTAATTCGTTAAAAGGGAATTTATTAACAAATGCATTAGGCTTGTTAAAAGAAGAGATGAGACGAGACGTTTAGGTTCTATCGTGATTTATTCGGCAGATGAAACTTCTGTGCCTGCAGGTGGAGCTTTAGCAGTTGATCGAGAAAGTTTTTCGAAAAAAAATAAAAAATCACCCGAATGTGACGATTATTTATGAAGAGGTTTAATTGAGATAGTTTATATTAAATTGATTGGTTATAAACTAGAAATGGGGGATTCTAATGAAAATTGCTGTGGATGCTATGGGAGGCGATCATGCTCCACAAGTTATTATTGAAGGAGTTATGCAAGCAAAAAATAATTTTCCAGATTTGGAATTTCAACTATATGGTAGAGAAGATGATATTTGCAAGTATGTAACGGATAAAACGAATGTGACGATTATTCATACAGACGAGAAGATTTATTCGAAAGATGAGCCAGTCAAATCGATTCGCACTAAAAAGGATGCATCGATGGTATTAGCGGCTAAAGCGGTTAAGGAAGGAGTCGCTGATGCGATGTTTTCGGCAGGAAATACAGGTGCGCTTTTAGCAGCGGGAGTTTTTGTGGTAGGTCGTATTAAACAAGTACAGCGTCCTGCTTTGATGACTACCTTACCAGCAATGCTTGGTAATTATAGTGGTTTTGATATGTTAGATTTGGGTGCGAATGCAGAAAATGATCCTCAACATTTGGAACAATTTGCTGTGATGGGTTCTTTCTACGCTAAGAATGTGCGTAAAATTGAAAATCCACGAATTGCTTTATTAAATAATGGAACAGAACAGGAGAAGGGATCTGTTCTTACTAAAAAAGCATTTGAATTATTGAATCAAATTGAAGGAATTCGTTTTATTGGTAATGTGGAAGCTCGCGATATCTTAGATGGGGTGGCAGATGTAGTAGTTACTGATGGCTTTACAGGAAATGCTGTGTTGAAAACGATTGAAGGAGTCGCGATGACGATGATGAATCTTTTGAAAGAAGCTATTCTTTCTCAGGGAATAAAAGGCAAGCTTGGTGCGTTAATGTTGAGAAATGGTTTGAAAGAAATGAAAACGAAGCTAGATTATTCGAGTGCAGGTGGTGCTGTTTTGTTTGGTTTGAAAGCTCCTGTCGTAAAGACACATGGTGCGACAGGTCCAGAGGCAGTTGCAAATACTATTGCACAAATTAGAACGATGCTTATGACTGATGTTGTTGGACAGTTGGTAGAGTATTATAAGCATTAAGACAAGTTGATAAGCTCTAAGAACCTGTTAACTTTAAATGTTTGTGTTATAGTCGAAGGGATAGGAATCTAACAAAATTAAAAGAACGGGTGTTTATTTGGAAGCAAAAAATAGGCGTATTTTTGCGATTGCTATTCCAGCAACAATTGATAATGTTCTCCAGAATCTTGTGCTTTTTGTGGATGGACTATTGATTGCCAAAATTAGTTTGTCAGCTGTGGCAGGAATTGGAATTGCAAATTCAATTTTAGCGATTTATTTAGCTGTGTTTATTGCGGTAAGTGTGGGGGCTAGCGCTTTAGTTTCGCAAGCTTTAGGAGGAAATAAGCGGCAAGAGATTGCAAAATCAAGTGGACAAGCTGTTTTTTTAGTGTGCATAGTAGGTATCGTGTTTGGTTTAATTTCTTGTTTTTTTGCAACTCCTATTTTAAAGATTATGGGAGCTGAAGCGACTACTTTTCATGATGCTAAGATTTTTTTGTGTATTGTTGGAGGTACGAGCATTTTTCAAGCATTTCAAAATATTTTTGCCAGTTTGTTACGGGCAACAGAAGATGCAAGAACGCCGATGAAGGTGAGTTTATTTGTTAATTTATTTAACGTTGGGTTAGACTTAGTGTTAATTTTTGGTTTTGGTCCAATTCCTGCTTTGGGTGTGTTGGGCGCAGCGATAGCAACAAGTATTGCTCGTGCAATTGGAGCGGGTTGGCTGTTTTTAAGTGTGCAAAAAAGTTCAGCAAAATTTTCAATACATGATTTTTTGAATTTTCATCACTACAAAAAGTTAGTGAATTTGTCAATTCCCGCAGCGCTTGAGCGTTTGGTAATGCGTGTCGGGCAGGTTGTTTATTTTACGTTTATTGTTGCAATGGGTTCTAATGTTTTTGCTTCACATATGATTGCTGCCAATATTGAAAGTTTCACATATATGCCAGGTTTTGGTTTAGCGGCAGCAGCTACAACGCTTGCAGGCATGAGTTTAGGTGCAGGTGAGAAAGAAGAGGTGTGTTTATTTACAAAAAAAGCAATTTACATAGGAGTTATTTCTATGAGTTTTTTAGGTATAGTAGAATTCATAGGTGCGCCTTGGTTTGCATCATGGTTTACTTCAAACGTTTCTGCCATTCAAAAAATTGTGATTGCTTTACGAATTGATGCTTTCATTCAACCTATTTTAGCGATAAATCTTATTGTTATTGGTGCGTTACAGGGAATGGGAGATACCAAAGGCCCATTTTACAGCACAGCGATTGGAATGTGGGTTATTCGTGTTTTCTTAGTGTGGTTTTTGGGATTAAAAATGCGCTTAGGAATTGCGGGAGTATGGCTGGCGATTGGAGTAGATGTATTTATGCGGACGATTTTTTTAGTTTGGAGATTTCAAAATGATTTGTCTAAAAATCAAAGTACATTTAATCAAAAAAAGGTAATGTGAGGTTTTTGTATGGAAATAGAGTTACAAAATCAAGAAGAGACAGGGCGATTAGCTAAAATTATTGGAGAAGTTGCTGTTTCTTGCGATGTTTTGATTTTGGCAGGAGGTTTAGGAGTAGGAAAAACAACGCTTACAAAGGGGATTGCTGTGGGACTTGGTATTGAAAAAATGATAAAAAGTCCTACTTACACGATTATCCGTGAATATTTCGATGGACGAATTCCGCTTTATCATATGGATTTATATCGAGTTAAGAACGAAATAGATGAATTAGGATTGGATGATTATTTTGAGGCAGATGGTCTGTCTGTCATTGAATGGGGGAAATTCTTAGGTGAATGTTTGCCTAAGAATTATGTAGAGATAACCTTGCAAAAAAGTTCAGAAGAGACACAGCGTGTAGCAAAATTTTGCAGTGTAGGTTCTAAAGGCAGTGATTTTTATCAGCGAATTCAAGAGAAATGTCTTGATTGTTGAGTAAAAAAGATTGGCGGTTGTGTACAAAATTGGCCGATGGTTTTAAATCAGTTTAGGGTAAATGAAAAATTTGCGGAGCGAATTGATAAATAATGCCTGCTGAATCACTTTTAAATTTCTTTTTTTTGAAATCATTTCTTGCTGAGAGGGGCGCTCATGAGCCTATAATCTCATTCGTCTTCTTTCAGCGAAAGCCTAGCAAAAAGCTTTATATAATGTTAAAATAGCTTATTTATAGCTATTATGAATTATTTATTAGGCATTAAATATAGTGCTTTTCTATCAATAATTTATAAATATAAACTTGAGGACAATCTTTGATAATGTGAAAATAGTTTATTTTTTAAGTTATAATGAAAATCATCTATACTATATCTATACAGAGGAGGTGAAGAAGATGAAAAAGGAAATGATTAAAAATTATGTAATGTTTGCTATTGCTGCAATCATTATTTTTATTTCGTAATAGTAGTTTAATTAGCTCTGTAATGATTATTTACATAGCGTTAATATTTATGATGAAGCTATTATTTAGCTTTGTTTTGGAAAAATTTGATTAAGTTTATCAGTTTAACTTGTAGAGCCTGTTTCACGATTAAAAATCGTTCACAAAAAACATTGCTAACGATCTCGGAGTTCAAAATTAATTTCATTAGAGATCTTTGGCAGGCTTTTATAGTTGAATTGATAAACTTTTTATTTTTATATGGTTTATAATTGTTCATAAAATCCGAATATTTAATAAAAAATGCTTCTGAAATGTAAAGAATTAAATTCTCAAATCTTAAATAGATGTTACAATTAAAAGTGTATATTTGAGGAATTTTATTTTAGAAGGATGCGATTGTTTTTGGTTAAAAAAGGTGAATTATTATACGAAGGTAAAGCTAAGCGACTATACATAACAGATGACGAGACGGTGTTATGGGTTGAATATTTAAATCAAGCAACTGCCTCCAATGGTTTGAGAAAAGACATGATTCAGGGAAAAGGAGAATTGAACAATAAGATCACAAGCTTGATTTTTGAAGCTTTGGCAAAGTGTGGAATCCGCCAGCATTTTGTGAAAAAAATTTCAGAAACCGAACAATTAATTCAAAAAGTTGAAATTATTCCTTTGGAAGTCGTCTTGCGAAATATTGCGGCAGGAAGTTTTTCAAAACGTTTGGGTGTTAAAGAGGGGAAGAAGCTTTCTTTTCCAATTGTGGAGTTTTATTTTAAAGAAGATTCTTTGGATGATCCGTTTATTAACGATGAACATGTGTTGGTGTTAAAGATTGCGAATAGAGAAGAGATTGCATTATTGAAAGCAGAGATTTGTAAAGTTAACGAGGTATTAACTGAACTTTTTCATAAGGCAAAAATTAAGTTGATTGATTTTAAATTAGAATTTGGAAGATTGTCTGATGGATCGATTATTTTAGCAGATGAAATTTCGCCTGATACTTGTCGTTTGTGGGATTTAGAAACAAATGAGCATTTGGATAAAGATGTTTACCGTAGAGAAATTGGTGATTTGGTTTCTGTGTATAAGGAAGTATTGACGCGATTATTAGAAAACGAAATTTAATCAATTTTTATAGCAAGTAATTCTTTAAAGGAGAAATAGAGATGTACGAAGTAAAAATTTATGTAACCTATAAGGAATCGGTTTTAGATCCGCAAGGCGAAGCTGTAAAAGGAGCTGTTCATCGTTTAGGATATGAAGAAATAAAAGAGGTTAGAATAGGGAAATATTTTGAAATTCAAGTTGAAAAGAACTCTTGCGATATTGAAGAAGTGATCGAAGAAATTTGTGATAAATTATTAGCAAATGTCAATATGGAAACTTATCGTTATGAAATTTCGGAGGTTGTTAGATAATGAGAGTTGCCATTATTGTATTTCCAGGTTCCAATTGTGATTTTGATCTTTACTGGGCAGTGAAGGAAATTTTGGGAATAGAGGCAGAGTATGTTCATCATGATGAAACAAGTTTGGCAGGCTTTGATGGAGTGTTATTGCCTGGTGGATTTTCTTATGGGGATTATTTACGCTGTGGAGCGATTGCCCGTTTTTCTAATATTATGACGGAAGTGACTTGCATGGCTAAAGAAGGAAAATTTGTTTTTGGAACGTGTAATGGTTTTCAGATTTTAGTGGAAGCAGGACTCTTACCAGGAGTGTTGTTGCGCAATGAGAGTTTGCATTTTGTCTCAAAATTTCAAAAATTAAAAGTAATAAATGCGAATACGAGATTTACTTCGGAGTATGCAGACGGGGAAGTAATCAATATTCCCATTGCTCATGGAGAAGGAAATTATTATTGTGACAAGAAAACTCTTGCTGACCTTCATGCGAATTATCAAATTGTGTTTACTTATGAAGGTGAAAATCCCAATGGTTCACTTGAAGATATTGCAGGCATTGTGAATAAAGAGGGGAATGTTCTTGGCATGATGCCTCATCCAGAGCGAGCAGTTGAAATGTTGCTTGGTTCGGCAGACGGATTGAAATTTTTTAAATCTATGTTTAAGAATTTTACCGAATCAGGGGAGTATGCGAGATGACAGTAATGATAGAAAATGTGGAGCCAAGTGCAGCAGAGATTAAAGAGAAGAAAATTTATCAAGAATGGGGACTTAGTGATTCGGAATATCAAATGATTGAAGAAAAAATCTTAGGTCGCATGCCAAATTATACGGAAACAGGATTATTTTCGGTAATGTGGTCAGAGCATTGTTCTTATAAAAATTCTAAACAAGTCTTGCGAAAGTTTCCTACAGAAGGAAAGCATGTGCTTCAAGGTCCGGGAGAAGGAGCAGGAATTGTTGATATTGGGGACGGATTAGCGGTTGTGTTTAAAGCGGAATCTCATAATCACCCGTCTGCAATCGAACCTTATGAGGGAGCAGCAACTGGTGTGGGCGGAATTATTCGAGATATCTTTTCAATGGGTGCACGACCGATTGCGATTTTGGATTCTCTTCGTTTTGGAGAATTGAATAATAATCATACGAAGCATTTACTTAGCGAAGTAGTTGCAGGAATTTCTAGCTATGGGAATTGTATTGGAATTCCAACCGTTGGCGGAGAAACATCATTTGATGCTTGTTATGAAGGTAATCCGTTAGTCAATGCGATGTGTGTAGGATTGATTGAACATAAGGATATTCAAAAAGGTCAAGCAAAAGGTATTGGAAATTCAATTATGTATGTTGGAGCAAAAACAGGACGTGATGGAATTCATGGGGCAACGTTTGCTTCTGAAGAATTTGGGAAAGGAAATGAAACTCAACGTTCTGCTGTACAAGTGGGCGATCCTTTTATGGAAAAATTACTTTTGGAAGCTTGTTTGGAATTGATTTTGGAACATCAAGATATTTTGGTAGGAATTCAAGATATGGGAGCTGCCGGTCTAGTGTCCTCTTCTTCAGAGATGGCTTCAAAAGCTGATTCGGGTTTAAAATTATTTTTGGACGATGTGCCGCAACGCGAGAAGGGTATGACTCCGTATGAGATGATGCTTTCGGAATCGCAAGAGCGGATGCTTATTTGTGTGAAGGAAGGTCATGAGGGAGAAGTAGTAGAGCTGTTTAAGAAATATGATCTTGATGCCGTGACGATTGGAGAAGTGACGGATGATGGAATGTATACTTTGTTTCATAAAGGTGAGATAGTTGCAAATTTGCCGGTAGATGCTTTAGCAAAAGATGCACCTGTGTATCAAAAGGAGTACGTAGAGCCTAAGCGAATTCAAGAATTTTCAGAAATTTCAGATTATCAGCCTGAAATTGACGATGTAGCGGAAATTTTTTTAAAGTTATTACAGCAATCAACCATTGCAAGTAAACGTGCTATTTATGAGACGTATGATGCGCAAGTTCGTACAAATACAGTTGTTCTTCCTGGGAGTGATGCGGCAGTGCTAAGGGTTCGTGGTACGAAAAAGGCACTAGCTATGACAACGGATTGCAATGCTCGTTATTTGTATTTAAATCCAGAAATCGGCGGACAAATCGCTGTAGCGGAGGCTGCTCGTAATATTGTAGCAAGTGGTGGAATTCCATTAGCCATTACGGATTGTCTTAATTATGGATCTCCAGAGAAACCTGAGCAATTTTGGGAATTGTGGACTTCGGCAGATGGAATCACAAAAGCTTGTGAAGTGTTTGAAACACCTATCATTTCAGGAAATGTATCGCTTTATAATGAGACTTCCGGCAAGTCGATTTACCCAACACCGGTGATTGGTATGGTAGGACTGATTGAAGAATTGACGCATGTGACGACTTCGCATCTTAAGAAGGCGGGAGATAAGATTCTTTTGGTTGGTCGAACCAAGGGAGATTTCAATGGATCTGAGTTACAAAAAATGCAGTTAGGACGGATCGAAGGTCGTTTGTTTGAATTTGATTTGTCATATGAAAAACATATTCAAGATTTGGTGTTAAAAGCTATTCAAGGAGGTTTGGTTGAATCAGCTCATGATCTATCTGAGGGTGGTTTAGCCATTGCTTTAGCGGAATCTGCATTTGAGAACGAATTTGGTGTGAAGGTTCAAGTAAAAATGCCTAAGATTTGGTTATTTTCTGAGACACAATCTCGTTTCTTGCTTTCTGTGAGTCCTGAAAGATGCGAAGAAGGATTGGTACATTTTGGTGAAAATGCGGTTTTAATTGGAACAGTGACACAAAAGGGGCGGTTATTGATTCAAGCAGATGATGGAAAAATTGATGTGGATGTTATAAAAGCCAAAAAATTATGGGAGGGGTCTCTCTCATGTCTGTAGAAGTAAAAAGTTTAAATGAAGAGTGTGGACTTTTTGGTTTGTGGGGCCATCCTGAAGCTAGCCAAGTGACGTATTTTGGACTTCATAGTTTGCAGCACCGTGGACAAGAAGGTGCAGGAATTGTAGCTGCAGATAATGGTGTATTGCGTAGTTACCGGGGAGTTGGTTTGTTATCGGAAGTGTTTCGTGAAGATAAAAATTTAACGCGATTAACGGGTGAGACCGCTATCGGACATGTTCGCTATGCAACCGCTGGTGGAGATGGTGTAAACAATGTTCAACCATTTTTATTTCGTTTTTATAATGGCAGTTTAGGAATGGCTCATAATGGAAATTTAACCAATGCTGCCTCACAGCGTCTAGAATTGGAAGAGAATGGTGCTGTTTTTCAGTCAAATTCAGATACAGAAGTGTTGATGCATTTGATTCGTCAATCGAAAAAAGAAATTTTCTTGGAGAAGTTAAAAGACTCTTTGCGACAAATTAAGGGTGGTTTTGCTTATTTATTATTGAATGAAACACAGATGATTGCAGCTCTTGATCCGAATGGTTTTCGTCCATTAGCTATGGGACAGATGAAAAACGGAGCATACGCGGTGGCTTCAGAAACTTGCGCGTTAGATGCCGTAGGTGCTAATTTTATTAGGGATATACAGCCAGGTGAGATGATTATTATCAATGGCGATGGTTTCCGTATTGAAAAATATACAGATGAAACAAATTTAGCAATTTGTTCGATGGAATATATTTACTTTGCTAGACCTGATTCGAATATTGCAGGAGTGAATGTGCATACTGCTCGTAAGAATATGGGACGATTTTTGGCGAAAGAGTCTCCAGTAGAAGCTGATATTGTAGTAGGTGTGCCAAATTCTTCTTTGTCGGCGGCCAGTGGCTATGCAGAGGAGTCTGGATTCCCTTATGAACTTGGATTAGTAAAAAATCAATACATTCAGAGAACTTTTATTCAGCCAACTCAGAAATTAAGAGAACAGGGTGTACAAATGAAATTGTCTGCTGTCCGTGGTGTGGTTGAAGGTAAGAGGGTTGTGATGGTGGATGATTCGATTGTGCGTGGAACGACTAGTCGTAGAATTGTGAGTTTATTGAAGGAAGCTGGAGCGAAAAAAGTTCATGTAGCGATCGCTTCTCCTCCTTTAAGATTTCCATGCTTTTATGGGATTGACATTCAGGAACGAAGAGAATTGATTGCTGCAAATCATTCGGTGGAAGAGATTCAAGAAATTATTGGGGCAGATAGTTTACATTTTTTGAGTGAAGAGGGCTTAATTGAGGCGATTGGCTTGCCAAAAAAAGATGGCAAGACTGGTCTTTGCTTAGCTTATTTCAATGGAGATTACCCAACTCCTCTTTATGATTACGAAGAAGAATATCAGAAGTCGTTACAGGAGAAATATTCATTTTTTAGGAATTAAATGACTAATCATCCATTTATTATTACTGAGTGAAAATAAGAGGAGACGCAAATGGCAAATGCTTATGAAAAAGCAGGTGTAAATGTAGAAGCTGGTTATGAAGTAGTGAATCGTATCAAAAAACATGTTGAGAATACAAAGAGACTTGGTGTAATAGGCTCCTTAGGCGGTTTTGGTGGTTGTTTTGATTTGTCGACACTAAGCGTTAAAGAGCCTGTATTGATCTCGGGAACGGATGGTGTTGGTACAAAAATTTTATTGGCGATTAATGAAGGTAAGCATGATACGATCGGAATTGATTGTGTGGCGATGTGTGTGAACGATATCGTGTCACAAGGCGCTGAACCGTTATATTTTTTGGATTACATTGCAACTGGAAAAAATATTCCAGAACGTTTAGAGCAAGTCGTAGCTGGCGTTGCAGAGGGTTGTTTGCAAGCTGGAGTAGCATTGATTGGTGGCGAGACTGCTGAAATGCCTGGAATGTATGGTGAGAAGGACTATGACTTGGCTGGTTTTGCTGTGGGAGTGGCGGAAAAATCGCAATTAGTGACGGGAGAGAGGATTCAAGTAGGAGATACTTTACTTGGTCTAACTTCTTCTGGAATTCATTCTAATGGATATTCCTTGGTACGTAAGGTTTTCTTTGAGGAAAATGACTTTAATGGTGATGAAATTTTGCCTGAATTACAAGGCAAAACATTGGCAGAAGAATTATTAACTCCTACTAGAATTTATGTAAAAATTTTATTACCTTTGATTAAAAAGGGGTTAATTAAGGGAATTGCACATATTACCGGTGGTGGTTTTGTCGAAAATGCTCCTCGAATGTTTGGTGAAAGATTTGCAGCGGAAATTACCGAAGGTACTTGGCCAGTACTGCCTATCTTTGAGGTGCTGGAAAAATATGGAAAAATTCCTCACAATGAAATGTTTGGAATTTTTAATATGGGGATTGGTATGGTTTTAGCATCTTCTCCTGAGAAAAAAGAAGAAATAATGATTGAGCTTGCTAAACATGGAGAGTCTGTTTATGAAATTGGGAAAGTTATTGAGAAGAAGAATGTAGCTGTGATTATACACTAGAATTTGTCAAAGAAATATTTTTTTCGAAAAGAAAATTTAATGATTAAGGTAAGTAAAATGAATTTTACATGTGCTCACTTCCATGAAATTTTACACTTAAACTCTCTAATATATTGAAATTCTTCACCTTACAGCACAGCCATCCGTTTCTTCGCTGTTGCCAACATCAAACGAATACGATTTAACTGATTCACAAAAGACGCACCTGGATCATAATCAATCGTCACCACATTGACTTGAGGGTGTTGACGTCTCAACTCTTTCAACGCACCTTTGCCAACCACGTGATTTGGCAAACAACCAAACGGTTGCATGCAAATAATATTATCCACACCTCCTCTAATCAACTCTACCATCTCACCTGTTAAAAACCAACCTTCCCCTGTGTGATTACCTATTGAAAGAATCGAAGATGCTCCCTTTACTAGCTGGTCAATAGAAGCAATTCCTGAAAATCGCTTAGATTCACGCAGCTCTTTATCCATTGGTTGCACAATCTTTTTAATCAATGTAAGAAAAAATTGAGCCAAATAATTTGCTTTTTTACTAGTTCCTAAATTCTGATACCGCCAAACTTGATTATAAAACGAGTAATTCATAAAACCAAGTAAATCTGGAACCACTGCTTCTGCTCCTTCTGCTTCCAATAATCGCACAATATCATGATTTGCCATTGGTGCGTATTTCACCAAAATTTCACCTACCACTCCCACACAAGGTTTACACTCATTCGTTAGAGGAATTTCATCAAAATTGTTGATAATCTCCTTCATATTTTGATTAAATTGCTTGAAAGAGCCATTTCGGACATTTCCTCGCACACTCTCTAACCAAATTCTATGCATTCTGTCAATCGAACTTTCTTCTAACTCATACGGACGTGTTCGATATACAAGACGCTCAAATAAATCTCCATACAAAACAGCGATCACTAACCGCTTAAGTAAAGAAATAGTTAGCTTAAATCCTGGAGAAACTTCTACTCCTTGATTCCCAACCGATAAAGCTACTACAGGAACTTGCGAAAAACCTGCTTCTGCCAATGCTTTACGAAGCAAAGGGATATAATTAGTTGCTCGACAACCTCCACCAGTTTGAGTCATCATAACAGAGGTTTGATTTATATCGTAATCTCCGCTTTGAAGTGCTTCAATCATGCGACCAATCGAAAGAATTGCTGGATAACAAACATCATTATTTACATACTTCAATCCCACTTCCACAGCTTGCGAATCTTCATCAGACAAAACGACTACGTTATATCCAGAAGCCTCAAAAGCTTCATCTATCAGTCCCTCTTGATGAATAGGAGACATCATCGGCATAAGAAGAGTATGAGTCTTCTTCATCTCTTTTGTAAAAGTTGGAATTTCTACCACCTCTTCTTTATGTACCAACGATTCAAATGATTGTTGTTCTCGACTCTCTATTGCTGCCTTAAGCGAACGCAGACGAATCTTAACAGCTCCTAAATTTGCTCCTTCATCAATTTTCAATACGGTATAAATCTTGCCAGCATTCGTTAGAATTTCTTCGACTTGATCCGTTGTCACCGCATCAATGCCACAACCAAACGAATTTAATTGAACGAGTTCTAAATTTTTTGATTTCGCAACCATTCGCGCTGCTGAATATAGCCTTGCATGGTACATCCACTGATTAACCACTCGCAAATCTCCCACATCTGACAAATGTGAAATACTATCTTCCGTCAACACATGAAAGCCTTCTTGAATAATAATTTCCGAAATCTTATGATGAATCTCTGGATCTAAATGGTACGGACGTCCTGATAAAACGATGCCCCGCTTACCTTGTACCTTCAACTGAGAGAGAGTTTTTTCGCCTTTTTTTCGAATATCTTCTTTAAATAAAGCTAGCTCCTGATATCCTTTGTATAATGCTTGTTTGATTTTTTTCATAGAAAAACCAAATTCTTGAAATTCCTTATATAATTGCTTGGCAACCGAAGATTTCTTTGCTAAATTTAAAAACGGATAATGATAATTTAACTTTCCTTCTCGAATTCCACTCACATTGTTGCGAATTACCTCAGGATATGACTGAACAATCGGACAGTTGTAATGATTATCTGCGTATTCATCCTCCCTAATTTCAAATACTACGCTAGGATAAAAAATACGGGTAACTCCCTGATCCATCAGTGCCTCAATATGACCATGAACAAGTTTAGCAGGATAACAAACTGTATCTGAAGAAATTGTATGAATTCCCTTCTCATATAAAGCTTTCGTAGATCTCGGACTTAATTCTACCCGAAATCCTAGTTCCGCAAAAAAAGTTGCCCACAAAGGATAATTTTCATAAACATTCAAGACTCTTGGGATCCCGATCGTTCCATGAATCGCTTGTTTTTTAGATAATTTTTTATATTTAAACAAACGAGTAATTTTCTCATCCATTAAATTTCGTGGTTTATCTTTAGAATCAATATCTGTACTATGCGAAACGATTGCCGCACCTTTTTCACAGCGATTTCCTGTTACAAATTCACGCGCATCAGAAAAAATATGCTTTGTTAATAAGCACTGATTCTCGCAACGACTACAAGATAAAAATTCTTTTCTCGAACAAAAATTTGTCAACTCTATCGAACTTAAAAGAGTTGAGTATTTTTTCTTAAGAATTTCCTTCTCTGATTCAAATTGACATAAAGGAGTGGAAATTTCCTCTATCATTGATTTTTCTTTCGCTATTAATGCCGCACCAAATGCTCCCATAAGACCAGCAATTTTCGGACATACAACCTCCCTACCCAAAAGAATCTCAAATGCACGCAACACCGCCTCATTACAAAATGTTCCGCCTTGAACAACGATTTTATCTCCTAACTCTTCGGAACGACGAACTTTCATTACCTTGTACAAAGCATTTTTAATCACTGAATAAGACAAACCGGCAGAAATTTCTCCAATACTTGCACCCTCTTTTTGAGCTTGCTTCACCTTGGAATTCATAAATACTGTACAACGAGAACCTAAATCCACAGGATTTTTTGCAAACAAAGCTTGCTGCGCAAATTCCTCAACTGAATACGATAAAGAATGGGCAAACCCTTCAATAAACGAGCCACAACCAGAAGAACATGCTTCATTAAGCTGAATATTAGAAAGAGCTCCCTTCTCAATAGTTATCGCCTTCATATCTTGACCACCAATATCCAAGACAAACTCAACCCCTGGATAAAAATGATTCGCTGCCCTATAATGAGCCATTGTCTCAACAATTCCAAAATCTACTTTTAGTGCATTTTGAATTAATTGCTCACCATATCCTGTAATACATGTCTTTTTCAAAAAAACATCCTTAGGAAGCTGACGATACAAATCACATAATATGGATTGAACATTTTCCAAAGGCTGACCTTCATTGTTCCCATAATATTCAAATAAAATCTCTTCATCTTTACTCAACAACACAACCTTACTTGTCGTAGAACCAGCATCAATTCCTAAAAAAGCAGCGCCCTTATAAGTTTTAAGTGAGCGATATTTAGGTTGCGCTTTATCATGACGCTTCTGAAAAAAATTTAGCTCTTCCTCAGAAGAAAAAAGTGTCGATAACTTTTCTAAGTCTATAGACTCTACTTCGCACTCTTCTTCAAAACGACAAATTAACTCCTCTAACGAAATTTCTTCTTCCTGCGCAAGTAGCGCTGCTCCTATCGCCACAAACAATTGTGGATTCTCTGGAGAAATCACATCTAATTCAGATAATTCCAGCGTTTCAATGAATCGTTTTTTTAACTCCGATAAGAAAAATAGAGGACCACCTAAAAAAGCAACTTTTCCGCTAATTTTTCGACCAGAAGCAAGACCAGCAATCGTTTGATTGACCACAGCCTGAAAAATACTAGCAGCAATATCTTCCTTGACAGCACCCTCATTGATCAAAGGTTGAACATCTGTTTTCGCAAATACTCCACAACGAGAAGCAATCGGGCGAAGAGTCGTGTAATTTTTAGCAAGTTCATTTAGTCCGCTGGCATCTGTCTTCAAAAGTATAGCCATCTGATCAATAAATGCACCTGTTCCACCAGCACAACTTCCATTCATGCGCTGTTCCAGCATATCTTTGAAAAAAATAATCTTGGCATCTTCACCACCAAGCTCAATCACAACATCCGTTTCAGGAATCAACTCCTCAACTGTTTTTGTGCAAGCAATAACCTCTTGAACAAATGAAATTCCTAATCTCTGTGCCAGTCCCATTCCACCTGAACCAGTGATGGTTAACGCAAATCTGCTATCTTTTCCTAATACTTTTTCCGCTTCTAATAGCATTTGTTTTGTTGCGCGAAAAACATCTGAAAAATGACGCTCATATCTTTCAAACATTTTTGTTCTATCTTCCGTAAAAACCACCATCTTAACCGTCGTAGATCCAATATCTATACCTGCTTGGTACACCATCTAAATCTAACACTCTCCTTCAAAAACAATCATCTATCTTCCGTATGTAGCAACTCAAAAATTAATCAATCTCTTTCTTTATTACATTGTAATATAGTTCGCCTAAAAAATAACAATATATGTGGCCACTTTGCATAAATGATTCAGTGTATGTCGATCTCATAAAAGTTGATACACATGTTTCCTTTTTTCAATAAAATCTCATTAAGTTTTAGACTTACAACAATTCATCGTAATTTTACACGCCATTTAAATTTCTAATACATCGGTGGTGAAAATCAAAAGCACGCATCCAATTTTTCAATTCTTAAAAATTTCCTGCATCAGTCTTTTACCAGTTGGAGTTTGTGCTAAGCCACCCTCAGAAGTTTCTCTAAAAGCACTAGGCAATGATAATCCCACTTGATACATGCATGTAACCACTTCATCTGGTGGAATCACACTTTTAATTCCAGCTAATGCCATATCTGCACTTACAAAAGCTTGCGAAGCCCCCAAAGCATTCCTTTTTATACAAGGAATTTCCACCAAACCTGCTACAGGATCGCAAATCAAGCCCAACATATTTTTTAATACCATCGCTGCTGCGTGAATAGCGACCTCAGCCTCTCCACCACTTGCTTGCACCAAAGCTGCTGAAGCCATTGCCGAAGCTGTCCCTACTTCAGCTTGACATCCACCTTCTGCTCCACTAATTGAAGCATTATTCGCAATTACTAACCCAACAGCTCCTGCCACAAATAAAAAATCAAGTTGTGCTTTATGACCTAAATTCAATTTTTTAATCGCTGTGCTTAAAACAGCTGGAAGACATCCTGCAGAACCCGCAGTTGGTGTGGCACAAATCAAACCCATTTTTGCATTCACTTCACTTACTGCAATAGCATTCTTAACGGAAGTAAGCAAAGTAGCACTACTCAAACTTTTTCCGCTTTTCAAATAATGATCTAACTTAGCCGCATCTCCACCAGTTAACCCTGTAACCGACTTCACACCTTTCACACCCTCTTCCACAGAAGAGGTCATAACCTCTAGATTTTTTTCCATTTGCTTTAAAATTTCTTCGCGAGTCCGGCCGTTTAACTCCTGCTCCTTCGCAATCATTAATGAAGCAATTGAGCCATTGTATTCATTCTGCGCCTGCACTGCCATCTCTTCTAAAGAATAAAACATCCACTACCCCTCCCCATCAGGATTTTCAACCAAGCTTAGATCTACTCAAAGAAACTAACGTCATGAAGATTAGGTATCTTTTTCATTTTTTTACAAATTCCTGTCACATGTGGTGTATCTACTTCAATCATCATAATCGCATTCTCACCACGCGATTCACGAGTCATATTCATCTGAGAAATATTGACATGTTGTTCACTCAAAATATTGGTCACCTGCGCAATTATACCTGGAACATCTTGGTGTACAATCACAAACGTAGGAACCCCCATATTTAATGCAATGCTGAAGCCATTTACTTCCGTAACTTTAATTGCCCCACCACCAATAGAAATTCCTGTAACACTCAATTTTTTAGTTCCTTTTTCAACAACTAAACGAGCCGTATTGGGATGTTCTGTTTTTTCTTCCTTATTGATCACAAATCTTACATCTACTCCCCATTCATAAGCTAATTTTAAAGAATTAGCCAAACAAACATTGTCCGGGTCCATCCCTAAAACACCACCTACCAAGGCAATGTCAGTGCCATGTCCACGGTAAGTTTTCGCAAAACTTCCATAAAGATAAATTGTTACTATATTGGGCTGCTCTCTAAAAATGATTCGCACAATCTTGCCAATTCTACATGCACCTGCAGTATGTGAGCTTGAAGGTCCAATCATTACTGGACCAATAATGTCGAATACACTATTAAAATGAAGATTTTCTGCCATGACTTTCCCCTTTGTAGTGAATTAACTATAAATTTTCAATACCATATGTGGTTTGGCTAACACAACTTCACCTTTATATTGGAAAGCTTCCTCTGCCTCTTTTTTTAATTGCTCTAAATCGCCATGTTGAGGTAAATGAGTAAGAATTAATTTTTTTACGTTGGCCTGTAAAGCAATTTCTCCTGCTTCTTTGGAAGTTAGGTGGGCAAAATGACGCTCATTTCCGGCAAAAAAATAAGTATCTGTTAAAAACATATCTGCATCCTTTGCAAATGTACACAATTTATCCAAATATCCTGAATCACCCGTAAATACCAAAATTTTTCCTGTGTCTCGCTCCAGAAAACGCAAAGCAAACGCAGGAACCGGATGAATCGTACGTAAAAATGTCACATCCCAAGGTCCAATTCTTTTTAGATCACTTTCCTCATACGATTTACCAACAGATACATCTGCAAAAGTTAAATGATCAAAATAAAACTTATCCTCCGTATGCCCCCAAATTTTCAAGATCTGTCCATCCCAATTAGAATCTTCTTTTGGCCACAATCCGCGATATTGCTGAAGAACACCCAGATCCGCAATATGATCATTATGATAATGAGAAAGAATCACCGAATCAACACAAAGTGGACTGATATGATGCTCAAGTTCTGTTACTGCACGACTTCCACAGTCAATCAATAAATTATATCCGTTAGCTTGCAATAAAAATGCTGTTGTTCCTTGATCTTTGTATGGATAGCCTCCCCAACAACCTAAAACCGTCAATTTCATTTCAATCTCCTCTAACATTCGCTTGATCCCACTGAATCTAATCGGCTGATGAAAATGCTCCTTCCTGTCCATTGATCAAAATAAATGAACAGAAATACATTAATTTTTAAATAAATCGCTTAAAACCTGTTAAATCTAAGTCATTCTTCGCCAAAGACTGATACCTTCATCTTTTCAAAATCACCAGACATTTTCGCGTAATTTTTTAAACGTCTCTTCGCATCTTGAACCGTTTTTCCAAACAAAGATTTCGCTTTTTCTGGGTATTGTGCCTCTAACGCAAAAAAACGGACCTGCTTACGCATAAAGTTTTCCATTTTACTGAAATCTTGTTTCTTGAAATCCAAACTCATCGGATTTCTCCCTGTCTTTTCTAACTCTGGATGATAGCGATACAACTGCCAATACCCTGAAGCAACTGCATCTTTGGCTTCTGTTAAAACTCCTCGCATTCCACCCTTCAACCCGTGCGTAATACACGGCGTGTAAGCAATTACAAGCGAAGGTCCAGGAAACGCTTCTGCTTCTGTCAAAGCTTTTAACGCTTGAGCAGAATCAGCACCACTTGCAATCTGTGCAACGTACACATTCCCATACGTCATTGCCAACATTCCCAAATCTTTCTTCGTTTGATATTTTCCGCCAGAAGCAAATCTTGTAATTGCTGCTCTAGGAGTTGCCTTCGATTTTTGCCCTCCGGTATTAGAATACACTTCATTATCCAGAACTAAAATATTTACATCTTCGCCTGTTGCAAACACATGGTCCAAGCCACCATAACCGATATCATACGCCCAACCGTCACCACCGATTAACCAATGTGAAATCTTCACAAAATAATCTGAATTGTCCAAAAGATCTTTCACTTGCGGAAACGATTCCATTGATTCCTGCAAACTCTGCGTCAACCTTTCCGAAACTTTTCTGGTTTCTTTCGAATCTGAAAAATGATTCAACCAATCTGATAAAGCTTTTCGCAATTTTTCGGAAAGATTTACATCTTTTATCAAATCAAGAGCCTTAGCATAAGTTTCCATACGCTTTTTGCGATTTGCAATCGCCATTCCGTAACCAAATTCTGCATTATCTTCCAGCAATGAATTTGACCATGCAGGACCATTTCCCTGCATATTTGTCGTATAAGGAGTGACAGGAGACGACGCTCCCCAGATAGAAGAGCAACCCGTAGCATTCGCAATCACCATTCGATCTCCAAATAGTTGCGTCAATAACTTCACATATGGCGTTTCGCCACAACCTGCACAAGCAGAAGGAGACTCCATCAACGGCTTCTTAAACTGCGAAGTCAATACGGACAAACGCTTGTTTGCAATTTCTTTTTCCGTCAACGTTAAAGCAAATTTAAAATTCTCATCTTGCTTCTTTTTTTGACTTTCATATGATTCAAGAATCAGTACCTTATCTTTGGCAGGGCACGCCTCTATACACAAGCCACATCCTGTACAATCGCTTGCAGACACTTGAATTCGATATTTAAGTCCATCTTTCCCGCGAAAATCACGCACCACAAACCCAACTGGCGCGTCCATAAGCTCATCATTATCTGCTAAAAATGGACGAATTGCTGCATGTGGACACACAAAGGAACATTCGTTACACATCATACAATTTTCTGAAAGCCAACGCGGAACCTCATGCGCAATGCCACGCTTCTCATACTGCGTAATTCCTGTCGGAATCGATCCATCACACATTTCAAGTTTGAACAATGTCTTTGTAGAAATTCTCTCGCCCTCAAGTTTTGTAACAGGCATGAAAACGTCCGTCAAATAGCCATCAGCAAAATTCTTTTTCGTTTCTTCTGAATTTTCTATCAACCAAGAATCCGTTACTTCAACATGATAGAGAAACTCTAACGCACGATCGATCGCTTCCCAATTTTTCTCTACAATGGCCATTGACTTCTTAGCGTATGCTTGCTTTGCTCCCTCTTTCATTAAATTTAAAGCTTTTTTGAACGGTAAAATCTCCGTCAATTTGAAAAACGCAACCTGTAAAATCGTATTCGTTCGATGACCTAGCCCAACTTCTTTAGCCAACTTATTTGCATCAATGGTATAAAAACGAACCTTCTTATCAACCAAAATTTTTCTCATTGATAACGGTAAAAAACGTTTTAATTCTTCATCAGACCATGACGTATTAAGTACAAATACACCCTTTTCTTTAATTCCTTTAAGCAAATTATAAATTTTCACATAAGCGGTCGTTGAGCAAGCAATGTAATCACTTTCTTCAATTAAATACGTAGATAAAATCGGCTTATCTCCAAAACGTAGATGCGAAGTCGTTCTTCCACCCGACTTTTTCGGATCATAATCGAAATAAGCTTGACAATACTTTTGTGTGTTTTCTCCAATAATCTTAATGGAAGATTTATTCGCTCCTACTGTTCCATCTGAACCCATTCCCCAAAACGTAGCTTGAATCGTTCCTTTTGGTGTTAAGTCAAGAGACGGTCCAATTTCAAGATGAGTATGAGTAAGATCATCTATTATTCCTAACGTAAATCTCTTTTTTTGCTTTTCTGGCAATTTTTTTAATTCATCAAAGACAGCTACGATAGCTTCAGGTCTGGTATCTTTTCCACCAATTCCATAACGCCCGCCAATAATATTGGGTGCATTATCTTTTCCAAAAAACACTGATTGTATATCTAGCAGAAGTGGTTCCCCATTAGAACCTGGCTCTTTTGTACGATCCAATACAGCTATATTTTTCACTGTTTTCGGCAAGATTTTAAGCATTTTTTCACTAGGAAACGGTCGATACAAACGAACATTTAGCAGGCCTACTTTACGTCCATTTGTGTTCAAAAAATCCACGGTCTGCATAATGGTCTGAGTACTAGAACCCATTGCCACAATCACTTCCGTAGCATCCCCCACTCCATAATAATTAATTAAATCATAATTTGTTCCTCGCAGATTATTAATTTCTGTCATATATCCACGAACAATGTCAAACAATTCCTCATATGCCAAATTAGACACTTCTCGTTGCTGAAAATATAAATCCGTATTTTGATTTGTTCCAGACACACGCGGCTGATTTGGACTCATCCGTCGCGCACGAAATTTTGATAAAGCTGCTTGATCCACCAGTTTTCCTAAGTCTTCATAAGAAACAGTTTCAATTTTTTGTACTTCATGCGAAGTTCTAAATCCATCAAAGAAATTTAAAAATGGTACACTTCCCTTGATTGCTGACAAATGAGCCACCGCTGATAAATCCATCACTTCCTGAGGAGATCCTTCAGCAAGCATTGCAAATCCTGTCTGTCTGGTCGCCATAACATCAGAATGATCTCCAAAAATATTCAGCGCATTGGTTGTAATAGCTCGTGCAGAAACATGAAACACAGCGGGTAAAAATTCTCCAGCCATTTTGTACATATTTGGAATCATTAACAATAATCCTTGCGAGCAAGTAAATGTCGATACCAATGTCCCCATCTTTAACACTCCATGAAGTGAACCAGCCGCTCCTGCCTCTGACTGCAATTCAACCACTTCCACTGCCTGTCCCCAAATATTCTTACGATCATGAGCAGACCATTCATCCACGATTTCAGCCATCGTAGAAGATGGTGTAATTGGATAAATACACGAAACTTCCGAAAATGCATACGCTACATATGCTGCCGCTGCATTCCCATCCACTGTTAATAACATATTGTTCCTCTTTCTTATATTCAGTTTAAATATCGTAACGGTAAATTACTTAGTATTTCTCCTAAATACTTCAAATATGTCCCCTATAAATCACACCAGCACAATCTATGATTTTTCCATATATCATTATACAATAAGATTATTTAATAAAAAATTGTTCAATTAAGTAAATTTGTTGTACTGATTGAGCAGAAATCTCTTTGTCTATTACAATTTTTGTATCTTTGCTTTATTTTTTAAATCTTTCTAAAATTGTTAACTTGTCTCCATACCGCACGGTAGCTCGTAAACTTTATCCTTCCTTTTGAACAATGATATTCTGTTTGAGAAGGTATGCCATCTTTATTCCTTCGAAATGTTTTAGTTTGAAACTTTAAACGTTTTATTAGAATTTTGAAGATCTGTTTTTTCTGCTCAGTGGACGGTTTTATGTTACAATTTGCCAATTTTTTGATAATGAATTAGGAGTAAAAATGAATAATGAGCAAAAACTTCCTGTTACTTATATGACTCTTTTTCAAGATGGAGTACACGAGATTGAAGTGAAAAAATCTCGTTTTATTTGTCATTTAAAACGGGTTGTCACGGAAGAGGCAGCAAGAGATTTTATTGCTGGCGTCAGACAAGAACATTTGAAAGCATCTCATAATTGTTCAGTGTTTATTGTGGGAATAAAGAGACAAGTAGAACGCAGTAATGATGATGGAGAACCAAGCGGTACTGCAGGAGTACCGATGTTGGAAGTGCTTAAAAATCGAGAATTGGTGAATATTTGTGCAGTAGTTACTCGTTATTTTGGCGGAGTTAAGCTGGGTATAGGTGGATTAATTCGTGCGTATACACGAAGTGTTGCACAGACTTTGTTAAATCTGGGAACTGCAAAGGGAGAGTTAAAACAAGAAATTTCTTGTTTTGTTGATTACTCACTTTACGGTAAGATTAAATATTTTTTTGAGATTCATCCAGAGTATTCTGTGAAAGATGTATTGTTTACGGATAAAGTGGAAGTAAAAGTTTTTGTTTCAGAAGTGTTTGTGGAAATTTTTCAAGAAGAAGTAATAAATCTTTTAAGTGGAAAGGTAGATTTTTGTTTAGGAGAATTTTCGTATCATGAAGTTCGGATGAATTAAATTGATAGAAGAGGATATAGCTTGAGGAAAGTAAAATGGAATTTAGTTGCTTATTACGATGCTGATTTGAATGGATTGTGTTCGTTGACAAATTCATTTAAAGGCGGTAGATTTAAGAAGTCATAGAACCTATTAACGCTTTTTCTGGATGAACCAAAAGGCATATCTTATTCTAAATTCTGCCACGTTTCTCGTGTTTTGCGATTAAAAATCACTTACATGAAAATTCATGAAAATTGTTTATAAATCATTAAAGTGGTTCGCACCAAGAGGTACATCCCACCTAAACTCTGCCGCACTTTGTGCGCCAATCGTTAAAGTGGTTCGCAATTTTTTCGATAAATTTGATTGGAGAAAGTGATTCATTTGACTGTAAAAAAATCAGCTCTAGCTTGTAGCGTTTGTAGTTCGCGGAATTATTTAATTACGGCGAAAAAACATCAAAGTATAGCTCGTTTAGAAGTAAAAAAATTTTGTAAGTATTGTGGTCAGTACACGATTCATAGAGAAACGAAATAAAAAGAGGTGTTGAAAATGAAATTTATAAAGTCGGTATTTATAGAGCTAAAGAAAGTTTCTTGGCCAACAAGAAAGCAATTGCGAAAAGACACGGTTGTTGTTTTTGAGATGGTCATTATTTTTGCAGTTTTGTTTGCTATTTTTGATACAGTTCTTGACAAAGGTTTTGATGCCATTTTAGCTTTGCGTTAAATCAAACAGACCTGCATTGATAGAAAAAATAATATTTAGATTCATTTTGAGTGCGCAGAATAAACAAGTGTAAAATTAATGAAATTTTATTGAAAAAATGAAAAAGAAAACATATGTATCAACGTTTATGAAATTTACATATACAGAAATTTCATGAATCTTTGCACATACGAGGCAACTCGGTAATTTGCTTATTTTATAAAAATTGAGTATTATCTTAAAGGTTGTAATTATCAAGAATAGTTATTACAAATTAGTTAAAGATTAAAATAAACCTATTACGTAGTTTAGTGAATTGCCAACGCTGTACTTGGTTTTAGGTAAAATTTTAAGAAGAGGTGAATGAAATGGCATTAACACAAGAAGCAAAAAGTGAAATTATCAAGAAGTATGCTCGTCATGAAGGAGATACGGGTTCTCCAGAGGTACAGATTGCTGTATTGACAGCGGATATTAATCTTTTGAATGATCATATTAAAGTTCATAAGAAAGATTATCACACATATCGTGGATTGATGAAAAAAATTGGTCATCGTCGTAATTTGTTGGCTTACTTGCGTAAAAAAGATGTGCAGCGTTATCGTGAACTAATTGCTTCACTGGGATTGAGACGTTAAGAATATTTTTTGGAGGAAGATATTAAGCTTAGTAAATTTCTTTACTTTTGAGTAAAGAGGTTTGCTAAAGTACAATTTCATCCTCCTTTTCTTTTTTATAAGTAAAAATTATAATGAATACGCTTAGCATGTTCGATTTTACTAATATGAAAAGAAAAGGAACTTAGGGTTTTGATTCTTTCTTGTTTAGTAATTGATTAATTAATGTCTATTGAATAATTCATAATAGTCATAAATAAGCTATTTTTGACATTATATTTATTTAAATAATTTCTCCAAATTTATAGATGACTTTCAAGTTAATCAACTAATAGAGTTAGAAGTAAAATGTATATAACAAACTTAGTTTTAAAAAGAAGGAGATAGAGATGTCAGAAAAACAAATTTTTAAAATGAATTGGGGTGGACGTCCGTTACAAGTTGAAGTGGGACAAGTAGCCAAACAAGCAAATGGGGCAGCATTTGTTCGTTATGCAGATACGGTCGTTCTCTGTGCTGCTGTTATGGGTAAGAAACCGATCGATGGAGATTTCTTTCCATTAACAATTAACTATGAAGAAAAGATGTATGCTGCTGGAAAAATTCCTGGAGGATTTAACAAGCGAGAAGGTCGTCCTTCAACAGATGCGACTTTGACGGCACGTTTGATCGATCGTCCGATTCGTCCGTTATTTGCTGAAGGCTTTCGCAATGAAGTTCAAGTAACCAGTACGGTTATGTCATATGATGAAGATGCAAGTGCACCAATGGCTGCGATGCTTAGCTCTTCTTTGGTACTTTCAATTTCAGATATTCCGTTTGATGGTCCAATTGCAGGAGTGGAAGTAGGCTATATTGATGGAGAGTATATTCTAAATCCAACAGCAAAGCAAAAATTAGTGTCTACCTTGGATTTATCAGTGGCGGGAACTAAAGACGCTATTAACATGGTAGAATCTGGTGCGAAAGAATTATCGGAAGAAGTTATGTTAGGTGCGTTGTTATTTGGACATAAAGCAATTCAGGAGCTGATTGCTTTCCAAGAGAAAATTGTTGAGGCTTGTGGTAAAGAAAAATCGGAAGTTCCATTATTGATTGTAGATGAAGATTTAAAACAAAAAATATTTGATGAATATTACGCGAAAATTGCGCAGGCAGTTCAAGTACCAGAAAAACTTGCTCGTGAAGAAGCAACGCAGGTGGTTAAAGATGAAGTAATTGCCGCATATGAAGAGTATTTTGCTGAAGATGAAGAACTTAATCAAATGATGCGTCATGTTCATGAGATTTTGGAAGTTATGGAACATACAGAAGTTCGTCGTTTGATTACAGAAGATAAAGTTCGTCCAGATGGACGTAAAGTTGATGAAATTCGTATGTTAAATGCAGAGATTGATTTACTTCCACGCGCGCATGGCTCTGGTCTATTTACTCGTGGGCAAACACAAGCACTTTCTGCGTTGTCATTGGCTCCATTATCTGAAGGACAATTGATTGATGGCTTTGATGAAGCTTATCGCAAGCGCTTTTTACATCATTATAATTTTCCGCAATATTCTGTAGGAGAAGCTGGTAGAATGAGACCGCCTGGACGCAGAGAAATCGGACATGGTGCACTGGGAGAACGTGCGCTTGCTCAAGTTCTTCCTTCAGAAGAAGAGTTTCCGTACGCAATTCGTTTGGTTGCAGAAGTTTTGGAGTCTAACGGTTCATCATCACAAGCTTCTATTTGTGCAGGAACGTTGGCATTGATGGCAGGAGGGGTACCAATTACTGCACCTGTGGCAGGAATTGCGATGGGATTAATTTCTGATGGTAATAACTATACAGTATTGACGGATATTCAAGGCTTGGAAGATCATTTTGGAGACATGGATTTCAAAGTGGCTGGAACCGAAAAAGGAATTACGGCTTTGCAGATGGATATTAAGATTGCTGGAATTACGGAACAAATTTTAACAGAGGCGCTTGCACAAGCTAAGACGGCGCGTTTAGAGATTTTGGAAGTATTAACCTCTACTATTAATAAGCCGCGTAAAGAGCTTTCTAAGTATGCTCCGAAGATTGAGAGCTTTGTAGTTAAAGTGGATAAAATTAGAGAAGTGATCGGAAGAGGTGGAGAAGCCATTAATAAGATTATTGATGAGACAGGTGTGAAGATCGATATTACAGAAGAGGGTCTGGTTTCTATTTTTCATTATGATGCTGACAAGATTTTGCAAGCTAAGAAGATAATTGAAGATATTGTGCGTGATGTAGAAGTGGGAGAAACATATCTTGGTAAAGTTGTGCGGATTGAAAAATTTGGAGCATTTGTAAATTTATTGCCTGGTAAAGATGCATTAGTTCATATTTCTCAGCTAGCAAAAGAACGTGTTCGAGAAACTGAAGATGTTGTTAAATTGGGAGATGAAATCTTAGTTAAAGTAACCGAGATTGATGATAAAGGTCGAGTGAATGCGTCAAGAAAAGAGTTGCTAAAAGATTAGTTTTTTTTACAGTTTTCTTTTGAGAGCTTGTTAATCTGCCTGGGAGAAGTGAGTGATTTTAACTCTCAGGTCTTGGATAGATTCTTATTTAACCCGCAAATGAGGTGTATGTTTGTAAGAAACTATTAAATTAATTGTAACATAAAAAAACCGTCCACCTTTCCCTGGACAATGATTAACTGAGTTTTGATGGGTGGACGGTTTTGAGTTACAATTATGTTTTTGATAAGGCAATTCGTTGCTTGCAAGTTCTTGAAAAAACTTTATACTAGTTAATAAGTGTGTTTGTTTTTAAAATTTTAAGAAAGGATTATAGAGTAGGCTACTTTCAAAGGTTTAGATCTAATTAGTATTTGTAAGATAAAAAGGAGCCCCATATCATGAATAAAGAGAAAATGAAGAATTTTCTTACTCAGATGTGGCGTATTCGATTATTTGAAGAGAAGTTGCAAGAATTATACCAAGAAGGAAAAATTCATGGCACAATGCATTTATGTATTGGACAGGAAGCAGTTGCTGTTGGTGCAATGAGTGTGCTTCGTGCAGATGATTTAATGACTTCAACCCATCGTAATCATGGGCATTCAATTGCGAAGGGAATGTCGGTGCGCGGGATGTTGGCGGAGATTCTTGGAAAAGAAACAGGTATAAATCATGGTAAAGGTGGTAGCATGCATCTTTCAGATATAAGCGTGGGTGCACTTGCTTCTAACGGAATTGTTGGTGGTGGGTTTCCGATTGCAGCGGGAGCTGCGCTAGCTTCTCAAATGCAGAATATAGGGCAGGTTGTTGTTTGTTTTGCAGGGGATGGTGCGATTAACCAGGGAGTTTTTCATGAAGCAGCAAATTTAGTAGCTATTTGGAGTTTACCCGTTCTTTTTGTGATTGAGAATAATCAATATGCTATGAGTAGTGATATTCAAAAGATGGTTAAGATTGATCGATTATCTAAACGCGCTGAAAGCTATGGAATGGATGGAATTACCATTGATGGTAATGATGTAGAACTTGTGGCAAATACGGTGAATAAGGCAACTAAGAAAGCAAGAGATGGTAAAGGACCGACATTCATTGAAGCTATTACTTACCGCCAGGCAGGTCATTCTAAATCAGATGAAGAACGATATCGTAAGCAAGAAGAACGTGATCACTGGATAGAAGTAAATGATCCTATTTTTCGTTTGGAGAGAAAAGGATTGGATGAGGCTGTTTTGTCGCGGGAAGAAATTATGAAAATTCGCGAAGAAATGTTTTTGGAGATTCAAGAATTGATGAATTTAGTGGAGCAAGATGATGAACCTAGTTCAGAATTACTCTATAATAATGTTTATGCAGGAAGAGTAGGTGAGCTCATTGACTAAAAAGACTTACCGTAAGGCATTGAATGAGTCAATGAGACAAGCAATGCGTAAAAATGAACAAGTTTATTTAATCGGAGAAGATATAGGTGTTTATGGTGGAGGATTTGGTGTAGTTTCTGGATTGTTAGAGGAATTTGGAGGGGAGCGCGTTCGAGAGACTCCAATTTCTGAAAGTGCTATGGTTGGAATTTGTGTAGGTTCTGCAATGCTTGGAATGCGACCTGTGATGGAACTCCATTTTAGTGATTTTGTTACGGTTGCGATGGATCAATTGGTGAATCAGGCAGCGAAAATGCGATATATGAGTGGGAAAGATGTAAGTGTGCCTTTTGTTTTAAGAGCACCTTTAGGAGCAGGAACAGGAGCAGGTGCACAGCATTCTCAAAGTCTAGAAAGTTGGTTTACTCATGTTCCTGGATTGATAGTGATCGCACCATCAAATGCTTATGATGCAAAGGGGCTATTGCTTTCTGCTATTCAAGATGAGAACCCTGTTATCTTTTTTGAGCATAAGATGTTATATGATCATGTAATGGAAGTTCCTGATGAGATGTATATGTTACCAATTGGAGTAGCAGATATTAAAAGAGAAGGAGAAGACGTGACGATTATTGCGACTTCTCGCATGGTAAACTTTGCATTAATTGCAGCAGAACAGTTGAAATTTCAAGGTATTTCCGTAGAAGTCATTGATCCACGAACGCTAGTTCCTTTGGACAAAGAAACTTTGATTCGTTCGGTTGAAAAGACGGGACGAGTGATGATTGTGACAGAAGAAGTAAAGGAAAGTGGTTTTGGCGCGGAACTTTCAGCGATGATTGTTGAATCCAGAGCTTTCTATTCACTTAATGCACCAATTAAGCGAATAGGTGCAGCTTTTACTCCTACTCCTGTGGCAGAAGGATTAGAAAGATCAAGTATACCGCAAATTGAAGATATTTTGTTGGCCGTTAAGCAGATGATTTTAAAGGATCAATATGCGCTTAAAGAATGGAAAGCAAAGTTATTTGTGAAATAGACATGATAAACATATTTTACTTAGAGTATGTTGACGATTTAAGAGTTAAAATCATTCATCGCTGAAGATCATTAACAATGTTTTGTAAGCGATTTTTAATCGTTAAACAGGTTTCTAAGAGATAAGGGGTGTGGAATAAATTGGAATTAGATATTTTTGAGATTCAAAAACGAGAAGAATTTTCAATGATTGAGGTGGCGCATGCTTTTTTAGAGAAAAAAGGAGCTAAGATTGAATTTTCTGATTTGGTAAATGAGATTCAGGTGTATTTAGGGAAAACAGATATTGAAATTAGAGAACAACTTTCACAATTTTATACGGACTTGAATGTAAACGGAAGCTTTATTTATCTCGGAGATAATAGTTGGGGTTTGCGTTCTTGGTATGCGATTGATGAGATCGATGAAGAATTAATTAGTGTGGAGGAAGACGATGAAGAAGGTGTTCCTCGCAAAAAGAAGAAAAAACGTGTGAATGCTTTTATTAATGAAGGCGATGATGATGCGATTGATTGGAATAATGATGATGTAGAAGATGAAAATTTTGGCAATGATGAAAACGATGATGAACTTTCGATTGACGGCAAGGAAGATGATGAAAAAGAAGAAGTTGTTGCTTATGATAGCGAGTTGAAGGAAGTTGTGGTTGAAATAGGAGAGAAGGAAATCATCGATTCGGTGATTGTGGATGAGGCGTTATCTGAGAAGGATTCTAGTGAAGAGGGGCTAGATGCTGAGGAGCCAGCAGAAGAATAGGTTGGATTATTTTTAGCAAGTTTAGGGGTGCAAGATGAGCCTGCCGGACTTGCTTTTTTTAGCTCTTTGGAACAGGTTGTTTTGAAAGAAATGAAACAAAATAATCACACATATATATCTATCACAAATATGATCTGATCTTGATAAGAAAACCTTTATAGCTACAATAGACTTGTCCGAAATAAGGGTCACTCGCAATAAATGTTTTTTCTGCTTATTACGATAGAGCTGTTATAAAATTTTAAATCTCTTGATACGACGACAAAAATATATATTGGGATAAAAATCCCTTTTTTAATTAATGCCCTAAATTAGTTTATAGTAAATTAATGGGGGGGGGACATATAAATGAAAAAAAGAATTTTAAGTATTTTTGTCGTTTTAACTGCAACATTTATCATAAATACAAATGCTCAGGCAGAACAAACTATTCAATACCAATCGTTTTTAGACAAGCAATCTGAAATCATTTCCAAAAAACTGGAAAATATTATTTTCTTTAACTCAGAAAAACGCCTTGCTAAAAATGAATATCAAAAAAGTATTCAAATCTTGAAAAAAGCACTTAATTCTAAACTAATAAATGCTACAGAAATAGAAGATATTTTTAAACTAAATAAAGAAGTTGCTATCGCATACCAAAATGTTGAGCCTTCTTGTTTAAAATTAATAGAAACTTTGAAAAATAGCAAAGATAAAAAAGAAATTGAAATCATTCAACATATAAGTTTATTTTTACAAAATTTCATTCCAAAACGTGCTTTTATACCGGTAGCTTTCAACTCGTTCTATCATAAAATGAAAAAAGCCGTTGAAAACGGCGCTAAGATTGAAGATATAATTCCAGCTATAAACAAATTAACAGCTCAAGAGATTTTATATATGTCTCAAATGGTACAATTTTCTAATAATGAGTTACATGATTTTGATAAATTACCGGGCGCATTAAGTGAAGTTCAAGAAATATTTTTAAATGGAAACAGTAAAATCGTTAAATTAGCAAATAGATTTACAAAAATTGATAAAATGAATAGACTGTCTTTAATAGACATGGGATATATTGATAATAATACCCCTGACGGAACATTAATAGAAAACGAAATGGCTATGCGAGACCAAGGAGAATCTATAGTTAATAATATTCTTGGATTACATGTAATCGTTCCTACAAATCTAGGGGAAAATGCACAGAAAGGAGTTGTTTCTGTCATGGATAAAGCTCCGGGACTTTCTGCTTCAGTTGTTATCCAACAAAAAAACTTTAATATTAATTCTTTAATTCAAAAAAATTGTGCAGAGCTAGATTTGGTGGATGCTATTTGTGGTCAGTTCGACCGACACAATAAAAATTTTTTCATCGATGGTAATCACATTATAGGAATCGACAATGATTATGCTTTTGGGTTAAGTACTTCTATTAAAGAAGCTAAAAATAATTATTATTCTGTTAAACTAAAAAATGGAGCATTTCCTTTCATATCTAGAGAAATGGCAGAAAAAATTAAATCATTGAATCCAGATACTATTGTAAACGCTTTGTATGGAGTTATTAACTATGGAAACAATGGAGAAAAACGCCTACAAGCAGTTAAAGGTAGAATTTTGGAAATTAAAAATTATGTTTTAGAAAATGAAAAAATTCCTGGATTCATTGTAGAAGAGTACGATGCAGAGACTGTTGAACGCTATATGCAATTAAGAAAAAATAAAAGAATTTATGGCTCTTCATTCAACGTAATTATAAATGGTTGTGATCCTGAATTTAGCTAAAGATACATTAAGCCAAAACTAACACTCCTTGTTAAGGAGTGTTAGTTTTTTTATAATTTATAACTTTTATTTATTCTTTAAAATACTAAAAAACAAGCAAATTTAAAAAATACAAAATAATTATAAAACAGAGATGATTATGTTGTTATAAAAATCAGTTTCAGGTTTTACTAAAAAGAAAAGGAAAAGGGGAATGAAAAATGAATGGTCCAATACTCAATTAAAATGCTTCAGAGCTTGTAACTCTAAGAGCCTGTTTCACGATTAAAAATCGTTCACAAAAAATATTGTTAACGATCTCGGAGCGATGAATGATTTTGGCTATTTTTCCGTACTGTGTAAGAAAATTTGATCCAACAAATTTTCTTTTATTCGATACCTAGAAGCCGTGCTTCTAGTGTTAAAAAGCCTCGATTTAGCATCGCTAAACCTTACGTTTTTGACAGAAAACTTCGTTTTCCTTTATTCCTATCCTAAAAGCAGTGCTTTTAGTCTTAAACTACGGAAAAATAGTTCAAAAATTCATTTCACTAGAGATCGTTAACAGGTTCTAATAGAAATCAAAAAGACATTTAGATTCGTTTTTAAAAATAAAATTTATAAAAACGAATCTTTTCTCAGTTTTATTTTTTAGTAAAGAGGAGAACATAATGTTTTTTAAAACGAATCATTCTGTAAATTTAAATGCTAATGGAAATTTTATTGGGATTGGTACAAAACAATATCAAGTAGAGGAAGAAGAATTTGTTCATTCTGCTAAATTATAAACTTACCTATCATCGGCAAGTTGTAACATAAAACCGTCCACTGAAAAATAAAAAAAGACAGATCATCAAAATTCTAATAAAATGTTTAAAGCACCAACCCAAAACATTTAGGAGGAATAAAGATGAAATGCCTTCCCCAACAGAATATCACT
>JAITQW010000053.1 GCA_031288715.1 Lactobacillales bacterium | reverse complement strand
CTTCAATAACTTGTTCCGATACCACAAAACGAGAATCTAAATTATTGATCAAACCCGAAAGCACAAAAATATTCCAATTTCGCTCTGCAATTCCAACATTTATGTAGTCTTTCTTCTGTTTCTCCAATATCTCTTTTAACGCAGGAATATCTTCATCCATATAATATTTACGTACGGTTTCGAAAAAAATCTCACTTTCACTCAATTGATACCGGTTTACAGCAGCAAAGAATTCTGTTTCAGAAAGGCGAATATTTCTTAGTAATTTTACAAAAAGTTCCAACGAGATACGAGTCCTGCCTACTTCAAAATTCCATAAGGTTTTTCGATCACAATCATCTCGATGAGCTTGTGGTACTGAACACCCTTTCATTTCTCTTAATTCACGAAAAACTTCTCCGTACTCTCTTGGAATCAACTCTTCTGCTTCAGGTTCTACAATGTGCTTTTCCTTGTTCAATATGTATATCATCCTTTTTATTTTATTATATTTCAACAAAAAATAAATCAAAAGCGATGCTTATTAACAGTTAGATAGTAGCACATCATTTTTAGCTATGTTTTCAAAAACATCTTCCTTAACACGAATAAATAATAGCAAATTCTTACAGATAGCGCTTACACAAATATCTTCTTAACAAAGAAATAATAATAATTTTTTAATTAGATAGTATCTGCATAAACATTCCCCTAATACACTATTAATCGAAACAATTTGTTCGATAATAGAAAAAACTGCTGACCTTATACGTCAACAGTCTTCTTTTTAGAAACATATTTCATCCTTATTCCTCCTAAATGTTTTAGGCTGACACTTTAAACATTTTATTAGAATTTTGATGATCTGTTTTTTTCTTTTCAGTGGACGGTTTTATGCTACAACTTTCCCTTAGTTACAAAACAGATCTAATACTTACTTTGTTTCAATGAGTCCGTACTTCCCATCTGTACGACGATAAATAACTGATGTTTCATTTGTTTCAGCATCATTGTAAACGAAGAAATCATGACCCAACATATTCATTTGCAACACTGCTTCTTCACTATCCATAGGTTTTAGAAAAACACGTTTTGTCCGTACAATCTCTAAATCAGAAACATTTTCAAGATCATCCTCTACCTCAGTAAACAACATACCTGTGGATTTTGCATTCCGATGCTTACGATTCATTTTTGTTTTATACTTACGAATTTGACGCTCTAATTTCTCGATTACAAGATCTACACTTGCATACAGATCCGAATTCGTTTCTTCCGCACGCAAAACCAAATGCGGGAGCGGAATGGTCACTTCAACCTTAGCAGTTTTTTCTGTATATATTTTTAAATTTACGTAAACAGTAGCATCTAGCATATTATTGAAGTACTTTTGAATTTTATCTACACGCTTCTTAACATAATTACGAATAGCTTCGGTTATTTCAATATTTTCACCACGAATATTGTATTTAAACATAATAATTGCCTCCTTAAATAATCACTCCAATAGGCAGTAAACTATAAATTGATTATATCAGACATTTTTCTGTTTCAAAGAAATAACAGCGATTCGCATACGTTAATATTCATAAAATTTTCAGTATATGTCAATCTCATAAAAGTCGAGCCATACATTCCCTTTTTATTTTTTCAATACAACTTCGTTAAATTTTCTAATTTTCACGATACAGATGAATCAAACCATCTGCTTTTCTTCGAATCATTTCTCCTGGCTTTACCGGATGATCAATGGCCATAGTAAGCAATTCCATGGGATTAGGAGCACGATCAATTAATTCTTTCTCCCCATTCCACAACTCACCTACAATTGCTTTTGAATGCACAAAATTTGGACCATAAAATTCCAGCTCATCTCCTTTAGTGATCACATTGCGTTGACGAATAGTAGCAAGCTGTTTCTTCTCATCATAGAAAACGACTTCACCCACAAACTTATATTTAGGTAAACGTCTACGAATTCCAAACAGTTGTTCAGACTCCGTTGGTCTACCATAATAAAATCCTGTAGAAAGTTCACGTTGGGCAACTTTCCATAACTCTTCTACCCACTCTTTTTGTAATTCATACGTTTCGGGATTTTCCAAATATGTATCCACTGCCTTTTTATATACATTCGCTACAGTTGACACATAGTGAATTGATTTCATTCGCCCTTCGATTTTCAAAGAATCTACTCCTGCTTCAATAAGATCAGGGATATGCTCAATCATCGATAAATCCACTGAACTCATAGAAAATTTTTCTGTAACTTTATCTTTCAAAGAATTTCGATATCCATCTGACAAGCTATCATACAAATCATATTTCCAACGGCATGACTGCGAACATCCTCCACGATTTGCATCACGCAAACTCATATAATTCGACAAAACGCACCGTCCTGAATAAGCAATACACATTGCACCATGAACAAAAACTTCAATTTCAATTGATGAATTTTCACGAATCTCTCTTAATTCTTGCATAGAAACTTCTCGACCTAAAACTACCCGTTCAACTCCCTCATTTTTCCAAAAATTTAAAGCTTGTGCATTCACAGAGCTTGCTTGTGTAGATAAATGAACTGGCAATCCAGGTGTTTCTCTTAGACAAATTTCAATTAATGCTGGATCAGAAATAATCACCGCAGAAATTCCAATATCTTTCAACTTCCTAAAAAAATCTCCAGCACCAATGGTTTCACCAACATGCGTAACCATATTTGCCGCAACGTAAATTCTCGCTCCATGCTGCTTCGCAAATAACACTGCCTCTTTCATTTCTTCAAACGTAAAATTTCCCGCACGAGTCCGTAAACCATATGCATTTCCACCAATATAAACCGCGTCCGCACCATAAATAATAGCTATCTTTAACTTTTCCAACGTTCCAGCAGGCGCTAACACCTCCGGACGTTTCAACACACGTTTCATAATTATAACTACTCCTCTAAGGTAAAAATATAAAATGATAGAATTTACTGAATCTCTTCTGAATTTAGACTAAAAAATCCTGTATCCAATCCTCTATTTTTCGGGTGAAGTTGACGGATTCTTTCATTTAGTAAAGCTATCCTTGCCAAATCCCATCTATCTTCTTCTAGCATAAACTTAACTTCCATAAAAATTTTTGCAATCTCCACAAAATCGTCTCCTGCGGTATATAATCCTTCTAATTTCCACTGACGATAGCCCCAACTAGACAATGTCTCTAATTCCAATAACAAATTCAAATCATTATTCGCGAAAATATGCGTCCCCTGATCATCCTCAAAAATTGAATAGCGTGAACTAGAATTCTGTGATTCAGTAAGAAACCAACCACGCTCAAGATTTTTTTCTTCATCCACACCCAAAAACTGAAAATAATTATCTAATAGATTTCGCTTAGAATGCTGAATCACAGTTGCTCCATATACTAAAATTTCCGTCGGAATTAAAAAATTTCTCCGCATTGCATACAATTCTGATTTTGGTAATTCTCGTGCTAAAACCGCGCCAACCGATCCTCTTTTCGCCCAAAAATTCACTTGTTCTGCATTAGTAACAAAGATCGATGAATCATAAATATACGGAAGATTGATTTGCTCCTTTTGCAACTTATAAATTACTCCTGCATCAGCAACAGCAACAAAGTCAGCCGCTATTTCTTCCAAAAATTTAAGATATTCAAAGATACTCTTCATCTCATCAGTATGCATCAATGCATTTACTGCAATAACTACCCGTGCTCCTGCTCTATGAGCCAACACAACTACTTCTCTCATCTCTTCTCGTGTAAATGAATGTTTGATACGCAAACCAAATTTTGATTCTCCTAAATATAGTATGTCTACCCCTACATCAAGTAAATTTCTTGCCTGGGAAACACTCTCTATCGTAGCTGTAATCACTATCTTCATTTTCTTCAAATTCCTTTATCTTCATTTATAAGTGATTAGCAACTCACTATTTTACCTAATGTCTGCTGAATAACTTTTAAATTCCTCTTTTTAAAATCAATTCTTGCTGAGAATGGCGCTCATGAGCCTGTAGCCTCATTTTGCACGAATAAGATGAAAAGCTCATTCGTCCTCTTTCAGCGAGAATTGAAATTTCAAAATTAATTTAGCATTTATTAATAGATGTAATATCAAAAATAGCTTATTTATAGATAATATGAATTATTTAGCAGTCATTCTTAAATCTAAAAAACTCCTTATCTACAACCAATATTAAATGAAATTTGGTGTATAAGAAGCTGTTTCCGTTTTCTATTTTTAATGTGTATTCAAAAAACAATAATAAAAGTACTCTCCGAAAAAATTTAATTTATTTTTTATAGAGTTTATTAAACTATTTAAGAAGCCATCGTTCTAAATATAAAAATCTACAACAGTAATTCAAATTATGGACTTAATAAATTTATGCCATTTTTTCCGGAAATTCTTCTGGAAAAGGTGTACAATTTGGACGCTTAATTTTAACAATTTCTTTATATTTATGCTCTAATTCACAATCAATCGTCTCAACAAGCGCCGCACGCCTCAATCGCCTTGATTTACAAACGCTATGATTCAAAACAAAAAAAATCGTTTTTATAGTTAAACGTGCTAACAAAAAATTTGTAAAAACTGAAAACATTCCAACAAACAAATAGACAAGAAAATTGCCTTCCCAATCTAAGATCTTATCTGTAGCATTAAAAATTCCTAAAATCGTTGTTACTGCATAAAAACCAGCAAGTCCATAATAAGTAAAAAATGCTGTAGCACTCTCTTTTCTCACCAAATCTCGATGAAAAAAAGTAGTAAATGCATGAACGTTCAATCGAAATTTTTTCTTCTCCTTAACTACACAAAGAAACTTTTCTGAATCATCCCAATCAACATATTTTAAATCATCTCTACGAATTTCCACTTATCACAATTCCTTTGCTATTTCTTATCCCCCGTACTAATTCCATGTAATCATACTACCATTTATAATGACTAAAAAAAAGAATATTTTTATTACAAAATTTTTACAAAAATAAACAAAAAATCTTCCAAACTATTATAGCTTGAAAGATCTTTCTTAAAGTCTACGCTGTCAACATATTACGCCCTTTACGACGACGAGATGCAATAACACGACGTCCATTTTTAGTAGACATTCTTTTTCGAAAACCATGAACCTTTTGATGCTTTCGTTTATTCGGTTGATAAGTACGTTTCATAATTCAAATACACCCCCGCCACATTTCTATTAATAACTTTTTTATTAGCTCCTAAAGTCTATCCAAGATCTCTCTATAGATGAGTCAAAAGGTACATACTATCTAAATCCTGCCACGTTTCTCGTGTTTCGCGATTAAAAATCGCTCAAAAGAAAACCATTTGCTAATCATTAAGATAGTTTGCTATTTTTGGAATCCAAGAGTACATCTTGATGCCGAAAACTTCGCTATTACGGAAATCTTGGACAGGATCTTAATCCCCTAAACATACTCCAATAGTATAAATTCATTCATTACTGCTGTCAAGGCTCCGAATTCCATCTGTCATTGTGTCATTGATCAGTAAAAATATTCTAACCTTTGTTCAGTGAAAGTATCCTAAAAATTATTAGCTAAAAATTGATTTAATCGCATTTTCCAACCTTAACAATGAGTGTGGATATGATAATTGTGATTAGCAATATGGAGCTTTTTTTCTGATTTTATTTCCAGAAAGATACTCCTTTTCAATCACAGAAACAAAGGGTCATTGTCAAAGTACTTCAATGAAAAAGTCACTAATGAGTGTAACTATTTTTGGGACATTTTCAAAAATCAACGACAGCTCTTCTCTTTACAATCAGAAAACGTTTTGATCGCTTTCACTTAATAAATTTCTCCTTCACCTTGTGAAGTCAAAATTTGCGGACCATTCGCAGTAATCGCTAATGAATGCTCAAATTGACAACTAAGCGATCCATCTTTCGTATATGCTGTCCAACCATTTTCATCCAGAGCATCACGTATCTGCCAACCTCCAACATTAATCATTGGTTCGATGGTAAGTGTCATGCCTTCCTTCAAGCGTAATCCTTTTCCTGCTTCTCCATAATGAGGAACAGCTGGTTCTTCATGAATCGTCGGCCCAATTCCGTGTCCAATAAAATCACGAACAACACCATATCCCAAACCTTCTGCATACGTCTGAATCGCATGACCGATATCACCAATTCGATTACCAACAACAGCTTGTTCAATCCCTTTATATAAAGCTTTTTTAGTCACATCCATTAATTTTTTAATTTCTGTAGTCCCTTTACCTGTCACATACGACCAACAAGAATCAGAAATTCCTCCATCCAAATCAACACACATATCAACTTTTATCAAATCACCTTTTTTTAATTTCTGATGGCGAGGAAATCCATGACAAATCTCATCATTAATTGACACACATGTTGCATACTTATAATCTTCAAAACCAATCTGAGCAGCTACAGCTCCATGCCCTTCAATATAATTACGAGCAAATTCTTCAATTTCCCACATATCCATGCCAGGTCTAATGATTTCTCGCAAACCAATGTGTACACCTGCCAAAATTTCCCCTGACTTTTTCATTAACTCAATTTCTCTTGGAGATTTTATTGTAATCATTGCTTCTCACCTTAATTTCTAGTTTGCTCCATAAATTTTTATTTTCTTCAAATCATCATAACAAACTCTTCAATCCAACATCTGGATACTTATTCTGAAACCATTCACAAGCAAACTTATTTTCAAATAAAAACATAGGATTACCAAAACGATCTTTCGCCAAAATGTTACGAGAGGAACTCATCTTCTCATCCAAATCTTTTGAATCAACCCAACGAGCAATTTTTGAACCCATGGAAGTCATCACCACTTCTGCATTGTATTCATTCAACATCCGATATTGGAATACCTCAAACTGCAACTGACCCACCGCACCAATCACATAATCACTTGTTTGATAAGTTTGATACAGTTGAATCGCTCCTTCTTGTACTAATTGCTGAATCCCTTTATAAAAAGATTTTTGCTTCATCACATTTTTCGCTGTCACCTTCATAAACAATTCAGGAGTAAACTGCGGTAATTTTTCATATTTAATACTTAACTTACCAGCAGTAATCGTATCTCCAATCTGATAATTTCCCGTGTCATACAGACCAATAATGTCTCCAGCAACCGCAGTTTCTACATTTTCACGAGCATCTGCCATAAACTGTGTCACATTACTTAATTTCAACTTTTTACCAGTTCGTTGCAATTTTACCTCCATACCTTGCTCAAACATTCCTGAACTTATCCGCACAAAAGCAATTCTATCTCGATGTTGAGGATTCATATTAGCTTGAATTTTAAACACAAATCCTGAAAAATCACTCTCATAAGGACTCACTTTTCCCCCATTCTCAGTTTTTACTGCATGGGGTTCAGGAGCAAACTGTAAAAATGTTTCCAAAAAAGTCTGTACACCAAAGTTAGTCAAAGCCGAACCAAAGAAGACAGGTGTAAGATCTCCAGACCGAATCCTTTCTTCATTAAATTCATTTCCTGCTGTCGTAAGTAACTCAATATCTTCTTGCGCTTGTGTATACACACCATTTTCATAAAGTGAGTGGCTTTCAGAAATGCTTCTATCCTCTAAAGGAATAAAACGCTTCCCATCATACTTCTCAGGACGGAAAAGCTCCACACGCTTGTGATATACATCATAAATTCCTTCTAAGCCTTTCCCCATACCAATCGGCCAGTTCATCGGATAAGATTGAATTCCTAACACTTCCTCTAATTCAGAAAGCAAATCCAAAGGTTCACGCCCATCTCGATCAAGCTTATTCATAAAGGTAAAAATGGGAATTCCACGTTGTTTTACCACCTTAAATAGTTTTTTCGTTTGTGCTTCGATCCCTTTTGCTGTATCGACGACCATCACAGCTGCATCAACTGCCATCAGCGTCCGATAAGTATCCTCCGAAAAATCTTCGTGTCCTGGAGTATCTAAAATATTGACTCGCTTCCCATCGTAATCAAATTGCATCACTGAAGAAGTCACCGAAATTCCACGTTGTTTTTCAATCTCCATCCAATCTGATTTCGCAAAACTTCCTGTTTTTTTTGCTTTTACTGTCCCAGCCTTATGAATAGCTCCACCGAACAAAAGTAATTGTTCTGTAATGGTTGTTTTTCCAGCATCCGGATGTGAAATAATCGCAAAAGTACGTCGCTTTGAAACCTTTTCTTCTATTTTCATGATTCTTTTCCCTTCATATTTTTCATTTCTTTAAAATTAAAGCGTTACTCATACGCTTTTTTCATTCCATAAATATATTCGGATATATTTCTTGATTTTCAACATCAAGAGGTACAACCATTGAAAAATCATTAACAAATTCTAACCTTCCATGCTCAACTCTTCCTGCAATTTTTCCTCATTCCAAATTTCAATACCCAATTGCTCAGCTTTAGTAAGCTTACTTCCTGCATCCTTACCTACGATAACCAAATCCGTCTTTTTAGAAACACTCCCAGTCACTTTGGCTCCCAAATTTTCTAATTTAACTTTCACTTTACCACGATTTGCCGATAATTTTCCTGTCAACACAATCGTCTTACCTGAAAAGAAAGAATCAACTTCCAAAAATTCATCCGACAAAGGTCTCAAATACATCATATTCACACCTTGAGCTTTCAACTTCGCTACCAATTTTTTAACTTCTTGATTTTTAAAATATGAATACAAACTATCCGCGATAACTTCTCCTAGTCCATCAATCTGTGTAATTTCTTCTTTTGAAGTTTGTATAATTCCATCCATTGTCTTAAAATACCTTGCGACAACTCTTGCTGCCCTCTCTCCTACATGACGAATTCCCAAACCATACAATAAACGCTCCAATGAACTCCCTTTAGTTGCTTGAATTGCTTTGTATAAATTATTGGCAGACTTTTCTTTGACATTCTCAAGCAGCAAAAGCTTCTCAATATCTAACAAATATAGGTCTGCTACATCTAAAACGAGATTTTTTTCAAACAACTGTTCAATTACGCGAGGACCTAACCCATCAACATTCATCGCATACCGAGAAGCAAAATGAGAAAGTCTTGTTTTGATTTGAGCAGAACATTTCGGATTAAGACAACGAAGAGCCACTTCATCCTCTAAATGAACTAAAACACTATCACAAATCGGACAATGTGTCGGAATCTCTAAAGGTTGCGAACTCTTTGCTCGCTTATCCAAAAGAACTCGCTTAACTCTTGGAATAATATCGCCAGCTTTATACAAAATAACCGTGTCGTTCAAACGAATATCTTTTTCTCGAACATAATCAACATTGTGTAACGTTGCTCTAGAAACCCAACTTCCAGATACACGAACAGGATGCAAATTAGCCGTGGGAGTAAGAACTCCCGTACGACCAATCATCCAGTCAACCGACTCAACAATCGTTTCAACTTCTTCTGGTGGGAATTTATACGCTACTGCCCAGCGAGGTGCCTTCACGGTAAATCCAAGATCTTCTTGCTGAGAAAATTGATTTACTTTGATTACCACACCATCAATCTCATAAGGAAGTCTCTCTCTACCCCCTTGAACCTCTTCAATAAAATCCCAAATCTCTTCTGCTGTCTTGCATTTACGAAACTCTCTATTAACTTTTAAACGCCAATCTTTCAACGTTTTCAATACTTCTTCCTGTGAAGAAACATCCACATTTGAAATGTCTGCAATATTATAAAAAAACGTACTCAAATTACGTTTCGCCGTCACTTTAGTATCCAATTGCCGAAGAGATCCTGCCGCTGCATTACGAGGATTCGCAAATAAAGTTTCTCCCAACTCCTTACGCTTTTTATTCAGCTGGTCAAAAGAAGCTTTCGGCATATAGGCTTCTCCTCGAACCTCTACATTTACTGGCATAGAAAGAGTAAGTGGTACAGACTGAATCGTTTTTACATTTTCGGTAATATTCTCACCCACTGTGCCATCTCCACGAGTCGCTGCTTGTACCAACTTCCCATCTATATAAGTTAAAGATAATGACAAACCATCAATCTTCAACTCACAAAGATACTCCACCCCTTCACCAATAGACTTTCTCATACGCTCAGTGAAATTTTCAAGCTCTTCCCTATTAAACACATCTGATAAACTATACAAAGGTATCGGGTGTGCTACCTTTTCAAAACCTTCTAAAACGATACCTCCCACACGCTGAGTTGGCGAATCAGAAGGAATCTTAATTTCTGGATGAGCCTTTTCCAATTCTTCTAATTCGCGATACAATTGATCATAATAAGCATCATCCACACTCGGTCTATCAAGAACATAATATTCATAAGCATACTGTGTCAATTGTTCACGCAACTCATTTAGCTTGTCTTGCACAGTCATTTGTTATTGCCTTTCCATTTTTTCACAGATCTAAAAGAGTTTGCTAACTTATCTCCATCATAACAAAGTTTCCGAGAACTTCATCCATAGAGAAATCGTTAACAATGTTTTTTGTGAATGATTTTCAATCATGAACAATGTTTTTTGTGAATGATTTTTTAATCATGAACAATGTTTTTTGTAAACGATTTTAATAGTGAAACAAGCTCTTGCTTTAACGTATGGAATCATTCTATACCAAGATATTTAATCACATATTTTACCATTGGAGTGAAAGGTTCAATCTTCATCCAAGATCTCAACACAGGTTTGAGCACGTAACAGAGGGTGTTAAATCGCCTTTTATCATCTACATGAAAATGTATCTTCTCTAAATGACCAATCTGACCCACAACCTCCAAATGACAAGCAGAATCAAACAGTTTAAACAATATTTTTTGTCCCAATGAGTCTTTTGAAAATTCAAGTGATATTTCCTTATTTGGCAAAATCTGTGCTGCAGGAATTTTCTGTTTCCAAAAATTCTGAATTCCTGAACCACATAACTTAGAAACTCTACGAACCTCTGCAGCCATTTTTTTCCTATCTGCACCCGATATAGGCGAGCTATCTTGCCTTATAATTTTTTCAAAAATAAATAACTTAAAAATCTCTTCATAAATTTCTTCTGTAGTAATGCGCCATCCCTTCTTCTCATAGCAATCTTGAATCAATTCAGGGTACACATACAAAAAGAATGGAAATTTTGAACAGTTCGCAAAACATTCAAGTACATCCTCATTGGTTTTAGGTCCACTGAGTTTAGGAATTTTGAAGTACCTATCACACAACACATGATCACTCCAACCGTGCATCCACAGCTGAACTTCCGGAGAGGAAGATGCCAACATTGCTGGAGAAATTCCTAAAAAAGCTTTGGTATCAGTTTCTACTTCCGTTTTTTTATCCAAATAAAATCTACCCATATCCGCTACAAAAGCACCACTTGCATAAATTTCTGCTGCTTCTCTAGAAAATTTTAATCTTTGTGCTGTATCAAGCGCAACTTGTCTATGAGTAGAGGGATAGAATGCAGAGACTTTCAAAGGAAATGCAAACAAAAGGATAAGTGACAATATCATTAATAATTTTTTATTATTTTTATAATAAATATAGCTAATCAACTAGATCTTCCTCACCCTTCATTTCAAACAAATAATATACGGCTAAAATAGCTGGAATAGCTAAAATAAAATTCCATAAAATCTCAATCAACGCAAAATTTTGCTCTAATAACATAAACAAAACTTGAGCAATATGTCCTAAAATATATAAATAATAGCTCCATTTCGAAGGTAACTTACCTTTTATTATTTCTTTAATGGCTAAAAAGATCAACACTGCCACAACAATAAACAAGACTAAATAAATAATTTCCCATACTTTTAGTTGCCCGATATTTACTGTAGCTCCTAACCGTTGCATATTTTCACTATATTTTCTACTATCAACTCTAAATAGAAAGAAAATAATCAAAACACTATATATCATCTGAATAATCTTTATTACAAAACAAAAAATAGTCGCTATTTTTAACTTATGAAAGCATTTTTTGTCAATTTCGTTTTCTACCATCTTTCATCCTCCCAAGTGTGAACTACTGCGATCTATATTTGAACAAGTTCAACTTGAAATCAGAGCTCCTATTTTAATAACAATAATAGATTTTTTAAGAAACATCAATTCTTAAAACTGTGAATCGGTGCCGGAATATGTCCACCACGTGTAATAAATTTCGCTGAAGATTTTTGATTGATTTTCATTACAGGAGCACTTCCAAGCAACCCACCAAATTCAATGATATCGCCAACTTTAGAATCTTTAGCAGGAATAATTCGAACAGCGGTGGTTTTCTGATTAATCACACCGATAGCTGCCTCATCAGCAATTATCGCCGCAATTGTTTCTGACGATGTATCTCCAGGAATAGCAATCATATCCAAACCAACGGAACATATCGCCGTCATCGCTTCTAATTTTTCAAGTGATAGCGTACCTTCTTGCACTGACTCTATCATACCTACATCTTCTGAAATCGGAATAAATGCACCTGACAAGCCACCCACATGATTACAAGCCATTACACCGCCCTTTTTCACTGCATCATTTAGAAGAGCTAGCGCTGCCGTTGTACCATGTATTCCCACTTGCTCTAATCCCATCTCTTCCAATACATAGGCAACAGAATCTCCGATTGCAGGTGTTGGTGCTAAACTTAAATCTACAATTCCAAATGGAACATCCAAACGCTCAGAAGCAAGTTTTCCAACCAATTGACCCATTCGAGTAATCTTAAACGCTGTCTGCTTAACTGTTTCGGCTACTATGTCAAAAGGCTCACCCTTTACCTTCTCAAGCGCACGCTTCACCACACCAGGTCCAGACACTCCAACATTAATAACAACATCTGCCTCTCCTACACCATGAAATGCTCCTGCCATAAAAGGATTATCTTCCACCGCATTCGCAAACACAACCAATTTCGCACACCCCATTTTTGAAAGTTCAGAACATTCTTTGATCACTTCACCCATGTCACGCACTGCATCCATATTAATTCCACTTTTCGTAGAACCAACATTGACACTCGAACAAACAAAATTTGTTTCTGCTAATGCTTTTGGAATTGAGCGAATTAAAATTTCATCACCTTTTTGATAACCTTTTTGAACTAATGAGGTAAAACCACCAATAAAATCAACACCCACATCTTTAGCAGCGCGATCAAGAGTTTGAGCAAACTGCGTATAATCCGCTGCACTCGTCGCAGCACCGATCAACGAAATCGGTGTGACAGAAATTCGCTTATTAATAATCGGAATCCCTAACTCTGCCTCTATTTCTTCTCCAACCTGTCCCAAATTTTGCGCTTTCAAAACAATTTTCTGATAAATTTTTTCACATGCCCGATCAATATCTGCATCGATGCAATCAAGCAAAGAAATCCCCATCGTGACCGTCCGAATATCAAGATGTTGCTCATCAATCATCCGGATCGTTTCCATAATGTTTTCTTGTTTCACTCCCACTGTCGTATCTCCTCTAATTTTCCCTATAACTTGTGCATTGCATCAAAAATTTCTTCATTTTGAATTCGAATTTTCAATCCCAAAGAAGATCCCAACGTTTTCAAATCTTCTTGTAGATTTTTAAAATCCAATCCCCCTTCAAACTCTACCATCATCATCATGGTAAAGAAATTACCCATTAAAGTTTGGCTAATATCTACAATATTTAAATTTAATTCTGCTAGTTTCGTTGAAACATTCGCTACAATTCCCACATGATCTTTACCAACGACAGTTACTACTGCTTTCATTTTAATTTCCTCCAAAATCTTCTATCGTCTGCTCACTTGAAAAAAACTAAGTACGACAAAAAATACTATGATTTCTAAGAACCTGCCCAAGATCTCTAGTAAAATGAATTTTTGAGCTCCTAGACAAATTAACAATGTTTTTTGTAAACGATTTTAATCGTGAAAAAGGCTTTAAGTTAATCAATCACAATATATTTTAACGTATTTTAGAAAAAATAGCTTATTTTCATTTAAAAATGTGAATAAATGAAATACCTCCAATACCTTCAAACGAAAGGCAATGGAAGCATACACCTATTTATAGCTAAAAGCTTTAAATGGAGGTATCACTTACTCATAACTCAAAGCCTTAATAGGATTAAGTTTTGAAGCCCGTCTTGCTGGCAATGTTCCTGCAATAAAAGCAATCAACATAATTAAACCGATAATTCCAAACACAGCTATTGGTGAAAAGGAAATCAATGTTAAACCATCCAAACCTTTGAGGAATGAACTTGATGCAAAAGCATTTAAACTACTTCCCAAACCAAATGCCACCAGCACACCCAAGCAAGAACCAATAAACCCAATTAAGATTGCTTCAAAACTAAACAGCAAAAACACTTTATGACGACTCAAACCTATCGCTTTCATCAAGCCAATTTCTCTTGTACGTTCTTGTACAGACATAAATAGTGTATTCACGATACCAAAAGTTGCAGCTAATAAAGCAATGGCACCAAATAAAATCAATACTCCCGTCACTGCGTTAACAACATTACGGATACTACCAATTTGATCGTCAACAGTCTGCGCTTCATACCCTTGTTTTTCCACTCTTTCTTTTAATTTAGCCATTTCCTCTTTAGAAATATTCGTTTTTGTTTTAGCTACAACAGCATAATTCTGATTTCGCAATTTTTCAGGTAATCCTGTTTCATGAATCTTTATCACTTTGTCTTGAAACACTTTATTTACTAAAGAACTTCCTGCCTGAATTAAAGAATCTTTTCTAATTCCGACAATTTTCGCTGTAAAAACTGTTTGTTCTCCAGTTGTCTGAGAAGTTACTGCAACTTTAACTTCTTTGTTGATTACTTCTTTTGAATTTTTATATCCTAATGCCTTTACATAATCAGTAGTTAAAACGATTTCTGGCTCAGTAGCTTTTTGATTAACAGCTTTACCAATCTCAATCTGATTTTTAACACCTACATCAAACTGCGTATTAATTACAAATCTCTTACCATTTTTTCCTGAAACATAATCGCATTTAGAATCTGATATCGTTGAAATTTCATCAATTCCTTGGATATTTTTAATCTTTTTAACATCTTCAGAATTTAAAATATAATCTTCTACATTTTTATTAGGATTATATTCTTGTGGACTACCACTTGCTCTATTTTTCTCGTAATTAGCTTGAATAATTAGACTATTTTCATCTCCAACACCTTCAATCTGTTGAGTCACATATCTATTAATACCAATATTCAAACCAACAGTAATGGCAATTGTGAATGCTCCGATAAATACAGCAATAATTGTTAAAATCGTCCTACTTTTACTTCTCGACAAATTTGAAACCGCCGTCTTCATTAAATCAAAAAATTTCATATTAGTTCTCCTCCACAATCATTCCGTCTTTCATGCGAATCTGTCTATTACAGTTCGCCGCCAAATCTTCATCATGCGTTACAATAATTAACGTAATGTTTTGAGTTCTATTTAAATTAAATAATAGATTCTCCACGACCTCACTCGTATGACTATCAAGATTTCCTGTTGGCTCATCAGCAAAAATAATTTGCGGATGATTCAACAAAGCACGTGCCACACAAACTCGTTGCTTCTGTCCACCAGAAATATCATTGGCTTTATTCATAGCTTTCGACTCAAGATCAACTTCTCGCAACACATCCATCGCACGTCTTTTCCGCTCTTTAACAGGAACACCCGCAATTTTTAGTGGCAACATTACATTTTCTAAAACAGTATCTTTCGAATTCATGAAAAATTGTTGGAACACAAAACCAAATGTATGATTACGAATATCATTGATTTTTTTCTCTTGGATACCTGTTACATCCTTACCCTCCAAAATAACATTTCCGCTTGTTGGCTTATCAAGTAGTGCTAAAATATGCATTAATGTTGACTTTCCTGAACCACTTTTACCAACAATTGCCACGGATTCACCCTGTTCAACAGCAAGTGATATCCCTTTCAAAGCAACAAACTCTGATTCTCCCTTACCGTACACTTTTACTAAATTCTTTACCTCAATTAAAGACATAGTTCCCTCCTCTTTTACAATAATGACATTTTTACATAAACTTTCTTCCTATGAGAGCCTGTCAATAAATCCTTTTGAATTTTCTTAATTAAATAACAGAATCCACATTCGTTTCCACCTTCCTATCCATTAGGAAAATCAATACTAAAATATAAACTATAAAAAGAATAACTGATATGAGTAAAAAACATATACTTTCGAAAAAATTTAATCTAAAAATATCCAAATCTTGAATAAAATTCTTAAAAATGTTTAGAACAGACAAAACAATAAAAGTCACTCCACAAATCAAAATTGATCTAAATTTTTTGGTAAATAATTTTTCTAGCATTTGTTCAATAATTCCTGCTATTGCAAAGATAAACACCAAATGTAAGCAAAATAATGAAAAATTAATTAATAAGATTTCATTAAAATGCTTGTTAAATATTTCTAATAAAAGTAAAAATTTTTTCCACGATAAACAAAGAAAAATAGAAGCTATAGTTGTTCCTATAAAGATAAATAATATTTGAAAAAAAGTTCCTAATATATTTCCTAAACAGAATTGCCAAGTTTTTACTGTCAATAATTGATATTTATTAATGAAAAATCTTTTTACCATATCTACTAAGAAAATAAACGGAAATACGGATAATAAAATTAATAATAGAAACATACATATTGTAGGAATAAACGGCATGTCTCTTCCAGAATCAAAATCAATCTTAATATTCATAAAAAATCCAGCGACAGTTGTGATCAAATATAGTAAGCCACTGGTTAGCAATAAACCTTTTCGCTCATTCAATACACTTTTTATAATTTTTAGCACACTCATTTCTAAAACCTCCCTTACGAATAAATTTTTCGATAATAATCTTCTAAACTATTTGCACTCTCCTGACGAATTTCATCAACCGATTTATGAATAATAATCTCTTGATCTTTCATCACAACAACCTCATCGACTATCCTCTCTATCTCTACAATATGGTGCGTAGAAATCACAATAGAGCTATCTTCATTTAACCATTTAATCAACGATTGAATAATCTTATTTCGTGCTACAATATCCACTCCTGATAACGGTTCATCCAACAAATAAAGTGGAACTACTCGAGAAAATGCTACAACTAACATAAATTTTTCTCGATTACCCTTAGATAAACTTCCTAATTTTTCATCAAGATCGAGTTTCATAAATTTCATGAGTTCATTTACTCGTTCTCTATCAAAATCTGCATACATTGTTTGATAAAACTCTATTACATCTTTTAATTTTTCTGATTTTTGAAATCCTGATAAAGCGTCTAAATAACTCACCTTACTTTTTGTAGCAAAACCAACAAAATCGCCCTCAATCTTGACAACTCCTGTTGAATTTTTAGCAATATTTGCTAAAATTCGCATCATTGTTGTTTTACCTGCGCCATTTTCACCTAATAGTGCAATAATTTTCCCGTAACCTAGATTCAAATTCAAATCTCTAAAAATGGTCTTGAATCCGTTTTTGTATCCCATTTGTGAGATTGTTACTAAATCTGTATTTTCATTCATTAATCTACTCCATTTCATCAATTACTTGATTTAAATAATCAGCTGTCTCTTTTTCAGAAAAGCCATATCCAGTCATCGTCTGCAAAAAATTTAGTGTTACCTGTTTTACTTTTGAGTTTTTTAACTCCAAAATCTTACTTTTATCCTCAGAAACAAATCGCCCCAAACCTCGCTTAGAAAATAAAATTCCCTCGCGCTCCAAATCACCTAACGCACGCTGTACAGTATTAGGATTCGTCTGAAGCTCAAGCGCCATTTCTCGAACAGCCTCTACCTTTTGCCCCAAAATTAACTCACCACTAATAATTCGCATCTTTATCCAATCCATAATTTGTTGATAAATCGGTCGTTCCAAGTCAAATTCCATGCACTCACCTTCTTACAATAAAGATCTAGCTAATCCCATCTCATAATTATCAATCCTCTTCAAAAATAAAATTTTAATTTCATAATACATTAGTGTTCTATTTACATAATACATTAATAATAAATAAAGAGCAACACTTGTAGAAAAAAATGCACACCTAAATAATTATCCTATTCATTTTCCTTAAAAATTCTTCGTTTTTTTAAGTTGATTGTAATGTTTAAAGGCAAATACGACAATTGCTATGCTAACAAAAATAAAGAGTATGTTTAGTGAGACCATCAATGTTTTTTGTAAACTTTTTTCTGAAACAAAAGTTAAGATTCCTGCTTTAATTAAATTCTTCCAAATATAGATGATTAAGATTGCTCCACTAAAATCAATTTTTCTTTTATTGAGTAGAATAAGTCCTCCAGTATAAAGTAAACACAAGGTGAGCATGACATTAAAGCGAACCAATGATGGCAGGGTAATTATCCAGATTTTGGGAACAAACAAATGGCTAACAACAAATAGCAGTACAAGCGAAATAAAGATGAGGATAGCAGGAAGATTTTTCTGAATAAATGATCGTTTTTTAAAGCTTGTTTGATGAATTAATCTAAAAATGAGCGCAATCACGAAAATCGTTATCAATGTATTCACCAATACTTCCAAAAGATTAAATGGTCCCTTTGTGCTAAAAACAAAAACATAAAATCCAGTAATTCCTAAAATTTCAAAGAACAGTGCAATATTTTCTTTACTAAGTTTTTTAGGTGTTAATGTCACTAGAATTTCATCAGCGATTTCTTTTGGATTTTTTCCGAAATAATCTGTAGCACTTTCTCCATTTTTTTGAGCAAGCAAGATATCTTGAAGAATTTCTAATAAAATCGACTCTGATTCTTTTTCATCTCTAAAAAAGCTTCCTGTACGAATATAAATTAACATTTCCTCATAATAAGTGTTGTTTTCAGGGGTTAACTGCTCACGCAATTGATTGTTTTGTTCAATTAATTCCTTTGTTTTCATTGCTTTCCTCCAAAATAGGTTCAACTTTTTGAGCTAGTTCTCTCCATTGCTTTTTAAAGCCAGATAACCGTGCTTTTCCAATCTTTGTTAGTGAGAAATAATGACGATTTGGTCCTTCAGAAGAAGGTAAGATGCGACTTTTGATGAAGCCTTGCTTTTCTAATTTTTGCAATAGTGGATAAATTGTTCCGCCAACAATTTTCTTAAAGCCTTTTTTTCTAAGCTTTTGGACCAGCTCGTATCCATAGATTTCCTCTTTTGAGATAATGGATAAAACACAGCCTTCTAGTACTCCTTTTAGTAACTGTGTATGCTTCATAATTCCCTCCTTGGCAAACTAGTATGTTTTACATACTAGTAAATAAATTATAAAGCAGAAAAAACCATTTGTAAAAAAATAGATATAAGAAAATCAAACATTTTTAAGTTTAGATTAATCTTTTAAAAATATTAAAATTCTTCTGTAGTTCATATGAAAAATATATTGCCTAAACGATCATATCTACTCTAAAAAAATCAAGTGATCTCTTATCACTTGATTTTTTTATAAATTGTAACTTAAAACCGTCCACCCATTAAAACTCAGTTAATCAGCACGTTAAGCATTGTCCAGGGAAAGGTGGAGATTTTTTGAGGTACTTTTTCCTCAAAAAATACTACCTAACCTTTAAAATGCGGAATTTTTTACAGTAAATTATAGGCAAAATAGTGAAACATATGAAATTTAACGATTGTTGATAACATGATATAATAATTCCACATCGGAGGTGTGATATGGGATATATATCAGTAGCTGAAACCGCTAAAAAATGGAGAATTTCGGAACGTTCTGTTCGAAATTATGCATCACTTGGTCGAATTGATGGAGCAACCCTAAAGGGAAAAACTTGGTTAATTCCTGTAGATTCAGAGAAACCAAAACGATTAAATAAACTTTCGAAAAAACCTGTAACTTTGCTTGAAATATTGCAAGATGAAAAAAAATCAAAGATTAAAGGTGGTATTTACCAAAAAATCCAAATTGAACTTACTTATAATTCGAATCATATTGAAGGTAGTCAACTTACACATGATCAAACTAGATATATTTATGAGACAAATACAATTGAAATTAATTCTACAGCAGTGAATGTAGACGATATTGTCGAAACTACTAACCACTTTAAAGCAATCGATATTATTATTGAACAAGCAAAGCAACTCATTAATGAAAAATTAATTAAATTTCTTCATCAAATTCTAAAAAATGGAACAAGTGATTCCCGTAAGGAATGGTTTGCGGTTGGTGATTATAAAAAATTATCAAATGAAGTGGGTGGAAGACAAACAACATTACCTGAAGATGTTCCAGGTAAAATCAAAAATTTAATTGTAAACTACAATAAGGATAAAATTAAAACCTTTGAAGAAATCATTGAGTTCCATTATAGCTTCGAAGCTATTCATCCGTTTCAAGATGGAAACGGTCGTGTGGGACGTCTTATTTTATTTAAAGAGTTGCTCAGAAATAATATTGTGCCTTTTCTCATCGACGAAGAATTGAAAATATTTTATTATCGAGGACTTACTGAATGGGAAAACGAAAGAAGATACTTACTTGATACTTGTTTGATGGCACAAGATAAGTTCAAAAAATATTTGGATTATTTTAGAATTCCCTATAAAGATTAATAGATGAGAGTCTAAACAAAAATGTGTAGTAACCTTATCTAGACTCGATGAAAATGCCATCTTTGATACAATTGATCATGGTGTTTCAGACCTTTTTAATAGACAATTGTCATTGCGCAAAACAATAGCAATATAAGGAAGGAATTATTTGTCTCTGTTGAATCGACGAACGAAAGTGGTATCCAAAAAAAAGATGCTTGACTTAGCTTTGCGCCTTTGACAGGTAGATTATTATAAATAACATACAGGAGTCAATTAATTGAAACACTCAAAAAATAAAATTACATCTAAACAACTAGTATCAGCTTCCATTTTTTGCACCATAATCACTATAACCCGAATAGCCTCTTGCTTTATACCTATAAGAACGATAATAGGTTTCATCATTATTGCTTCCATATACCTCGGACCTCCGGTAGGTGCAAGTATTGGCTTCGTTTCTGTTTTAGTTTCCAACTTTTTCGTAGGACACGGATTGTGGACTCCATTTCAACTACTGGCTGTCATCATCATCGCTTTACTAACAGGCTTCATATTTAAAAGAGAAAAATTAGTTGAAAATAAAATTTTTTTGTTATTTTGGTCTATTATATGTGTTGCCATCTACTCTATAAACATGTTAGTCTATTCTTTAACAAATGCAAATGCCGGTTTTTGGCCAGTAATTATAAGTCATTTTACTGTCAAAATATGGATTGAGTTTGCACGCCTCATTTCTACTATTATGATCGTTTTCATTTTCACAAAACCAATAGGCAAAATCATTAAGAGGTGAAATTCACTCAGCTTTAAAATGAAGTAAGTTCCTTTAACTCAATGCCTCCACTACTTGAACGTACTTCTCTACCCTACTCTTTTAAATCATCAGGCGTTAATACCATCGAAACAATCATTGGACGACGCTCTGTCTTTTCAAATAAAAATGGTTGTAACACACTCGTCATTGTCTCACGCATACTTTGAATAGAACATGTCAAATTTCTCATATCTTCTCGTAAAGTGCGGAATAATAAGCGTTGTGCTTCCTTAATCATATCTCCTGATTCACGCATGTAAACAAAACCACGACTAACCACATCCGGTCCAGACAACACACGTTGATTTTTAATATCCACAGTTGCTACTGCTAAAACCAATCCTTCTTCCGAAAGAATTCGACGATCTCGCAATACCATATTTCCGATATCACCAACTCCTGAACCATCTACATATACATCTGATGCCGAAAAATGCCCTGCTATTCTTGCAGAATCGGATGTCAAAGCTAGAACATCACCGTTTTCTAAAATAAAACTGTTATCCAAAGGAATTCCAACATCCTGTGCTAAACTTGCATGAATCTTCAGCATCCTATATTCACCATGCACAGGCATGAAAAACTTTGGTTGAATTAAATGCAACATCAACTTCTGTTCCTCTTGCCCACCATGACCTGAAGTATGAATGTTATTGATTCTTCCATGGATGACGTTTGCTCCTGCTTCTGATAGCAAATTAATCAATTGATTCACAGAAGTAGTATTCCCCGGAATTGGAGAACTTGAAAAAATCACTGTATCATCAGGTTCAATACTAATCTGTCTATGCGTTCCGTTAGCAATTCGTGATAAAGCTGCCATCGGCTCTCCTTGCGAACCTGTACATAAGATCATCACCTTATTAGCAGGTAAAGAATTAATCGCATTCGGCTCAATAAACGTATCTTTCGGAACGTCAATATAATCTAAATCCAAACCATTTGCAATAGCATTTTCCATTGAACGTCCAAACACAGCAATTTTACGCCCTGTCTTCACTGCTGATTGAGCCGCTTGTTGCAGGCGAAACACATTAGATGCAAAAGAAGCAAAAATAATTCGACCCTCAATTTTCTCAAAAATACGCATAATCGAACGACCAATTACTTTTTCTGATTTAGTAAAAGTTGGTATCTGAGCATTTGTTGAATCCGACAACAAACACAACACACCCTCTTTTCCAATACATGCCATTTTGTGTAAATCGGCCGCTTTATCTACAGGAGTAAAATCAAACTTGAAATCTCCTGTACATACAATATTTCCAGGAGGAGTTCTAACAACAACTCCTAAGGGATCAGGAATGCTATGTGCCGTACGAAAAAAATTAACTGACGTTTTTGAAAATTTAATCTCTGAATCTTCATTAATTTTATAAAGCTTTGCATCCTGTAATAGTCCGTGTCCGTGCTCATCCAATTTATTACGAATCAATGCTAAAGAAAATGACCCTGCATAAATCGGAATATTTGCCTGCTTCAACAAAAATGGAACACCACCAATATGGTCTTCATGCCCATGCGTAATAACAAGTCCTTTCACTTTGTTCACATTCTTCACAATATAACCATAATCAGGGATTACATAATCAATTCCCAAAAGGTCATCTTCTGGAAATTTAATACCCGCATCTATGATAACAATCTCATCTTGAAATTGGACAGCATACATGTTTTTTCCGATTTCACCCAAGCCACCAATCGCAAAAACAGCTACCTCATTATTTTTTATATTTACTTTCATATCAGTACTCCGATAATTCAAAATTCGTGTATTCTTTTTCATAATCTAAAAATTTTCCTTCTAATACAACAATGTATTCAATATTATAATGTGTATATTTTTCTAATTTTTCAATCACATCCACTTTTGATTCTGCCTCTATATAAAGAGATCGCGTCTTCTCACGTCTAGGACTACGAACTCCTTCTTCTTGATAATAAACCTTAAGTAACATCTTATATCTCCTTTACTTTTTTTGTATGTACTCAAAAAATAATGAACTAAATCATTATCAAACGCATCTAAATTTAAAAAGGTAAAATAAATCCCTTTCTAAAAAATATTCAGCTCCTTTTACTAAATTTTTTACGAAAAAGAAATTGAAAATAATCTATATTTTTATAAAAATAGTTGATAAACTAATCTATAATCGCACACATAATAAAAACAAATTTTATCTTTTATTACTACGTCTTACTTCTCTTCCAAATTGAACATCTTTAAAAATATGCACAAATTCCTTATTATTTTTTGCTTTACGCAACATCTGATTGAACTTCTCAGTGCATTCCAAAGAATCACCTTGTAAAGCACTTCTAAATTTCCATGTCTGATTTAATTGTTCTTCAGACATTAATAATTCTTCTTTACGAGTTCCTGATTTCTTCAAATGAATCGCAGGAAAAATTCGCCGTTCAGATAATTCACGAGATAAATGCAATTCCATATTCCCCGTTCCCTTAAACTCTTCATAAATAACATCATCCATACGTGAGCCGGTTTCGACCAATGTTGTAGCTAAAATAGTCAAGCTACCACCTTCTTCCACATTTCGTGCAGAACCAAAAAATTTCTTAGGTTTGTAAAAAGTTGCTGGATCAATCCCTCCAGATAAAGTCCTTCCGGATGGCGGAATCACCAAATTATACGCTCGCGTTAAACGAGTAATAGAGTCCATCAAAATCACTACATCTTGTTTATCTTCCACCAAACGTCGCGCACGCTCAAGTGCTAATTCAGATACACGTATGTGATGAATAGGTTCCTTATCAAAAGTAGAAGACACCACATCTCCACTAATTGAACGTTCTAAATCCGTAACTTCTTCTGGACGCTCGTCAATCAGTAAAACAATTAATTCAACTTTCGGATGATTACTCGTAATCCCATCCGCAATTTCTTTCAAGATGGTAGTTTTTCCAGCTTTGGGAGGCGCTACAATCAATCCTCGCTGTCCAAAACCAATCGGCGCAAACAAATCAATCATTCGAGTAGACAAATGATTCGCTGTTGTTTCTAAATACATTTGTTTTTCAGGATAAAGTGCTGTTAATGCCGGAAAATGAGGACGCTCCTTAGCTTTATCAGGCTCACGTCCATTGACAGAGTTTACTTGCATTAATCCATAATTCTTTTCACGTCCTTTAGGTGGACGCGCACGTCCTTCAATTTTATCACCTTCACGCAAACCTAAGCGAGTAATTTGCGAGTTGGAAACATACACATCCTCATCTGACTGCGAATAATTAATTGGACGCAATAACCCAAAAGTTTCCGTCCATCCCGTCTCGCGATCCTTGGTAGTAATTAAATCTAAGATTCCATCCATTTCAAAAAAACCTGATTTTTCAGCCTGTGCTCGCAAAACAGCTAACGATAGTTCTTTTTTAGTTAACTTTGAATAGTTAGCAATTTTAAATTTACGTGCATATTGATAAATCTCTTTAAGCGTAATAGACTCTAACTCCGACATTGTCAAATAGTCAGCCATTGTTTTCCTCTTTCTTCAATTTTTGGCTCTTCATTATCCATTTCGATAAGAGAAATATCTGCTCCCAGCTGAGTCAGCTTCTCAATCATTCGATCGTAACCACGTAAAATAAATTTTGCATTGCGAATGGTAGTAACTCCATCAGCCATCAAACCTGCGATCACTAAACTTGCTCCTGCACGTAAATCACTCGCAAAAACTTCTGTCCCTTTAAGCTTATTAGGAGCCTCAATCACAATTTTATTTTTATCAATCGAAATATTTGCACCCATTTTTTGAAGTTCAGACACATGACCGATTCGACCCTCATAAATCATATCAACTAACTCTGCTTTTCCATGAGATTTCAACAAAAGAGAAGTCATAGGTTGCTGCAAATCAGTGGCCAACCCAGGATAAGGCGAAGTTTTAACATTTATCGTTTTCAACTTCCCTTGAGCTGGAACAAAAATTGAATTTTCCGAAATGGTTACCTTAACGTTCATTTCTTCAAGCTTTAATAAATAACTTTCCAAATGTTCATAAAGAACATTTTTTACTGTCACACCTTCACCAACCGCTGCTGCCATAGCCAAATACGTCCCTGCTTCAATTCTATCAGGAATAAGAAAATGCCTTGCTTCACTTAATTGTTCCACTCCCTCAATGTGAATTTCATTCGTTCCAGCACCACGAATCTTTGCACCCATATTATTCAGCAAAGTAGCAACATCAATAATTTCAGGTTCACGAGCCGCATTTTCAATGACTGTTTTTCCAGTGGCTTTCACAGCTGCCAAAATAATATTAATCGTTGCCCCAACAGAAACCGTATCCATAAAAATATGATTACCCTTCAATCCCTCCGGTCCTGTTTGCAAACAAACTACTTCTTTTTCATGAAAAACTCGCGCACCTAAAGCTTCAAATCCCTTGACATGTAAATCAATTGGTCGTGGCCCTAAATTGCAACCTCCCGGAAGCCCTACAACAACCTCTCCAAATTTACTCAAAAGCGCTCCCATCAGGTAATAAGAAGCACGCAAACTGTTAATTTTTCCATTTAACATAGGAATGGATTTCAATTTGCTTGAATCAATAACTAAAACATTGTTTTCAAATTTAACCACTGAACCCATTGATTCTAAAATTTCAATCAATGAACGAACATCTAAAATATCGGGAACACCCCCCAAAATCACGGGAGCATCTGCCAAAATTGCTGCAGGCATTAACGCAACAATAGAATTTTTAGCTCCATTTACTGTAACTTCTCCTGAAAGTGGACGTCCTCCTCGAATAATAATTTTTTTCATTCTCTTCATTTCACTTTCCATTATGTGCGTAATTGACTAGCTTCAAAATATCAAGCCATACATCTTTGCCTAAACTGTATCAAACAATATTCATAAAAAGGTTACAAAATATTAAGACGACCTTATGATTAATCAACTATATAAACCATCCCTTTTAATATTGAAATAGACTTTTTCAAAACGATTCAATATTTATATTTTTACTTCCAACATAAACACTTACTAAAAAATAAATTTGACTTTCTACTTTTATCATTATACTGAAAAAATTACATTAATGAAAATATATTTTTTTTACCGTTTGGCAAATATAAATCGTAACATAAAACCGTCAACTGAAAAGAAAAAAACAGATCACTAAAATTACAATAAAATGTTTAAACACCAACCCAAAATATTTAAGAGAAATAAAGACGATATGCCTTCCCAAACAGAGTATCACTGCTCAAAAGAAGAGTAAAGTTCGATATTTATACTTGTTTAATTTTTTCAAAAAAATGGTTGAAATTTATCTATTTATAAACTGAACCCTGTAAAGTAAAACAACGTTCTTTCTGAAGAATTAAAAAAACAATCATAAGCACTAAACTAGCACCTAAAATAGCAAAATTTCCTAGCAATGGCACAACTAATCCACTGATAAGCGCTCCTGCAAAAAAACTTACAACTACAAAAAACGCATTACGTCCTTTTAAAATCATTTCTGAATCTTTAGATAAAAAACCACCAATAAGCATAGATCCCATAGTTCTAATGTTTCCAGTAGTCATAATGTTGGCATAAGGCATTCCTCGCAACTTAGTAAATGTATCCGCCTGAATCGCGGCAAAAAAAGCCAGAATCGATATAAACAGGTTATTTGGAAGAAAATTAACCAATAAACTAATGCAAGTAATCCCTACAAACTCAATAAAAAGATTAAACCGATGACTAGGAAATCTTCTCTTTCTAGCAAAATTTTTCAAAAGAAAACTTACTCCTGAACCAATAGTAAACGCCACTATTGGAAATAGATATATACATCCTTGACTAAACTCCCCTCTTATCAAATGAACAGCCATCAAAATAACATTTCCAGATTGTAAACTAGCAAAGCGTGCTCCGTGAGTAAGATAGCTGTAAGAATCCATAAAACCACCCGTAGCAGTTAGTAACAAAGCAATTTCTAATTTTTCATGAATAAGAGTTTGTTTTTTATTTTTCATTTAAATACCCTCTTTTTCAAATTTCTATAAAAATTTGAAAGATAATATCCATCAAATCCTCTATAATTTTATTTTAGACATATCTTTCAAAAATGAAAATCCCTAGAAAAACGAACATATAATTTTTAGTAAACTTTTTATAATAAATTTCGTGGAGGTGAACTCAAGAAGATAAGTTTAGATATATTTCTGCACGAAATATATCTAAGAGAAGAAGATGCTGTATTTTTTAATTGATCAAAAAATAAAAGATTTAAACTTCAATGAAATTCCAAAAATCCTTCATGACAGCCTTACCTATCAATTACTAAAAGAATTAATATGTAAAAAATTTGTAGACGGAAGCACATTTTGCGATCAACACTATCTTAGTAGAGGAACATTTCAACGACGTAAAAAAAAACTAAATGAATTATTATCACATTTTTCATTAGTTTTTTCAAAAAATGTAATCCAGGGTGATGAAAAATCATTACGTTGGTTTCTAATTCAACTACTTCAAAGCTTAGCGCAATTTCAATTACAAAAAGATATCTTTTCAGAAGATGAATGGAAACTTTTTAAAAAATGCTACAGACGCTTAGAAAAATACCTTAATCACCAATTGAGTGACTGTTTTAAAAGTTGGATCTTAGCTTGTTTTTTTAGCTCATTAGTGGAAAATGTACAGAAAAATTTTTATTCAGATAACGAATCTTTTACAAATTTTGAGATGAGAGGATTTCATTCAGCCTTTCATTTTTTTAGCAAAGATAAACTACAATTTTTAAATCTATCCTATCGTTTATTTTATTCAGAAAAATTTGAAAATTCAGAAAAAAATATTTTATTACATCCAAAAACAATAGCTATTTCAGAAAATCTAGATAAATTTCTTCCTTTCTCTTTAAATTCATTACAAAAACAAAGGATATCAACAAAACTAACAATCTACTTAAATTTGCAAAAATATTTCCCTGATGTTACTTATTCCTTTTTTATTGAGCACTACCAGAAAAATATCCATGAAATAAAACCTTTAAAGACAGAGTTTTATACACTTCTACAGCAAGAATTATTTCGTACTAATTTTTTACTGACCTTTCAAGCGAATTCTTTATTTAGCTATTTTTTTGAACATTTAATATGCCAACAATTACTTGAAAATGACTTACCTATCTACTTCATTTTTCATTCTAAATTAGATCCATTTATTGAATATACATTTAAAAAAAAGATGCTTACACGTTTTCCTCAATTAATTGAATCAAAAACAAAAAATTCTGCAGATTTGAAAATTATACACAGTAATCAGGTAAGAGAACATAAAGAAGAAATATTTCATTTTTCTCCTTTAGAAACTGAAAAAGAATGGTCACAATTCGCTGAGCAAATTGAAAAGATCAAGTATCAAAAATTAATCGCTTTTTTACGAACAAAAAGTAATCAGAAGAAAATAGAAACTGAGATTAAGTAAGGTCTAGAAATTTAAAATTAAACAGAAAAATTATTTTACTTAACAACATTCCTAGTAACATACAAAATTAAAGAGGACAAATTTAGAAATCCTGTCCTCCTTAATACACTTTTATATCTTTAGAATCGGTTTACAATCTCTAAAAGACTGAGATCTTTCGATTCTCAATCCTTCCTAATTAAAACCCACCCATCATAGACGGATCCATTCCACCAGGAGCACCACCCATTGCTGGCGCTGCAGAAGCCGGTTCTGGTTTTGAAGCCACAACAGCCTCTGTTGTAAGAATAAGTGAAGCAACAGAAGCAGCATTCTGCAATGCAGAACGAGTAACTTTTGTTGGATCTACAATTCCAGAATCAATCATATTCTTCCATTCTCCTGTCGCAGCATTGAACCCTACTCCAATTTCTTCTTTTTTCAACTTATCAACAATTACAGAACCTTCGTATCCAGCATTTTCAGCAATTTGACGAATTGGCTCTTCTAATGCACGTAAGACAATGTTAATTCCTGTTTGTGCATCGCCTTCTTCTTTCAATTCAGCAACTTTGCGAGCAGCATTCACCAAAGCAGTTCCTCCACCCGAAACAATTCCTTCTTCAACTGCTGCACGCGTTGCATTTAGTGCATCTTCAATGCGAAGTTTCATTTCTTTTAACTCAGTCTCAGTAGGTGCACCAACTTTAATCACAGCTACTCCACCTGCTAACTTAGCCAAACGTTCTTGTAATTTTTCTTTATCAAAATCACTTGTTGTTTCAGCAATTTGTGCACGAATAACAGAAACGCGACTATCAATTGCAGTCTTTTTACCAGATCCTTCAACAATTGTTGTATTATCTTTATCAATGACAATCTTGCTAGCATTTCCTAACATATCTATCTTAGTTTCTTTTAATTCTAAACCGATATCTTCCGTAATAACTGTTCCACCAGTAAGAATAGCAATATCTTCCAGCATTTCTTTTCTGCGATCACCAAAACCTGGAGCTTTAACTGCAGCCACATTAAATGTTCCACGAATTTTATTCAAAATAAGTGTTGTTAGTGCTTCGCCTTCAATATCATCCGCAATAATTACCAATGGACGAGATTGTTGAAGAACTTGTTCCAAAATCGGCAAAATATCTTGAATATTAGAAATTTTTTTATCCGTAATCAAAATATATGGATTTTCTAGTTCTGCTTTCATCTTTTGCGTATCTGTTACCATGTATTGCGAAAGATATCCACGATCAAATTGCATTCCTTCAACAACATCAAGCTCTGTTTCCATTCCTTTCGATTCTTCAATGGTAATAACTCCGTCGTTTCCAACCTTTTCCATTGCGTCCGAAATGTACTCCCCAACTTTTTCTGAACGAGAAGAAACTGACGCTACTTGAGCAATCGCTTCTTTTGAAGTTACTTCTCTTGAAATATCAGATAAAGACTCAACAGCTATCTTAGTTGCAAATTCAATTCCTCGACGAATTCCAAGAGGGTTTGCTCCAGCAGTCACATTTTTCAGTCCTTCACGCACAATTGCTTGCGTTAAAACAGTCGCTGTTGTTGTTCCATCTCCAGCAATATCATTAGTTTTAGAGGCAACCTCAGAAACTAGTTTTGCTCCCATGTTTTCGAAATGATCTTCAAGTTCAATTTCCTTAGCAATGGTAACTCCATCGTTTGTAATTGTTGGTGAACCAAAAGATTTTTCCAAAACAACATTTCTACCCTTAGGTCCAAGAGTAACTTTTACAGTATCTGCTAAAATATCCACTCCACGTACAATGGATGTACGTGCGTCTTCTGAAAATTTAATTTCCTTTGCCATATTTTTAGATTCTCCTTTTTTCTTAAATTTAAAATGCTTTCATTGTTAAAAAGTTAAAAAATTAGGGTTCATTTATTCAACAATTGCTGCAATCTGATCAGCATGTAGAATCAAATACTCTTTCCCGTCGTTTTTGACTTCAGTTCCTGAAAATTTTTCAAATAGAACAGTCTCACCAATTTTAATCTCTGGCGCAACTGTCTGCCCGTTGTCAAGCACACGACCACTTCCCACAGCAACAACTTTTCCCGTTTGCGGTTTTTCTTGCGCAGCAGAAGCAAGTACGATTCCTCCAACAGATTTTTCTTCTTCTTTTGCCACTTCAATAACTATACGGTCTCCTAAAGGTTTTAACACATGAATCCCTCCAATTTTATAAATTTAATTTTAGCACTCATCATCTTTGAGTGCTAAATTATAAAATCATTTTAGCATTTTATCGGAATTAGTCAAGGACATATTTCCTTTTTAGGAAAGTTTTGTCATTGCTCAGTAAAAAACCTTTGTTCAGTGAAAATATCCTGATTTTTGAAAAAATATAAATGTCCCAGAAACATGTGTCTTCATATGTTCCCCTTCAGTAACAAAAAACACAAAGATACAAATCTCACTCATTTCACAGAATTATTGGAGCGAGAAGAAGCAACCATTCATATAGCTATAGATGATTGTACAGGTAGAATTTTAGGAACTTACTTTGATAAGGAAGAAACTCTAAAAGGATACTATAATGTATTTCATCAAATACTAATTGAATACGGAATTCCATATGAATTTATGACAGATACAAGAACTGTTTTGGGATATGAATTAAAGAATAAGAAAGAGCTTATTGAAGATACCTTCACGCAATTCAGTTATGCTTGTCATAAACTTGTAATTGATATTAAAACAAGCTCTGTGCCACAAGCAAAAGAGCAAGGTTGAAGAATGTGTTTAACACTCTTCAACCTCGCCTCATCACAGAACTAAAAATCAACGGTACCACTACCATTGACCAAACTAATGAATTCTTAAAAAGCTATTTACACAGCTTTAATGAACAATTTGGCTTGGAAATAAACCATACCATGTCTGTCTTTGAAAATAAACCAACACTTGAAAAAGCAAATCTAATATTAGCGTTTTTAGATACGCGTAAGATAGACTCTTGGCATCATTTCAAATTCAAGAATGAATATTACGCACCAGTGGATGAAACGGGAACTAAACTTTTATATAATAAGGATACTGAAGTAAGTGTTTATTATACAAACTTTTGATGAGAATTTATTTGTGACTATTGATGAAAAAATAGCCACTATTAAAAAGTTAGAAACATCAGGTCAGAAAAGCTCGTTGTCCAAAGATGAGCGGTAAAAATTACGTATAATTTTAATTTGAAAATAAAATAATTTTTAGAACTTATGTTTTGAATTTTTTGAGACATTTTCAATAATCAACGACACATTCATCTATTTCTTATTGATCAAATATCTTAATTAATACAATTCTAAATACGTTTCTTGCTCCCACTGAGAAACTGTCTGTGCATATGCAGACCACTCAATTTTCTTTGCTTCTACAAAGTTTTCATAAATATGACTACCTAAAGCATCAATAACTACTTTATCCTTCTTCAAATCTTTTACTGCATTATGCAAGGTAGACGGCAAGTCTTTAATTCCAGCTGCAGCACGTTCCTCCTCTGTCATTGCATAGATGTTCAACTCTACTGGTTTCGGGGCTTTCATCTTATTTTTGATACCATCCAATCCACATTCTAATAAAACTGCTAGAGCTAAATAAGGATTTGCAGTCGGATCAACAGAACGAAGTTCCAAGCGAGTCGATAATCCACGAGAAGCAGGTACACGAATCAATGGAGAACGATTTCTTCCTGCCCAAGCTACATAAACAGGAGCTTCATAACCAGGAACAAGACGCTTGTATGAGTTCACTGTAGGATTAGTAATCGCTGTAAATCCACGTGCATGATCGATCAATCCACCCAAGAAATGATAAGCTGTCTGAGAAAGTTCCATTTCTCCTTTTTCATCCCAGAAAGCATTCTTTCCATCTTTGAAAAGAGACATATTACAGTGCATTCCACTTCCATTAATTCCAAATTTCGGCTTAGCCATAAAAGTTGCATGTAATCCATGCTTACGAGCAACTGTTTTCACAACTAATTTAAACAATTGAATATTATCACAAGCTTCTAAAACATTAGCATACTTGAAATCAATTTCATGCTGACCTACAGCTACTTCATGGTGAGAAGCTTCTACTTCAAATCCAAGTTCTGTCAACACATTCACAATTTCCCTGCGAGCATTTTCTGCCGAATCTGTTGGCGCCAAGTCAAAGTAACCACCTTGGTCATTCACCTCCAAGGTTGGATCACCCTTTTCATCTAATTTAAACAAGAAAAATTCAGGTTCTGGCCCAAGATTAAATGATGTAAAGCCATTCTTTTCCATATGAGCTAACGAACGCTTCAAATTACCACGCGGATCTCCAGCAAATGGCGTTCCATCTGGACTATAAACATCGCAAATCAAGCCAGCAACCTTACCGTGCTCTGATTCCCAAGGGAAAACAATCCAAGTAGAGAAATCAGGATATAAGTACATATCAGATTCATTGATTCGCACGAATCCTTCAATAGATGATCCATCAAACATCATCTTATTTTCTAAAATTTTATCCAACTGCTCATCTGTTGCAGGAACTTCTACATTCTTCAATGTTCCTAAAATATCCGTAAACATCAAACGCAAAAATGTAACTCCTTGTTCCTTCACTTCTCTACGAATATCTGCTTCCGTTCTTTCTTTACCTACCATTTTACCTACCTACTTTCATTTTTGAATTGGAAACTAAAAACAATTTTAAATCTAAAAGAAGAATTATTACAATCGCGGTTGACGAAGCATAGGGGATTCGTTCTTCAAAAAACCTCCTTGATTTAAAAAATCATTCTGAAGAACACGTCGAATATCTGCATCCGTTAATGTTTTTCCTGCCTTTTCTTGAGCATGTCGCTTCATAAGTAAGTGATTTGTCAGTGCTCGTTTCACTCCTGCCATATTTAAGCCAGTGGACAAATAATCCTTAATCTCTAGTAAAATATCTATATCATTCAGTGAATACAAGCGACGATTCCCTTCACTACGTTCAGGATCAATCAGTTGCTGCTCTTCATAGTAACGAATTTGACGAGCTGACAAATCCGTTAACTTCATCACAGTTCCAATTGGAAAAACAGACATTGAACGACGTAATTCTCTCTCTGACATCTTAAAACCTCCCACGTTTTGGTAAGCTTTGCTAGAGCGATGAAATACATTTCAGTCTCTATCTCAAACAAATTTAGTCTAACAATCATGAAAAGAGATGTCAATGGAGAAATGTAAGAAAATATAACATATGTAAATGACCATCAAAAATGCCTCACCCAGTGGTCGTCAGTTACACGTTTAGTATGAAAAAGAAAGACATGTTGGTAATTTCGCCATTAGACAGACCCTTAACAAACTATAAGAACCTGTCTAAATCTTCACCGCTAAAGACCTCAGACAGGTTCATTAGTTCATTTTTAACTCTTCCAAAATGTTACTGTTCCTTGAATCAAAGATTTTTGAACATCAATAATTCGTTGATTGAAAGATCCTCGAAATTGCAAATTCAGATCCTTTTTCTCTAATTCAAAACGCCCATCTACCAAAACATCAATATTTTGCAACAACTCTTTTTTATCATCGGTTTCTTCTTGAAGCTCTTCCCAAGTATATCCTGTCCAACACCAAATATCCTTAAGCTGACCAAATTCCTGCCGCAGCCGCTTTGCTAAAGAAATACTAATATCCGTATTTAAAAATGGTTCCCCACCCAGTAAAGTCACTCCTTGTACATAATAAGGACGCGTATCCTCAATAATCCTACTCTCTAGCTCCTTTGTATAAGGTTTACCATAACTAAAAGACTGTGCAGCCGCATTATAACAACCTTTACACGCAAATGGGCATCCGCTTACATACAATGAATTACGAACTCCTTCTCCATCCACAAAATTAAACGGCTTGTAATCAGCATAATAATTTTTACTTAATTCTTTCGAATTTATGACAAGCTCCCCTCCTACTGTAGTCCTTTCAGCTTTTAAATTTACATATGCTTCACTCGACTACTAATTTCTTTATGACGCCCTCGCACCATCGGACGCGCTTGCGGATTTCCCAAATATCCACAAGTGCGTTTCACAACATCACTTGTTGCAGAGTTAGTATTTCCACAATTCGGACATTCAAACCCTCGAGCTGTCGGCTTAAAATCACCTTCAAAATCACATTCATAACAATGATCAATCGGCGTATTTGTACCTAAATATCCAACACGATCATACGCGTAATTCCATACTGCTTCCAAAGCTTTCGGATTGTGCTGCAACACAGGATACTCACAATAATGAATAAACCCACCAGAACAATACTGAGCATAATCTTTCTCAAAATCTAGCTTTTCAAATGGAGTTGGCTTCTTCCGCACATCATAATGAAAAGAATTGGTGTAATATTCCTTATCTGTAATATCTTCAATCTTCCCAAATCGTTCCGTATCTAAGCGACAAAAGCGATCAGTCAATGATTCAGATGGCGTTGAGTACACAGAAAAATGATAACCATACTCATCTCCCCAAGTATCTGCCTTCAATTTTAAAATCTTCATAATTTCTAACGTGAAATCTTTTGCTTCTGGGTTTTCTTCCCAATCTGCACCAAAAAACGAAGTTGCTACTTCATACAAGCCAATATATCCAAGAGATACCGTTGCCCGCTTGTTGCGGAACAACTCATCTGCAGAATCATCCCGATCTAAACGCTTCCCAAAGGCTCCATTTTGATACAAAATTGGCGCATTTGATGGAATAGCCTCCTTGCAGCGATGGATTCGAAACACAAGTGCATCTTTCATTGTCTGTAATCGATCCTCTAAAATGGACCAAAATTTTTCTTGCCTACCTTTTGCTTCCAAAGCAATTCGTGGCAAATTAAGAGTCACAACCCCTAGGTTCATTCTCCCCGCATTAACTTCTTTCCCCGATTCATCCTTCCATCCCTGCAAGAATGAACGACAACCCATTGGAACTTTAAATGAACCAGTCAATTCCACAATTTTATCATAACTCAAAATATCAGGATACATCCGTTTTACGGCACATTGCAACGCTAATTGCTTAATATCGTAATTAGGCTCGCCTTCACTTAAATTCAAACCACGCTTCAAAGTAAAAATAAGTTTTGGAAAAATTGCCGTTCGCTTCTCACTTCCTAAACCAGCAATCCTAATATTGAGAATTGCTCGTTGAATCTCACGTTCGAACCAATTTACCCCTAAACCAAAACCTAAAGAAGTAAATGGTGTTTGACCATGAGAAGTAAACAGAGTATTGATTTCATACTCTAAAGACTGCATTGCATCATAAATATCTTTTTGCGTTTTACTCTTCGCATATTCTTCCCATTTTTCTTCAACAACCCACTTTTGCGCTTCTTTCATATGCTTATCATAGTTCCATTTTGCATAAGGAGCTAAAAATTCATCCACTCGGTCAGCTGAACAACCTCCATACTGGCTAGAAGCCACATTCGCAATGATTTGACTCATCTGAGCAGTTGCTGTCTGAATTGATTTTGGAGAAATCACTTCAGCATTACCAATCTTAAAGCCATTTTCTAACATTCCTTTAAAATCAATAAGACAACAATTTGTCATTGGCGTATAAGGATGGTAATCTAAATCGTGATAATGAATCTCTCCTTTTTGATGCGCATTTGCAACATGTAAAGGCAGCATCTTCAAACCAATTGACTTACCAACAATTCCTGCCGTCAAATCTCGTTGTGTATTAAATACATCTGAATCCTTATTCGCATTTTCATTCACAACAGTCTCTTCTTTATTAATCAGCTTGCCAATCGTAAAATTGATATCTGTCGCTTTCGAACGAGCAAAATCACGCTGAGTTCGATACGAAATGTAACTTTCTGCTAAATCGTAGAGATTGTTTTCTAACAACACATGCTCTACAATATTTTGAATTTCATAAATTTTTATGTTCTCTTGAAAACGTTCCTTGATTTCTGCATCGACTTGTTCCAATATCGCTTCAAGAGTTGCAGCAGAAATAGGAGTGAGTTCCTGATTAATTTGTATTTCAGCCTTTACTAAGGCATCATAGATTTTTTGATCGTTAAAATCTACCAAACGGCCATCTCTTTTTAATACTTTAATACCTGCTATTGTTGTAGAAATTTTATCTAATTTTATTGCGTCTATCACTGACATAAAATAACACCCTCGCTTTCATTCATCAAGCAACCTTTTTTGAACTCATCTACGTCTCCATAGTCAACGAATTTCGTTTACTAGATAATATTGAAAGATTTTATCTATCATTTTCTCAATCAGTATAAATGACTTTCCAAGAAAAGACAAGTGATAGCACACAACATATTGTGTTTATTTTCATTTTTTTTGATTTGCACCACTATATATTGTGTTATGACAAAAATAACCTTTTTCAAGCAAATTATTCTTCTCTTTGCTATAGTTAACACAGAAACACTACACTTTAACGTTTATGGCTATTACAAATAGATGGGAAGGATGAACTAAATGATCAATCAAGAAGAAGAGCTTTTCTTAAAACGTCTAACTGAAGCAAAAGGGGTACCTGGAAATGAAAAAGAAATACAAATGATTTTTAAAGAAATTGCTGAGCCAATAGCTGAAGAAATTTTCATCGATGGTCTGGGAGGAATTGCTGCTAAACATACAGGGGATACAAATGGTCCCAACATTTTATTTGCTTCTCATATGGATGAAGTCGGTTTCATGGTCACCAATATTAACGAAAAAGGATTCATTTATTTTCAACCTCTTGGTGGATGGTGGGGACAAGTAATCCTTGCCCAACAAGTTACCATTACCACTCGCAGCGGTAAAACAATCCATGGAGTCGTTGGTTCAAAACCACCACACATCCTATCTCCTCAGGCACGTAAAAAACCTGTCGAAATAAAAGATATGTTTATTGATATTGGAGCAACTTCCAAAGATGAAGTAGAAAAATGGGGAATTCGTCCAGGGGACATGATTACTCCTTATATCGAATATCGTCGTCTAAATGATTCCAAATACTTGCTAGCGAAAGCATGGGATAATCGAATCGGAACAGCTACTGTTCTGCAGGTGTTTCAAAGACTTACCAAAGAAAAACATCCGAACACAATTTTCGCAGGAGCAAACGTTCAAGAAGAAGTTGGTTTACGAGGTGCTCGTACATTAACTCATCTTACTAAGCCAGATATTGCATTTGCTGTGGATACTGGCATTCCTGGAGATACTCCTGGAATTAAACCAAGCGAAGCAGATTCAGTGCTCGGAAAAGGCCCACAAATCGTTTTCTACGATGCTTCAATGATTGCACATACAAAATTAAGAAACTTTGTTGTGGACATAGCAGAAGAATTAAGCATTCCGTATCAACCATCATTTATGTCCGGTGGTGGAACTGATGCTGGTCAGATGCACTTAACCTATTCAGGAATCCCTTCCCTTGCATTAACAGTCCCTGTTCGCTATCTTCATAGCCATACATCAATTGTCCATGAAGATGACTATACAAACTTGATCGACTTAGTGACAGCAGTTATAAAACGCCTGAATAAACAAAAAGTAGCTGAATTACGAGAGTAAGTGGAAATGCATGAGAAATTAGCTAAAAGAGAATAGGTTCACAAGATCTATCCTCTTCTTTATCTATTTAGAGCCTAATTCATTGAAGTATTATAGCTTGTGCACTAGTTAATAAAGCAAAGTACAACGAATATGCTATATTTATCACGCCAAACGCATGAAAGAATTATGAGAAAAAATAAGCGTGAGAGAAGTATTTTAAGCGAATGTTTTGTAAAAAAATCGTTCAAAAATTTTAAATCGCTTAAAATCATTCTCTGTGAAAACAAAAATTCTTCATGCGTTTGGCTTGTATATTTATTGAAAATTATCAACAAATCTTTAATCATTGATAAAGTCGGGATCTATATTCATCTTTGCTTGAAATAATTTATCGTAACAGGAAGAAAATATTTCAGAATTTCTTTGTATCCAATATATAATCAGATATATTCTATTCAATGAGATTTCAACAACTGAATCTCGGAGATAGAAAGGCCGGTATACTTACTAATAGTAGATATAGACATGCCATCTTGCAACATCGATTGCGCAGTTTGTTTTTTTTCTTCTATCCTTCCCTCCGCTTTTCCTTCTACTCTTCCTTCTACTCTTCCTTTCGCTATTCCTTGTAATCTCGAATTTTTAATCGCTGAATTAAAATCGCGTTCTCCTTTTTCCTTCATTCTCAAAAGTTCTTGTGTCTTCTTATCCGATGTGATTACATCAAACATTTTCACCGCCTCCTTGATAACTGGTTCAAATTC
>JAITQW010000041.1 GCA_031288715.1 Lactobacillales bacterium | reverse complement strand
AAAATATCAAGACGAGATTCTTTTCCACCTACAAACTCAGGGACCATCTCAGTTTTTCTAATATCAACATCTACTATCTGAAATCCTACAACACTACTTAACAAATGAATCAACGCATTCCTATTGCGTTCGTCACCAAAAACAAGCTTAAATAATAGATCGTCTGTCACTGAATTCATCCAAAAATCTCCTAATAATTATTCTTTATCTTACATGAAATTCTAACATTATTAATCAAAAGTTGACAATAACACCAAAGAAATAAGCATGACAAACGCATGTAGATATTCTTAAGTAATAAATAATATAAAAATATTATTTATTAAACCCTATAGGCATGCGATTTTAAAATTCTAATACTGAAAATGTCAATTGTACTATTCTTACCAAATAAAAACTATCTTTAATTGGATACAAAAAACTTCCACGAAAAGATAGTTCTATACCATCTTCTCATGGAAAGTAATTTACATACATCGTTAAACTTTTTTTGCTTTTTCTCCAATATCTTTTCTGTAAAAAAATCCATCCAAAGATTCTTTCTCTAATTCATCATAAACTTCTCTTTGCGCAGTTTCCACATCTTTTGCAGTTGCACAAAGAAGAAACACACGCCCGCCATTTGCAATCAGCCTCCCCTGCTCATCAATAGAAACACCTGCATAGTAAGGAGTAACTTCTAAATTATTTACGTTAGATGGCAAGAGCATTCCCTTTTGATACTCTTTCGGATATTCTTCAGCAGCAACCACCACACCCAAAGTAATTCCATCTTCAAGCCAGGTAACTACCGGCTCATTCCCATTTAGTAAATCATCAATAATTTGCGCTAAATCAGATGTTAAACGCGGTAAAACTACTTGTGTTTCAGGATCACCAAAACGAGCATTGAACTCGATAACCTTTAGACCTTCATTTGTAGCAATCAATCCTGCGTAAAGAATTCCCGTAAAGGAGCATCCTTCTTTTACCATTCCAGAAACAATTGGGCGAACAATGCTTTCAAGTGCCAAATCCACCGTTTTTTGTGGTATTTGTGGAACAGGTGAATACGCACCCATTCCACCGGTATTCGGACCTTTATCCCCATCATAAGCACGTTTGTGATCCTGAGCAATCGCCATTGGGTAAACTTTTTCGCCATTCACAAAACTCAAAAGTGAAAACTCTTCCCCCTCTAAAAACTCTTCTATTACAACTTGTGAGCTACTCTCTTCAAACTGATTTCCTTCCAACATATCGGATAAAGCTGTAATTGCTTCTTCACCCGTAAATGCAACCACTACGCCTTTCCCAGCTGCCAAACCATCAGCTTTTATAACAATAGGTGCCCCTTCTTCTTTCACATAAGCTTTTGCTTCAGGAAATGAAGAGAACGTTTTATATTTTGCAGTCGGAATCTCGTATTTATTCATTATTTCTTTCGCAAAATTTTTCGAACCCTCAATCGCCGCTGCTGCTTTAGTAGGACCAAAAATTTTTAACTCTGCTGCAGTAAAATCATCCACGATTCCATTTAGCAACGGAACTTCTGGACCTACAAATGTCCAAGAAATTTGATTATCCTTTGCAAATTGAATCAATCCTTCATGGTCATTCTCAGCAATACCTACTAAATGAATTCCATCATTCAACATTCCAGGATTTCCTTTAGCAACATACACCTGTTTCACTTTATCGGAATCCAATAGCTTTTTGGCGATCGCATGCTCGCGCCCACCACTTCCAATAACTAATATTTTCAACGAGCATCCTCCTTAATGCTTAAAATGTCTTACACCTGTGAATGCCATCGCAATTCCGTATTTATTTGCTGCTTCAATAATTTCTTCATCACGAACAGATCCTCCTGATTGAACAATTGCCTTAATTCCCGACTCTGCGATCTCTTCCACATTATCCGCGAATGGGAAAAACGCATCAGATGCCAAAACTGCTCCACTTAATCTTCCTTTAGCTTGTTCGATCGCCAATTTTATCGCACCCACACGATTCATCTGCCCCGCACCTACACCTAGAATCTGATTCGTATTCGCAACAACAATGGCATTCGACTTTACGTGCTTGACTGCTCTCCAAGCAAACTCCATCGCTGACAGTTCTTCCTTGTTTGGTTGACGTTTTGTGACAATTTTCCATTTTTCCATCTCCTCCTTGATTACATCTTGGTTCTGCGTAAGAATGCCACCCAAGACTTCTGTTATAAGATTTCTTTTCTTACTATCTTCTTTTTCTGAAAAATCCATCTGTAATAAACGCAAATTTTTCTTCGCTGTTAACACTTGTAACGCTTCTTTAGTATAGCTAGGTGCAAGAATAATTTCCAGAAAAATTTGATGCATTTCCTCTGCTATCTTCACATCCACCTCTCGATTCAGTACCAAAATTCCACCAAAAATTGAAACTGGATCTGCTTCATATGCTTTTTCCCAAGCCTCATCAATCGTCTCTCCTATTCCAATTCCACAAGGATTCATATGCTTCAACGCTACCACTGTAGGCGCTTCATACTCGCGAATAATCTGAATAGCCGCATCTGCATCTTTGATATTGTTGTACGATAACTCTTTCCCATGAAGTTGAGTAGCGCTCGCAATAGAAAAAGAAGAAGACATCGCATCTCGATAAAAATTAGCCTTCTGCTGTGGATTTTCACCATAACGTAACAACTGTTTCAACTCATAAGTAAATGTTAATTTTTCAGGTTTCTCTTCCTTTACAAGATCCGTAAAATATTCTGCAATCAGTGCATCATAAGCTGCTGTATGACGAAAAACTTTCGCTGCCAATTTTTGGCGAGTCGCAAAAGTCGTCTCTCCCTTTTCTTTCAACTCAGAAATTACCCCTGGGTAATCCAAATAATCGACTACTACTGTAACCGCCGCATAATTCTTGGCAGACGAACGTAACATCGAAGGACCACCAATATCAATATTTTCAATCACCTCTGTGTCATTCACATCTTTTTTTAAAAGAGTTTCTTTAAAAGGATATAAATTTACACAAACCAAATTAATTGGTTGAATTCCATGATTTGCCATTGCCTTTATATGACTTGGCAGATCCCGACGCCCCAATAATCCTCCATGAATTTTTGGATGCAAAGTTTTCACTCGTCCATCCATCATCTCAGGAAAATTCGTCACCTCTTCAACACTGATTGTCGAAATTCCTGTTTTTTCTAATGTAGACTTAGTCCCTCCAGTGGAAATAATTTCAAAACCTAAAGTCACCAATTCCTTGGCAAACTCAATCACTCCCTTTTTATCTGAAACACTAATGAGTGCTCGCTTCATGCTTTCAATTCCTCTCTTACCAATTTTTCTAGCACTTCAGGATACAATTGATGCTCCGCCTTATGAATCCGCCGCTCAAAATTTTTAAATGTATCACTATTAAAACGAGTTACACGAATCTGCTGAATAATCTTCCCTGTGTCCACTCCAGCATCTACATAATGCACACTCACACCAGATTCTTTTACCTGAGAATTCCATGCATCTTCAATTCCATGCGCACCCGGAAATTCTGGCAAAAAAGCGGGATGAATATTAATAATACTTCCTTCGTAAGCTTGTAAAAGCGTCTTTCCAACAATCTTCATATATCCCGCAAGCACTATTAAACCAACTTCATGCTGCTTTAAAAGTTCCATCAACTTTGACTCATAAATCTCTTTACTTGAAAACTCTTTTAGTTCAAATGAAAAAGAAGGAACACCTAACTGCTCTGCTCGTTTTAAAACAGATGCATTACGCTGGTCAGAAAAAACAAATTTTAATCTTGCAGGAATTTTACCAGATTGGATTTTTTCAGCTAATACTTGAAAATTACTGCCATTACCAGAAGCAAAAATCGCAATATTCATGATATTCTCCAGTCTTTTTAATAATTGAGTGCACAGCCTTTTCTACTTATATTGTACAAATTAAAATGAAATTCATCAATTTTTCCATGATAAAAAAAGCAATCATTTATCTGATAAACAGATAAATGATTGCCATCTAAATAATATCTTATGTTTGTAGCAAAACACTTTTGCAGCATTTTTACCTTGAAATAATAGATAAAGTCTCTGGAGCGGTTACTTCTCTTCAACTTTAACCATGAAATTCGAACGAATATAGATCTTAAACCTCGTTTGCATCATGTATCAAAATTTTATTCAATATCACCACCATATAACAACGGGTCTGATTGAGTTGCATTTTTAATTTTGATTTTAAAATTTCTTTCTGCCAAATTTGATTTTATCCAACTATTTTCTCGAAAAATTTTTATTTCATTTTTTAATTTATCAATGTTAGCCCTGAATGGTTCTTCTTCTTTTATACATTTTGTTATTCTCGTATTATACCCCAATGAAATGCAAGACAGTCCATTTAAATCATGTTCCATTGCCATCTGAATTTCGCTACACTTAGAATATAGTTTTTGCAACTCTTTAAACTTATCGACAAATAAATTTCTAACCTTCACTAAATCACCGTTGGTAACTGTCTTATCAACCACGTATTCAAAAATAATATCTGAATTACTATCAATCTCTGCTGTTATCCCTACTTCGGAAACTACCATAGGATTATTTTTTGAAAGCGACAGACAATTTAATCTTCAAAATATGCATGATAAAGCGCTCGTACTGCTCTAGCTTCTTGTGAACTTCGAATACCAAAAATAACTGAAACTTCTGAGGAACCTTGGGTAATCATCTCCAAATTAATTCGTTTGCTGGAAAGTGCAAATGTCCCTGCTGCAGTTACTCCTACAGACCGTTTCATCCCTTCGCCAATCAACATCAAAATCGATAAATCATGCTCAATTTGAAGCTCATCTGGCTGAACAATATCTGCAATATCTCGCAAAATTAAATTCTCTAGCTTAGGAGTTAAATAACTTTCGCGGACAATAATCGACAAATCATCAATTCCAGAAGGCATATGTTCAAAACTAATTTCATGAGTTTCTAAAATTGATAGAATTTTTCTAACAAATCCTATCTCACGATTCAATAAAAATTTTGTAATATTGATGCTAGCAAAACCACTATCACTCGCAATTCCAATAACAGGCTGACTGGTTAATTCACGCGTATTACTAATTTGCGTACCAGGATGACTTGGATTATTTGTATTTTTAATGACTATCGGAATTTCTGCCCGAAATATTGGAATCAACGCTTCATCATGAAAAACGGAAAAGCCTGCATAAGCTAACTCACGCATTTCTCGATAAGTCATCTCTTTAATAAACTGTGGATTATGAACAATTCCTGGATGTGCTGCAAAAACACCATCTACGTCTGTAAAATTCTCATATAAATCTGCATGAACTCCTGCAGCAATAATAGAACCTGTAATGTCTGAACCACCACGTGAAAATGTACAAATCTCACCACTGCAAGTATAACCAAAAAATCCTGGGATGATCACCACTCCACTTTGATCTCGCAAAGAAAATATCCTCTCATAACTTTCTGGTAAAATCCGTGCGTTTCCAGGTTCATCACTCACCAATAATCCAGCATCTTTTGGACTCATATAACTCGCCGAAATTCCTTCTTTTACAAAAATTTCAGCTAGTAAACGCGCTTGAAGATCTTCTCCCTGCGCCAAAAACATATCATACAAATATTGATTCCCTTCAATAGGATTGTTCAACAACCTCGCAATCCGCTCTTCAAAATCCTTAATTATCGTAACTGGCAAAGAAAATGCAGAAGCAATCGCTGAAAAACGTGCTACTATTTTTTGTTGAAACTTCTTAGTCTCAAGTCCATTTACATAACATTCATAATAATCAATAAACAAATCTGTCATCTTAGTATCCGCTTCATCTCGCTTTCCTGGAGCAGACACCACCACAAACTTCCGCTGATCATCTTCTTTTATAATATCAATCACTTTTCGAATCTGTACCGCAGAAGCCAGTGAGCTTCCGCCAAATTTTACTACTTTCATTACAACCTCCCTTCACAATAAATAGAAATTAATAACTATTTCCCATTCTCATTCAAATACTTCTCTAAGCGCTTCATCGCAAGAATTAATTTTTCCATATCAGCTGCATAACTTAAACGAACGTAACCTTCTCCTGCTTTACCAAAGGCAGAACCTGGAATCAGAGCCACTTTATTCTTCATCGCCAAATCACGACAAAAATCAAAAGAGTGTTGAATAAAGCTGTTGGGAATTTTCGCAAAAAGATAAAATGCACCATTTGGTCTTGCAATTTCAAAGCCCAATTTCTTCATCTTTTGATAAACAAAATCGCGACGTTTCTCATATTCTTGTCGCATAATTGCACCATCATCACACCCTTTAGTTAATGCCTCTACTGCTGCCATTTGTGAAATAGAAGAAGTTGCTGTCACTAGATATTGATGCGTTTTTATCAACTCTTCAGTAATTGCTTCAGGAGCAAATGTAAATCCTAAACGCCACCCAGTCATCGAGTGAGATTTTGATAATCCATTAACGACAATGGTTTGATCAAATAAATATTCTCCAAGCGAAACATGAGTTGCTCCGTAAGTTAATTCCGAGTAAACCTCATCAGAGAGAACAAAAATTTCATACTTTGAAAGCGTCTTTGCAATCGTGACCACTTCCTTACGAGAATAAGTCACTCCTGTTGGATTTGAAGGATAATTTAGAATAATTGCCTTTACTTTTTTACCATGTTCAATCATAGCCTGTTCAATCATTTCAGGAGTCAGAACAAAGTTATTGACGGCCGTATTCAAAAAAACAGGAATCGCTCCAGTCAACGTAATCAGCGGAAGGTACCCAGGATAAAGCGGTGTTGGCACTAAAATTTTATCGCCTGCTTCTAAAATAGTTAATAATATCGCTGAAAGCGCTTCTGTGGCACCAACTGTTGCCAAAATTTCCGTCTCGGGATTATAAACTACTCCATATTTCTTTTTCACGAAAGATGCCGCTGCCTCTCGTACTTCCAAAAAACCACTCATTCCCGAATAGCGAGTAACATTCTCTTTAATTGCTTGAATACCTGCTTCTTTTACATGTTCAGGCGTTGTAAAATCAGGTTCACCAATCGTTAACTTAATCACATCAGGAATTTGTGAAACTTGCGCATCAAACTGTCGAATATCAGAAATTTCAATTTTTTTAACTCGCTGATTGATTCGATCCATCAACATATCCCAATCTCCTTTCGATAACATAAACATTTTTAAAGCTAATAAATATCCATAGAAAAAGTGTTAACAAACTCTCAGTTCTCTTTAATCATCTTCACGAGAAAAATTAGCTACATCTTCTAAAATATCTTTCACAAACTTCTCAAACTGCTTTGTATGGGTCTCTTTTGATCCATAACAACGAACAGTCACTGTTTTTCCCTCAATTTCTTTATCACCAACAACTAATTGGTAAGGAATTTTCTTCGTTTGTGACTGACGAATCTTATACCCCATCTTTTCATTGCGATCATCCACTTCTACACGTATTCCTTTGTCTTTCAACGCACTACACACTTCCCATGCATAATCGCTATGCACTTCATTAGAAACAGGGATCACACTCACTTGCATTGGTGCAAGCCAAGTTGGAAACGCACCTTTATAAACTTCAATCAAATAAGCTACAAAACGCTCCATTGTCGACACAATTCCACGATGAACCATCACAGGTCTGTGTTCTTCACCATCGTCTCCGATATAATTCAAATCAAATCGTTCTGGTAGTAAGAAATCTAGCTGAATCGTTGAAAGTGTTTCTTCATTTCCAAGCGCTGTCTTCACCTGCACATCCAACTTCGGACCATAAAATGCAGCCTCGCCTTCAGCTTCAAAGTACTCCAATTCCAGTTCATCCATCGCACCTTTAAGCATCACTTGCGCATTTTCCCACATCGCATCATCATCATAATATTTCTCCTTATCATCAGGATCACGGTAACTTACACGGAAACGATAATCAGTAATATTGAAATCTCGATACACATCCATCATCAACGTCAATGATCGCTTAAACTCATCCTTAATTTGATCTGGACGCACAAAAATGTGCCCATCATTAAGCGTCATCTCACGCACACGTTGCAATCCAGATAACGCACCTGATTTTTCATATCGATGTTGCATTCCCAGCTCGGCAATTCGAATCGGCAATTCTCGATAAGATCTCACCTGATTCTTATAGACCTGCGTATGGTGAGGACAATTCATCGGACGCAAAACCAGCTGTTCCCCGTCTCCCATATCCATTGGCGGAAACATATCTTCATGGTAATGATCCCAATGTCCCGAAGTCTTATACAACTCCACATCAGCCATAATCGGCGTATAAACGTGCTGATATCCACGCTCTAACTCTTTATCAACAATATAACGCTCAATTGTTCGACGAATCGTTGCCCCATTTGGCAACCAAAACGGTAAACCACTCCCAACTTTTTGCGAAGTCATGAACAACTCAAGCTCTTTCCCTAATTTTCGATGATCTCGCTCTTTTGCTTCTTTACGCAATTTCAAAAATTCTTTTAATTCTGATTTTTCAAAAAATGCGATTCCATACACACGTTGCATCATCGGCCGATTAGAATCTGCGCGCCAATAAGCTCCTGCCACATTCAACAAGCTAAATACTTGAATTCGTCCAGTTGAAGGAACATGTGGGCCTCGACATAAATCCAAAAATTCTCCTTGTGAATAAACAGTAATTAATTCCCCGTCTGGTAATTCTTTAATCAGTTCCACTTTGTAAGGATCATCGCTGAAAAGTTTCAATGCTTCTGCTTTTGAAACTTCCGTACGTTCAATCAGTAAATTTTCCTTCACAATGTTTTTCATTTCTTCTTCAATTCTAGGTAAATCTTCCTCTGCAATCTGCCCATCTTCATTATCAGTATCGTAATAAAAACCTTTGGAAATAACAGGCCCAATCCCTAAATGAATTTTCGGAAAAAGACGTTTTGCTGCTTGAGCAAATAAATGAGCTGTTGAATGACGTAATACAAATAACGCTTCCTCATGGTCAGGCGTCATGATTTCTAGCATGCCATCTTCTGTCAATTCTCGTGTGATATCTACCAACTCACCGTTCCACTTTCCTGCCAAAGCTTTTTTTACTAAAGATTTGCTAATACTTTTTGCAACCTCTTGCACACTTATTCCCATTTCAAATACTTTCACTGCTCCATCCGGCAACGTTATCTTTATCTCTGCCATTTTTTTCATCCTCTCATATTATAAAAATTTTCCCATTAATACAAAATCCGTCCCGCTATGCACCATAAAAATGCGTAACAGGACGGATCACCGTGATTCCACCTATCATTCAAAGCAAATTTGCTTCCTCGTTTGCAAGTAACGTTTGCTAAACGTTCCGTCATTTCCTGCGGAATAAACGTGAAGTGGTAAATCATTTCTTGTTTGCTAGACTCTCAGCTTCTGTCCAACTCTCTGAAAAATAAACGATTCATGTCTTCTAAAGTTGTCCCTATTTAAACAGATTTTTTAAGGTAAATCAAGTTTGTAAAAAAATGTGTAGGTGTCAAAATCTCGTATATGTTGATCTCATAAACATTGATGCCTACGTTTTGCTTTTTTAATACAACCTCATGAAATTTTACAATTACAAAAAATGTGTATGCCCCATTTTTAGAGACATTTTAAGAATTACTGGAATATTTTCATATGATCCCTTAGAATAATGAAGTAAATTTTGATTTTCAGAAAACACATGAAATTTTCATTAACTCAAATCAATCCCTTATATCTACACATTTTCCAATATAAGGTTAATTTTAGAAAGACTTAAGAGGAGCAAATCAATGAATAAACCATCCATTACAATTTATGATGTTGCAAGAGAAGCGGGAGTTTCAATGGCAACAGTTTCCCGCGTCGTAAACGGAAACAATAATGTAAAACCAACTACTCGCAAAAAGGTACTTGATGTAATTAATCAGCTAAATTATCGTCCAAATGCGGTTGCAAGAGGACTCGCAAATAAAAAAACAACTACTATAGGTGTCGTCATTCCTGATATTTCAAATGCATTTTTTTCAAGCTTAGCATTAGGCATTGATGACATTGCGACTATGTATAAATATAATATCCTTCTAGCTAATTCAGATAGTGAAGAAAAAAAAGAAATCAATGTATTAAATACACTGTTGGCAAGGCAGGTTGATGGAGTCATTTTTATGGGAAGACAAATTACACAGCGAATACGCAAAGAACTCCTGCAAGCAAAAACTCCAATCGTCTTAGCAGGAACACTAGACACCAAACAACAAATTCCCTCTGTAAATATAAACTATGAAGCTGCTAGCTTTGAAGCAACTTCTTTCCTAGCAAAAAAAGACAATCAACAAATTGCTTTTATTTCAGGACCATTGGTTGAACCTGTCAACATTGCATACTTCAATGGATACAAAAAAGCGTTAATAGAAAACAAACTTCCCTATCAAGAAGGGCTAATTTTTGAAGCAGACTACCTTTTCCACAAAGGAGGAGATCTAGCAAAACGAATAAAAAATGCAAACATTAATGCTTGCTACGTAACCGATGATGAATTAGCAATCGGTTTGAGCAATGGACTTTTAGATTTAGGGATAGATATTCCAGATGAAATCAAAATAATTACCAGCCATAATTCTACATTAACGGAATTTGCTCGTCCTCGAATCTCTTCTATTACTCAACCATTATACGACTTAGGTGCTGTTTCAATGCGCCTTCTAACAAAATTAATTAATCAAGAAGGCATCGAAGAAAAAAATGTGATTCTTCCACATGGATTTGAAGAAAAAGGATCAACATCTAAAAATTAGACATTTATTGAATCAAGGAACTAAAAACTGTAAATGCATACAGGTACATCAAGGATTTTTAGCGACACAAGTAACACAAAAATTACTAAAATTCTTAATTTTCGAAAATATCTACTACTAGAATTTAAAATTCCTCAAAGGCTGCTGGCAGTAAATAGCCGATAACCTGAAAAAAGCAAAAAACATTAAAATATTAATAAACTCCCAATTTCTCCAATTCACAAAGGTAAGTGTATAAAATATTTTTACTACGCAAAAAAGACTGAGAAACTTATTCTTTGTCCAATTTTTTTATTAATTTTGATTCGATATGATCAACATCATGTGACACTGAATCATTTTTTCACAATTTCGGTACAGACAAAGTTTTATTTGCAATCTCAGCAAACTCTTCAACATGAGTAACTAATAAAATAGTTGCTTGATCATTTTTGTTTTTTGTTTTAAGAAGTTCCAAAAAGAAATGTTGTGAATCTTTATCAAGAGCAGTGAAAGGTTCATCCAGCAAGAAAATTTTTGCCTTTTTAGACAACATGATTGCTAAGTAAACTTTGTGACGAGTCCCTTGTGATAAATTTTTCACCAAATGATTTTCATACTCAGAACACTTTAACTTACATAAAATATTGGCTACTTCGATCAAAAAATCCTGTCCTCCTGAGAAAAGAGCTTTATAAAAATGAATGTTTTCTTTTACTGTCATGTATGGATATAAAGTATCTTCACTTAAACAACAAGAAATATTTTTTAAAAAGTGTTTATTTTGCTCGATGGACTGACCGTCGTAAAATACGCATTTACCGTTATTCAAAATAGAAGTTAAGCACTTTAATAAGGTTGTTTTCCCCACACCATTAGCACCCTTAATATGTTAAATCAATCCTTGTTCAAATTCTGTTGAAAATTTAAAAAAAATTGGATGATTTGTGTATCCGAAGGTTAAATTATCAAGTGATAAAATTGCCATTTTTTAATTTACATAAAATCTGTGATAAAAAATTTTACGTATCTCCTTTCATTGTAAATTATAATTTAATTAAAGATATAAAATGCTCTATGATAGCTGCAATCAGCAAAAGATTAGTTGATAATAATAAGGTTTGGATTACATAAAAAATAATTTGCATAAACATATCCTTGATTTTCAGTTCGCTTTGTAAAATTTTTTTTAAATTTCCTATAAGGTATATCCAAATTGCCATTGGAAATAGAACTTGCAGTGCGATAACAAAAAATTCAATGATTCCGTGAGGAATTAGTTTCAAAGCTAATATTGATTTTCGATCTAAAATCAGTGAGTGGATAATAATTCCAACAGCAAATGTATTGATTAAAAACATTCGAATACTATAAACGCCAAAAGTTACAAAACCAAATATGCAAGATTTAAACATAGAAATCATATTATTTTTAAACAAATACAAAATAGAAACGTTTTTTTGAAATACTTTTGATGTAGCAAAAGGGACAGAACAGAAACAAGCACACAAAATAATGATTAATAGTGAAACTAGATACAAGCTTAAAAGTGCTATTTTGTATTTTTTACTTGCTGAAATCTGATTTTTGAAAAATTTTAGTGAAATCTGCACTTAACTCTCCTCTTTCAACGAAGACCACAATATTTTTTTCAATTCGCCTCATTAAAACAATTACTAATGAAAAAACAGAACAAACAAGTCCAGCGTATGTAAACACCACAATCATGTGTATTTTTGGTATAAGAAGAGAGATTACGGTTGCAAGAAATGCTAAGGAAAAAATTACATTAATTGCCATTGACAGAGGAAAATATTCGTCGACTCCATTCTCCAAAATGCTGGCCTCTTCAAAATATTTTTCATAATCACAATAATCCATTCTAGTCAGAATCAAATTATTAATAAAATATGACCTGGGACAAAAAAAGACAATTAGTGAAACCATTAACATGGTTATCAATATTAATATCAAAGGCGCACCTAACATTTTCAATCCTGCTAATACGAAAAAAACTAACAAACTTAATGAAAAAAGCTTTAGCTGATAAAAAAAATTAGTTTTTGCTTTTATTAGTTGTTCAATTCCAATTCCACCAGCGTTCATTTGAATCAAAGTATTGTAATCAGTAATAAAAGACATACTAGCTATTAATTTTGTATTTATAGCCGAAGAAATATCCAAAGTAATTATTGGCACACTAAAATAAAACAAAATTGTGTAAGTCGTGGAGATATCGGCAAGTTGTAACATAAAACCGTCCACTGAAAAATAAAAAAAGACAAATCATCAAAATTCTAATAAAATGTTTAAAGTATCAGCCCAAAACATTTAGGAGGAATAAAGATGAAATG
>JAITQW010000038.1 GCA_031288715.1 Lactobacillales bacterium | reverse complement strand
TATAAATGAATAGCTATATTAAGACTATTAATGCCAGTATTCAACAAACTTAATTTTTCTTAGAAATTTAATTCAATGCATTTTTAGCTACTTAGCTATAAAATGCATTGTTATTTTTTGATTCTTAATTTGGATTAATAATCACCTTGCAAAGTAATATAAATTCCAGACAAACATGCAGCATTAAGTACCATCATGAAATTTTTCTTTAAAATTTCGTATATTCAACAATTGCTTTTTGTTTGGCGCTTTTGCACTATTAGGCACGAAATAGCATGAAGGAGTGGACTAAATGGGCAAATATTGTTGCAAAAAAAATTTACTTTCACTTACAAAGCTTTCGACAAAAAATCCTTAGTCCGCTCTTGCTTTGGAATTTCAAAAATCTCCGTAGGTGTCCCCTCTTCCACGATCATCCCATCTGCCATAAAAATCACTCGATTGGCAACCTCTTTCGCAAATCCCATCTCATGCGTTACAATCACCATCGACATTCCTTCTCGTGCTAAATCCTGCATAACAGTTAAAACTTCTCCTACCATCTCAGGATCAAGCGCAGAAGTTGGCTCATCAAACAACATTACATCTGGTTGCATCGCCAAAGCTCTCGCAATGGCAATTCGTTGTTGTTGCCCACCAGATAAACTTTGAGGAAAGCTTTCTGACTTTTCCGAAAGTCCTACCTTCAAAAGTAATTGCTCAGCAATTTTCTCTGCTTCCTCTTTCAAAATGCCTTTCACTTTCATTGGCGCTAATACAAGATTTTTCAACACCGTCAAGTGTGGAAACAAATTAAATTGCTGAAAAACCATACCCATTTTCTCGCGCAACTTAAAAATATCAACCTTCGAATTAGTGATATCAATCCCTTCAAATTTAACCGCTCCTTTTGTTGGAGTTTCCAGTAAATTTAGAGTCCGCAAAAATGTGCTCTTTCCAGAACCAGAAGGACCAATCACCACCACAACTTCTCCTTCATGAATCGTCACATCAATATCTTTTAACACTTCATGTTTACCAAACGATTTGGCTAAGCCCTCTACTTGAATCAAATTCTCACTCACGATTTTTCTCCTCAATCTATCTCAAATTTCCCGTATCTAATCGTTTTTCAACCAAAAGAAACAAACGACTCACAATAAATGTCATGATAAAATAAAATGCACCTGCAACCAATAATGGTGACAATGATTGATACGTATCCGTTTGAACTGTCTTTGCACCCCACAATAGATCCATAATTCCTAAACTTCCAAGCAAAGAAGAATCTTTTAAAATCGTCACAAATTCATTCCCAAGCGCTGGCAACACGTTCTTAATAGCTTGCGGTAAAATCACATATCGCATTGTTTTAAGTGGGCGTAACCCCAATGAATGTGCTGCCTCTTTTTGTCCAGTATCTACCGCATTAATCCCTGCTCGAATAATCTCAGAAATATATGCTCCGGAATTCAAAGATAGAGCAAAAATCCCAATCATCAAGCCCTCTAAATCCACATCTAGAATTCCTATAGGAATTGAAGGAAGTTTAATTTTAATAATTACAAACCATACCATAATTTGTAACAACATCGGAGTTCCGCGCAATATTTCTACATAAATCTCTGCTATTATACGCAAAGCTCTATATTTAGAAAGCTTTAATAATGCGATTATCGTTCCAATAATTAACCCAAATAGCACAACGAATATCGCAATCAATAAAGTAACAATCGCTCCATCATAAAAATAAGGAAGATATTTCGGCAAAAAATTAAAATTCATTCCATTCATCCTCTATTGATTCCCTTTCATTGCATCTTTTGCAATCTGCGCTTGCAGCTTCCCATTTTTCTTAAGATATTCTTTAACCTTACCGCTAGATACTTGCTCTTTCACAATTGCATCAATTTCTTTTTTCAATTTTCCACTATTTTTTGGTAGAACAATCCCATTTTCTTCACTGCCATCTTCTTTAAATTTTGCTATAGAAATTGCTAGATCTGGATTATTATCCGCATAACCTTTGGCCACTGCAATATCCAAAATCATAGCCTCAACTTTCCCTGATTGCAACTGCATCACACCATTTGGTACCGCATCTGTTGTGATCATTTGAGAATCAGGCAGTTGTTTTTTTGCAACATCGTTACATACAGAACCTTGTTGAGTCATGATCTTTTTTCCACTGAAATTAGATAATTTCGTATATTTATCAGCATCTTTTTTATTTATCAATGCTACTTGACTTGAATGATAATAAGAAATAGAAAAATCGAAAGACTTCTTATGCTCTTCAGTAATATTAAATCCAGATATTGCAATGTCTGTCTTCCCCGCAGAAACAGATGCCAATACAGAATCAAATTGCATATTTTTAATTTCAAGCTTCACACCTAATTTTTTAGCAATTGCTTCAGCCAAATCTATATCCATTCCTACAATTTTATTTTTGCTATCCTCAGAAATCAAAAATTCATATGGCGGGTAATCTGCTGAAGTAGCAACCACTAAAGTCCCCTTATCCTTTATATTTTCCAAAGAATCTTTAGATTTTTGTTCCCCACATCCTGTGATTGCTAATAATGTTACTGCTGCAAATAAAGTACCTGTAACCATTTTATTTAATTTCATTGTTACTCTTCCTCTCCGTTTTAAAGTATTTAATACCTACTGAATAATTTTAGACATAAATAATAATTCATGTATTTAGTATATCATAAAAAATAATAAATATACAATTTTTTCGTATATTTTTATTATTTTCTGCATTTTTATTCACCTGCTCAATGAAATTTTTGCCACCCTCACACCACCTAGTACTCACTCATGCAGGGCGCACATAAAAAGATCAGAACTTTCCGTTCTGATCTTCATAATTATTTACTATTCTTCTGTTTTTTCAACCTTCTCTGATGATTCCACAATTTCTTCAATGGACGATTCTTCTACTTCATCAGTCACTTTCGCCTCTTCTGCTTTTATAATAAGAGCTTCCTCAATTGTTTGCTCTTCACCTTGATTTGCTTCAACAAATGCATCTGCTATCTTAGCTGTAATCAATTTCACCGCACGAATTGCATCATCATTTGATGGAATAACAACATCAATCTCATCTGGATCTGCATTTGTATCAACCATTGCTACAATCGGAATATTTAGCTTACGTGCTTCTTGAACAGCAATTCTTTCATTTTTAGGATCCACGATGTAAAGAACATCTGGGATACGTGGCATATCTTCAATTCCACCTAAGAATTTCTCTAAGCGTTCACGTTCTTTATTCAACAATACAACTTCTTTTTTAGGAAGAATTTCAAAAGTTCCATCTTTTTCCATTTTTTTAATTTGCTTCAAACGACCAATACGTTTTTGAATCGTATCCCAGTTAGTTAACGTTCCACCTAACCAACGATGATTCACATAATATTGCCCTGAGCGAATCGCTTCATTTTTGATAACTTCTTGCGCTTGTTTTTTAGTTCCAACAAACAACGCAATTCCGCCCTCATCTGCCACTCTCTTCACGTACTCATATGCAGAATCTATCAATTTCACCGTCTTTTGCAAGTCAATAATGTAAATTCCATTACGTGCCATAAAGATGTATCTATTCATTTTCGGATTCCAACGACGAGTTTGATGCCCGAAATGAACTCCAGCTTCTAAAAGTTGCTTCATTGAAATTACTGCCATTTTTATTTCCACCTTTTCTATAGGCAAAACTCATTAAAATATCTCATTATAGAAGTATTCATAAAATATCCATTAGGATTTAAAATCAGTTTTGCAAATTTGTAGTATTCTACCCTCTCCAAGATTAGATGATTAGGACTTTAAGACATACCTAAAGCAGGCTTAAATCATCAGAATGAACTTCCTCATTCATCTTAGATGTGTAATAGTCACAACATAGTTGCAACGCCTGATATTGTATCGCTTAAACACAAGTCTCGTCAAGAATTTTTTGTTGGCTGCCAAAAGCTTATGCAACAATCACGATGAGCACTAAGAACATAAGATTTTTAGAGCTTAAAACACCGGAGAATCCACAGACCTTGCAATCGGCAAAAACTTATTATAATTTTTTTTGAAAATAATTTTTGCCACTCCTCGTTTGCCCGCACGATTTTTCTGCAAATCTACTTCCATCGTTGCAGTATCCTCATCAAAATACGCATCATCCTCGCCTCTTTCCTCACCTTCTTTGCGATAGTAATCCTCTCGATACAAAAACATCACAAGATCTGCATCTTGCTCAATAGCACCTGATTCTCGCAAATCTGAAAGAATCGGTCGCTTATTCTCGCGCGCTTCTACTCCCCTAGATAACTGGCTCAATGCAACCACAGGACAACTTAATTCTTTAGCTAATTTTTTCAATTCTCGTGAAATTTCTGAAACTTGCTGCTGACGAGATTCACGATGATTACCTTCAATCAATTGTAAATAATCGATAACCACTAGGCCCATCTTACCTTTTTCTTTTGCTAATTTACGACATTTCGCACGAATTTCTGGAACTCTGATGCCTGGAGTATCGTCAATATAAATACCTGCATTTGACAACTGCCCCATAGCCATCACTAATTTTTCCCACTCTTCTTCGTTCAGTTGTCCTGTTCGTAAACGGCCTGAATCGATCAATCCTTCCGCACAAAGCATCCTATTTACCAAATCCACTGCACTCATTTCCAAAGAAAAGACAGCTACTTTCTCAGATGACTTAATTCCCACATTCTGAGCAATATTAAGAGCAAACGCCGTCTTCCCCATACCAGGTCTAGAAGCCAGAACAATTAACTGGTCAGATTGAAATCCTGCCGTCATACGATCTAATTCTGGAAAACCTGTCGCAAGTCCAGTTATAAGATCATGATTTTTAGCATTTTCTTCAATTTGTAACATACTCTCGCCCAGTACATCCGAAATAGCCTGAAAACCTTCTCGATGAGCTCCTTGCAAAATATCCATTAACGCTTGCTCAGCTTTCAACAGTAATTCTGCAACGTCTCCCTCACCATCAAATGCCTTTTGAACTGCATCTGTACCTGCAGAAATTAATTTTCGTCGCGCCGATTTTTCAGCAACAATCTGTGCATAATATCCAGCGCTTGCTGAACTTGGAACAATTACTGCAATTTCAGAAAGATAGCTAATTCCACCAGCGTCATAAAGTTGAGCTGATTTTCTAAGTTCATCTGTAATGGTTCGAATATCTACCGGAACATTTCGATCCATCAAACGAGTCATCGCCTCAAAAATGATTCGATGCTGATGCAAATAAAAATCTTCTGCTACTATATACTCTGCCACAGCATAGTATGCATCCTGTAATAAAAACACTGATCCCAACACTGCTTGCTCTGCCTCTTTGTCTTGTGGCGGCATCCGTTCAATCAACTCAGTCATAAATGAGCCCACTTTCTTAGAATCTGTTAACTTAATTTTGTTTTTTCATATTAATGCAAACATTATTTATAGAGGTTAGGTAAGATGTACCTTTTGGTGCCAAAAAGTTTTACACTTAAGATTTTGGAATTTCAATTTTCGCTGAAAGAAGACGAACAAGATGACAAACTCATTCGTACCCCTCTCAGCAAGAATTGATTTCAAAAGAGAAATTTAAAAGCTACTCAACAGGCATTATTTACCGGTAATCCTTAACATCTAGTTTACTTCAATAACAACAAATTTTCTATTAAAAATTTTATATGCTGCTTATTAATTTTAATCAATCGAAAATTAAGTTTTTAAGCTTATTTTAAGTTTTGTATTGTTTACTTACACATGAGCGATTTTCTAAAAAGCTCAAAATTTGATTAATAAAGGAGAGAAAAAAAATGAAATTTGCAAAATTAACAATTATAGGATTATCTAGCGCATTTTTATCGGGAACATTCATAACATCTGTAAATGCCATCAATACTAAATCTCAATCAACACAATTGAGCAAACAATCAACAAAAATGATAAAGGGGCGCTCTAAAACTGAACAAAAAGAACAATTTGAGAAAGATAAAAAAGCAGTTCTTGATGGTTCTCAAAATCCGGATGTTTGGTCTCGACTTATAAATAATCCAAACACTTTGAAAGAGCAGCAAGGAAATTTAGGCGATGGTACTGGTAAAGACGGTGCTATCATAGTAATAAGCGACAAACAAAAAACTACTCAATTAAGATCTGAGGCAAAAAAAATAAATGAGAATTTGAAAAACCAAAAAATTCCACAAAGTGAATGGATTGCTACACCCTTAAGCAATGAAAAAAGCATAGTAGCAAAGATTAATGGAGTACCAACAATAGTTATATGGGGTGAAGCTCACAACGAAAGAGAAAATAGCTTAGTTATAAAAGGTGTCAATTGATAAATATTCAACACAGAGTTTGTTTAAAAATAGGAGTTTAAAATTTCCTATTTTTAAACAAATTTAATTTATATCTACCAACTAGTTTCAATAAATAAGCGAAATTGCATACTAAAGAAAGATGAGTTAACAGACTTTATATCTTTTTAAATTTTGCTTCTACTCGATAAATTATCTGTCCTAGATTAGAAAATTTTTCCTCATATTCCGTCAAAACATTTTCTTTAAAATCGCTTTTATGCAAATCCAACCACACTTGCTTCAAAAACATGCCATACCTAGAAAAACTGGTCAAAGAATACTCAAATAAACCTCGATTGTCTGTCTTAAAGTGAATCTCACCCTCCGGAATCAATAATTTTTCATATGTTTTTAAAAATGAATCATAGGTCAATCGTCGCTTCTCATGACGTGATTTTGGCCAAGGATCGCTAAAATTCAAATAAATAATCGAAACTTCACCCTCTGAAAAATACTCTAATAAATTGCGACCATCCACATGCAACAGTTGAACATTCGTTAAATTTTCTTCCAATATCTTATCCAATACATGACTCAACACACTCAATTGAAGGTCTATACCAATGTAATTAATATTTGGATTAAGTTTCGCCATATTTGTAATAAACTGACCTTTTCCACAACCCACATCAATACAAATGGGATGATCATTATCAAAATGCTCTGCCCAACAACCTCGAAAATCAATCGGATTTTCCACCACAAACTGTGGATTCTTCGCAATATAATCCTCAACTCCCCTTCTTTTCCGCACACGCATTAAAAATCCCTCAACTCTATTTTCACCGCTTTAAATTCAACAACTTCGCAAGTTTAACAAGAAAATAATCACTTGTCTAATCTGATTTTTGAGCATTTTCACACGATTAACAGTAAGAAATAATTTTCGATTAATTTTTTAGGTATGCCTAATTCTTTTATTTACAAATAGAATACTTAAAATTATACTACTTACTTGGAACGATTGAATAATTTTAATTCAACTTTTCTTAAAATTTTCACTGATTTATTATTCAGAGAGCAATATTTATCATTAAAAATACAGGTATTTTTTAATGATAGAAATGGAAGAATATAAAAACTTATGAAAAAAGAAAAAATAATTCACTATGCAAATGGTCCTAGCTTAGAAGACATCAATAGCACAATCAAAGTTCCAAAAAATGCTGGTTTCTTTCGTACACTTTTCGTTTTCAGTGGCCCCGGAGCACTAGTTGCTGTTGGTTATATGGATCCAGGAAATTGGATTACTTCCATCAAGGGAGGAGCTGACCATAATTACCAACTTTTGACTGTGATTTTGATTTCTAGTCTTATTGCCATGTTATTACAATCTATGGCTTCCAAACTTGGAATTGTCACACAAATGGATCTCGCACAAGCAACAAGGCATCATACAGGAAAAAAATTAGGTATCGCGCTCTGGATTGCTACTGAATTAGCTATCATGGCAACTGATGTCGCCGAAGTTATCGGAAGTGCTGTCGCTCTAAAACTTCTGTTTAAAATTCCTCTATTATTGGGGGTAATCATAACTATTTTTGATGTAATGCTTCTACTTGTACTAACAAGACTAGGATTTAGAAAAATTGAAGCATTCGTTGTCGTCTTAATCGCCGTAATTCTTATCGTATTCACCTATGAAGTATTAATCAGCGATCCTCATTGGGGAGAAGTTATCACTGGCTACCTTCCACAATCAAAAATTGTGACAAATTCTTCAATGCTAGCTCTTTCTCTTGGAATCATCGGTGCTACCGTTATGCCACACAATCTCTATCTACACTCTGCAATCAGTCAAACACGAAAAGTTGATCGTAAAGATCTTGAGAACGTGCGCCATGCTGTACGCTTTGCTAACATTGATTCAAATATCCAACTAACAGGCGCTTTTATAATTAATAGTTTATTGCTAATCTTAGGTGCATCCATGTTCTTCGGAAAAAGCACAGCTATAAAAGGAGAAGACTTTGTAAGTCTATATAACGCTCTAGGTGATAAAAAAATAGTTGGTAATATCGCTAGCCCTATTCTTTCTGGTTTATTTGCTATCGCTCTACTGGCATCTGGACAAAATTCAACCATTACAGGGACACTGACTGGAGAAATTGTTATGGAGGGATTTCTTCATTTAAAATTTCCATTATGGCTAAGACGTATTATCACTCGAGGATTGGCCGTTCTACCTGTAGTCATTTGTGTAATTCTTTACGGAGAAAAAGAGTCAGCTGTTGAAAATCTACTTGTCTACTCGCAAGTATTTCTATCCATAGCTTTGCCAATTTCAATCATTCCTCTCACCATTTTTACAAGCAATAAAAAATTGATGGGCGAATTTGTAAATCGTAAATGGATTACTTTCATCGCGTGGATAATCTCCATTGCTTTAACACTTCTAAGCATAAAATTCATTTGGAGTGATCTTATTAAGGATTTGTTTTAATCTAAAACTCTTAGAACCTGTTTCACGATTAAAAATCGTTCCCAAAAAACATTGTTAACGCTCTTTCTAAAGTAAAAAAATCCAAGAAGAAGTAGATATTCTTGGATTTGATTTGACGAAACAATGTATGTTGATCGGGGAATGCATATGGAAAAATCAACCACAAGATATTAATGTCTTGAAAAAATTAAAAGAACGCTCAGATCTTTTTATGGCTTCAAATAAATTGCTTTACGTGTTTGCTAAAAAATCTTTTAAAGAAAATGCAGTAGAATATGCGAAAAAAATGATATTCATCTTGTAACTTATTCTCAAATATATGATGATTTTTATAAATTGTAACTCAAAAAAGCCTCATTATAATAAATTATTATTTACCATTTTTAAGCATTCCAAAACGCCTTGGTGGCCAGAAAATAAATTTGGCTTTCCCATCAATTTGTGAAGCCGAAAATGATCCAAGCACTCGTCCATCTTTTGAAACCGGACGATTATCTCCTAGCAACAGATATTTTCCTTTAGGAACATTAATAGTAAATTTTGTTTCCTTCATGCTATTTACAGTAAACGCATCTATAGTATAGGCATAATATTGAAAATCAGAATCGTAGGAAAACGTTTTTTGTAACTTATCTTTTTTCCATAATTTTTTATACTCATCCAAATATGGTTCACCATACTTTTTATCATTAATATATAATTGATCATTATCATAGTGCACCTTGTCTCCTGGCATACCAATAAGTCGTTTAATTATTTTCTTCTTTTCTAATGTTGCGACAACAATATCAAATCGTTGAAGCTCAGCAAACCTATATGTGACAATTCTATCCTTATTTTCCAATGTCGGATCCATAGAATGTCCATCAACATTCACAAAGGGAAACACAAAGAATCTTAAAAAAATAACCACTATGACTAAAGCAATATAAATTCCCCATTCTTTCAGAAACTTCTTCATTCGTCTATGCCCTCCTTCCTATTCTTATCAAGTAAAGTTTAAAGAAAAGGGTCTCAAATAAATTTGAAACATATCAAATAACACTTTACTTAGTCTATCTTAACTTATTTATCTATAATTTCCTCTTTTTTATACTCTAAGAGTTTGTTAACGATCTGCCTAATAGCGAAATTTTTGATTATATCCCGGGGACAAAAATAATACTGAAAAACTTACGTTGTTTGATATACTAGATTTATGTTAGTACAATTGTCACAATGCATTCACCACACAGCAAGGGATTTAGATATGAAACAAAACATTTTATTTGGCGGTTATACCCGTCGCATAGGACAGGGTATTTATCGCATGACTCTTGATACAGAGAAAAAATGCTTAACAAATTTACAACTTATTGCAGAGGAAATCAACCCAACTTATCTAGCTGTTGATCAATATCAGCATTTATATTCGGTTGGTGCAATAAATAATGCAGGAGGAATCGCCGCTTTTTCTCTCAATGAAGATAGAGCAACTTTACTTAATCACGTGGTAGAGGAAGGAGTTTCTCCTCTTTGCTACGTAGCAGTTGATGAAACAAAAAATCTTGTTTACGGTGCAAATTTCCATCAAGGGGTCATTTACGTTTATGATAGAAAAGCTGACGGTTCACTAAAATTAGCATCCTCTTTGCAACATAAAGGTAACGGTCCAAGTAAATTTCAAACAAGTCCTCATGTGCATTACACAGATCTAACTCCTGATAAACGGCTAGTTGTCTGCGATCTTGGTACAGATGGCGTTTACACATATGATATAACAGAGAGCAGAAAACTGATAGAAATAGCTGTCTACCAAGCAACACCAGGTGCAGGTGCCAGACACCTAACCTTCCATCCCAACCAAAAAACTGCCTATCTTTTTGGTGAGCTCAATTCAACGATCGAAGTGCTAGACTATAATAAGAAAAGTGGGATATTTTCTCACCTACAGACTATTTCCACCATTCCTGAAAATTATACAGGATTAAATGGAGGGGCTGCTATTCGCCTTAGTAAAGATGGAAAATTTCTTTATGCCTCCAACCGTGGACATAATTCAATTGTTACTTTTTTGGTTGATAAAAATGGAGGAAATCTTTACTCTCCAAAATGGACTTCTACACAAGGTGATTTTCCCCGTGACTTTAACCTCTCTAAGGATGAAGATTTCTTAATAGTGGCCAATCAAAATTCAGATAATGCTACTTTATTTACACGTAACAACAAGACAGGAAGTCTAACCCTCGTTCAACAAGATATTTTTATTCCTGAAGCAACAGCCGTTTATCCACTCTAAGTCTCGTTTCATTTCGCACGAATTAGATGACAAACTCATTCGTCCTCTTTCAGCGAGAATTGAAATAAAGTTAGAGTCTGTCCAAGATCTCTCTATCAGATGAAATTTCATCATCACTTGTATTTTTCTACACACAACCGTCTGCGAGCATTTTCAACTCGTTCTTGCGTTGGCGGGTGAATTCCTTTAAGCGGGTAATCAAGATTTAATTCACGCCACTTGAATTCTCCCATGGTGTGATACGGTAAAATCTCCACCTTTTGCACATTGTTCAGCGTTTGGATAAACTCACTGAGTGCTTCCAAATCTTCATCAAAATCTGTTATTTTCGGAACTAACACATGACGAATCCAAATAGGCTTATTAACATCTGAAAGATATTTTGCAAACTCTAAAATAGTTTTATTCGTATAACCAGTCAATAATTCATGACGATGTTCATTGATTTCTTTCACATCATACAAAATCAGATCTGTTACTGCTAACAGCTGTTTTAGCTTCGAAAAAAACGGCTCTTTTCGTGTAAAAGGCTGCCCACAAGTATCTAAGGTAGTATGAATTCCCTCTTTCCTAGCCTTCGTAAACAAATCTAACAAAAAATCTATCTGTAATAATGGCTCGCCACCGCTAACAGTCATTCCGCCCTCATTACCCCAAAATTCACGAAAATGTTTCGCTTCTGTGACCATCTCCTTTGCTGTCGCTTCCCGCGTAGCCTTTGTTGCAAGAGACCATGTATCAGGGTTATGACAAAACTGACAACGCATGCGACAACCTTGAAGAAAAACGACAAAACGAACTCCTGGACCATCTACCGTGCCAAAATTTTCCGTAGAATGGATCCTTCCCACAATCTCTTTTTTCATCTGCACAACTTCCTTCTTACAGAGACTACCCGTTGTTAGATTGCATCTGTAAATTATTTTACTCATCCTTTTAATGAAATTTTGACAAAATTATTAGACAAGACTCTAAAACTAATAAACGATAACAAGAAAGTCACCTTAAATCTTTCAACATCTCAATTCTCTCTCTTACTGATGCTTGTTTATCCAAATAATCTCTCTTTCTGTCGCGCTCTTGTGCCACAATCTCTTCCGGTGCTTTTGCTACAAAATGCTCATTGTTCAGTTTCTTCTGCACTATCTCGATTTCTCTCGTCCACTTATCCAACTCTTTTTGCAAACGAGCTCTCTCTTCTTCTAAATCAATCAAACCTGCTAACGGTAAATATAATTCCGCCCCTGTTAATACTGCTGATTTTGCCATTTCCGGAGCAATCACTTCACTAGAAATAGTTAAATCTTGTGGATTTGTAAATCGCTCAATATAATTTCTATTTTCTTTCAAAAATCGCTCCACTTTTGGATCCATTGTTTTCACCAAAATAGGAATTTTTTTGGAAAGCGGAGTATTTACTTCCAAGCGAATAGTTCGCACAGAACGAATCAATTCTTTCAAAACTTCAACGCTTGCAGCGGCTTCTGAATCTGAAAATACCAAGTTCATTTTTGGATAAATTGCATTCACCAAGCTTTTTTCATCTTTCCTCAAGTATTCAAAAATTTCTTCCGTAATAAAAGGGATAATCGGATGAAGCAAACGTAGTACTTGATCCAAAACATGTATCAATACTGAACGCGTAACTTCTTTTTCTGCCTCATCTTCTCCGTAAAGAACTTCTTTGGTAAGCTCCACATACCAATCAGCAAATTCATCCCACATAAAATGATAAAGCGTGCGACCTGCTTCCCCAAACTCAAAACGCTCAAAAGCTTGGTCCACTCTTTCAATCGTTTCATTAAGCTTGGTCAAAATCCAACGATCCGTCACATTCCCTGCCGAACGTATCGCAATTTTTTCTAGATTTTTGGAAACCATCTCACTCGTTAAATCTTTCTTATTCATCAAAATATACCGAGAAATATTCCAAATCTTATTCATGAAATTCCAGGCAGCATCCATTTTTTCATAACTAAAACGCACATCTGCACCTGGAGTCGATCCATTCGATAAAAACCAACGAAGCGCATCCACGCCATATTTATCAATCACATCCATTGGATCGATCCCATTGCCAAGAGACTTACTCATCTTCCGCCCCTCTTCATCTCGAATCAATCCATGAATCAAAACATTCTGAAAAGGTCGCATGCCAGTAAATTCTAGCGATTGAAAAATCATTCGACTTACCCAGAAAAAAATAATATCATATCCTGTGACCAAAGTATTTGTGGGAAAGTATCGCTTAAAATCTTCTGACATCTCATCTGGCCAACCCATCGTTGAAAATGGCCATAAAGCAGAACTAAACCAAGTATCAAGAACATCTGGGTCTTGATACCAATTTTCTGAATCATGTGGTCTAGATTCACCCACATAAACCTCTCCTGTCTCTTTATGATACCACGCAGGAATTTGATGCCCCCACCAAAGCTGCCTCGAAATTACCCAATCATGAACATTTTCCATCCAAGTTAAAAATGTTTTGTTAAAACGAGGCGGAACAAACGCTACTGACATTTCACCCATTTGATTGTGAATAGCTTGTCTAGCTAATTCTTCCATTTTTACAAACCATTGTGTCGACAAACGAGGCTCTACCACTGCACCACTACGCTCTGAATGCCCAACGGACTGTAATTTTTCTTCAATTTTTATTAAATGTCCTATTTCTTTTAATTTTTCTACTACTGCTTTGCGAGCAACGAAGCGATCCATTCCAGCAAACTCACCTGCCAATTCATTCATCGTAGCATCTTCATTCATCACATTTACTCGTGGCAAATCATGACGATTACCTATCTTAAAATCATTCGCATCATGCGCAGGTGTTATTTTTACAACTCCTGTTCCAAATTCCATATCAGCATGTTTATCAGCTACTACAGGGATTTTCTTATTGATAATCGGCAAAATCACATTCTTACCAATAAATTCTTTATATCTCAAATCTTCCGGATGAACCGCTACAGCTGTATCTCCAAACATCGTTTCTGGACGTGTTGTCGCAATTTCTAACGAATCTGCACCATCCTCCAAATCATACCTCACATGATAAAAGGCGCCTTCTACTTCTTTATGAATCACTTCAATATCAGAAAGCGCAGTCTTTGCCTTGGGATCCCAATTAATGATGTACTCACCACGATAAATCAATCCTTTTTCATACATTTTTACAAATACTTTCCGCACTGCAGCTGACAAACTTTTATCTAACGTAAAACGTTCACGATCATAATCCAAAGAAAGGCCTAATTTCTCCCATTGTTCCCGAATATTAAGAGCATACTCTTCCTTCCATTTCCATACTTGCTCAACAAATTTTTCTCTTCCTAAATCATCACGAGAAATTCCTTGCATCCCTAGTTTTTCTTCCACTTTAGCTTGGGTAGCAATTCCTGCATGATCCATTCCTGGAAGCCACAACGTATCATAACCTTTCATCCGCTTTTGCCTAATAATAATGTCCTGCAAAGTCGTATCCCAAGCATGTCCTAAATGTAGTTTCCCTGTAACATTAGGCGGCGGAATTACCACCGAATATGGCTTAGCTTTTTTGTCTCCAGAGGGTTTAAATGCTTTATTTTTCAACCACTTTTGATATCTCCCCGCTTCTACCTGTGCAGCGTTATACTTTGTCGATAAACTTTCTTTCTCTGTCATAAAATTTTCTCCTTTCAAAATCAATAACAATATGAATAGCTTCCACTTTGTTCAAGATAAAATTGAATAAACGCACATTTTTCTTGGAAAATTAATTATCCATCAATGCAAAAATGCCCCAACTAGTCGATAACTAGTCAGGACGCAATGATTACGCGATACCACCCGAATTTGCAGAATTTCTCCTACCACCTCAAAAGATTAACGCTCCCCCACGTCGCATCTTACTTACTTTATGAATAACAACAAACATTCATAAATTTCAGAAACAAAATCAATAAGCTACCTTCATCGCTTCTTTGTAGGTGATTTTCAGCTCCACACCTTCTCTAAAATTTACCATTCAAAACTAAAATAAAATCTAATTGAAAATAAGTAAACAAATCAGTCAATTACTCCTCTTATTGAATATCTTTAAAAATCTTTTTTTATCTAGCTAAAAAATATCTATGGATTGACGATAACGATCCTATCATCTTTTGTCAATACTTTGAATTGCCTGAACAGTGAAATATATATAATAAAAAATTCCTGTGATAACTCATCAAATGCGTATTTATGTCTGTTGATTAACTTTAACTTTCTCTTTTTGAATCAATTATTGCTGAGAGGGGTGCTCCAGCCTGTAGTCTCATTTCGTACAAATGAGCTATCTTATTTCGTCCTCTTTCAGCAAGAATTGAAATTTCAAAAGCTTACATTTATAAATAGATATAATGTCAAAAATAGCTTATTTATAGCTATTATGAATTACTCAGCAGTCATTATTTATTTTCTCTTCAAATAAATTCGATAATCTTCACGACTATTATCAAATATTCCCTTCAACTTCCGTTGTTTTAAATTCAGTCTAAAAGTAGTAGCCTTCCTTTTCAAAATACTAATTTTTAAGACGGGTAATGGATAATATTGTTTATTTTCTGTGACCTGCTTAATTTTTAATTTAACTCCAGGAAGTTTTTCAAAATTAACAGTGCCATCCACCGCATTAATTTCACGAATAATAGGAACTCCATTAACACGTTTTGGCTTTCTTCCCCTACGATCAAATAATTGAAACTTCATTCCAGCAAGTGGTTGTCCTTTCTCATCTAAAACTTTAAAGACAAAATCGTAAAGATGTCTGGCATGTTTCAAACGTAAATATGAAATATACAACAAGAAGATCGCAAGAACACCAGCGGCAGTCAATCCTACAGCTAATTTCATAATTTTCATATTTTGAGCAGATTTTATAGAATCCATTCCTTTTTTCATCGAAGGTTTAAATGGAACTCGTTTTCCAACAACCAAAAGTCGATGAGAATTAATCATATAAGGTGTACAAGTCAAAAGGGTTGCGGTATCTTGCTCTTTAATAGAATCTAATTTGCTTAAATCATCTGGTAAAACAATATGTTGATCATAAACTTTATAAGCTAAATATTTGCCTTCCATTTCAATAATAAAAAGATCCCCATTTTTTAATTTATCTAAATCAGTAAATAGAGTAGCCGTTGGTAAACCTCTATGTGCAGTAATAACAGTATGCGTTCCCTTCCCACCTCCAGGAAAACTACTTTGTGAAAACCAAGTAGCACCACGATCCATAAAAGTATCGTTCGTCGTATCAAAAATAGGAAGCTGCTGCTTAATTTTTGGTATGTAAAGGACAGCAATTGTATGTTTTATCAAAAATTCTGTCGGTGGATTGGTAGCAATGTCTTTTGCACGGTCCAGCGAAATTTTTGAAAAAGGATCCGATAATTCTTTTTTCTCCTGTTGCTGAGCACGTAATTTTTCATTTTGCTTTTTACGAAATTCAGAATTCTCGGTGGAACGATATTCCGTAGTCACTTTATTGGCAAGTAAGTCATTTAAAATATCACTATAAATAGGATAAGCCGTTGTTAACGCTCCTCCAACAAAAAGAAGCACAGCAGCCAATTTTACTGCAAATTGCGGAACTGCAAATTTTTTTTCCTTAGACACTTTCTGCATAAAAGTAAAAATACTCCTTTCGAATAGGAATAAACCATACAGTATTTATTATTCATTCTAAAAAAACGCAATCACCGCTTATAAAATTTGCTAACTTTCTTTAGGATTTAAAATAATCAGCTCTTTTTTCTTTAATTGTTGCCAATAAGCTTTATTTAGTGTTTTCTTTTTAATCATGGCCGTAAAAAATGGTGAACGAATATTTTTCATTTTAAATTTTAATTTCTCTACAGATTGATAATTTTTCGGAATTTTCACTTGCTTTACAGTATATTTCCCACCAGGAATTTCTGAAAAATTAACCTCTCCCAATGCATCAGGTGAAGCAAATAAAAACTCCCCCTTTTTTGAAATGGGAATTTTTCCATTGGCAGTAAACAATTGAAATTCTGACTGTGTCAATCCTACTTTTCCATCTTCATCAAGAATTCTAAAGCGCAAATCGTAATGTCTACGCTTCAGTTGCATGGCTGTCCAGAAAGAATGAAAAAGCCACATAGCTCCAAGAATAACCGCTGCTAGTGTTGCATAAACTCTCAGGTTTTTCATATTTTTAGCTGACTGGATTCCTTGTAATTCCTTCAACATATTAGGAGTGAAAGGAGTTCTTTCGCCGGTTACAAGTAAACGATGAGAATTAATCATATATGGAGTACAAGTAATCAAAGTAACCAAATCTTTTTCTGTTTTTCGCCCTAAAATACTCGAATCTTCAGGCTTAACAGTTTGTTTTTCAAAAACTTTATAAGCAAGATACTTTTTATTCTGATCAATAATAAAGATATCACCTTTTTCAAGTTTTGGGAGATCTGTAAACAATTCTGCTGTCGGTAAACCTCTATGCCCAGTAATAACAGAATGATTGCCAGCTCCTCCACCTGGAAACCCAGTATCAGGCACCCAAGTTGCCCCTTGAGAAAGAAAACGCTCGTTAGTACTATCAAACACAGGCAGACTAACGTTGATTTTAGGTATGTAAATAATTGCAATCGTATGTTCCGCAAAATAATTAGGATGAAAAGCATCAAAACGAACCTGATCCAGGCTCACTTGAGAAAAGGGGTCCTTTAATGCCTTATTCTTTTGTTTCTCTGCCAAACTCATTTTTTTCAATTTTTCTGCTTTTTCGGTTCGAAATTTCTCATTTTCTTCAGATTGATAGCGATCAGTAACAACTTTACCGATACTGTCATTGATTGCATTAACGACAAAAGGATATGCCATTACTCCCGCACCACTCAACATAAAAACAACGATAACAACACGCATTAAAAATTCACGAATTGCTTTCCTAGAGGCAAATTTATCCGGCTTCGGAGCTTTCATAGGCATATACCTCTCATTAAATTATCATTATTTTAACATTTTGAAAAGATGAGATCAATTATTGGTATGCTACAACAAATCAAGTAAATTTACCACAAAAAGGCAAAAATCGATTAACATTCACTTTTAATTTTTTTCATAGTTTGAGGCAAAAAACGTAGGTTAGCGAAGCGTTGGTTCTAAATCGAGACTTTTTAACACTAGAAGCACGGCTTCTAGGTTATTAAATGAAAGAAATTTTGTTTTCAAAATTTCTCACAAAATATGGGAAAATAGCCAAAATCATTCATCGCTCCGAGATCGTCAACAGGTTCTAAGAGCCTGTCTCAACCGCTCCACATCTCTTGCAATCACTAACTCTTCATCTGTCGGTATCACCAAAATCTTCACCTTAGAAGAATCAGCAGAAATTACTCCTTCTACACCTGGAAGATTTTTTGATTCATCAATCTCAATTCCAAACCAATCCATCTCCTCCAAAATTTTCGAACGAACCACAGCAGAATTTTCTCCAATTCCTGCAGTAAAAATGATCGCATCTGCTCCGTTTAAAACTGCAAAATACTGACCAATATACTTTTTTACACGATTTGCAAACATGTCAAATGCTAAGATCGCTTCTTTCTTACCTTCTTTTCGCGCAGCAATAATATCACGCATATCACTCGAAATTCCAGAAATTCCTAATAAACCAGATTTCTTATTGAAAATATTGTTCATTTCTTGAGTTGAATAAATGCCAGTTTTTTCCATCAAATATGGAATCAATGACGGGTCAATGTCTCCCGTTCGCGTTCCCATCATTACTCCAGCTAAAGGAGTAAATCCCATAGACGTATCCACTGATTGACCATTACGAACTGCAGTAACTGACGCTCCATTACCAATATGACAAGTAATAAATTTCAAATCATGTAATGACCTATTCAAAATTTTTGAAGCTTTCTGAGTCACATAATAATGACTCGTTCCATGAGCTCCATATTTACGTGCTTGATATTTTTCATAGTATTCGTTTGGCAACGGGTAACGATAATTTTCCTCTGGCATTGTTGCATGAAAAGCCGTATCAAACACAGCCACTGAGGTGATATTTGGCAAAATCTTTTTAAACGCCCGAATTCCCTGAGCATTTGCTGGATTATGCAGAGGAGCCAACGCTGCCAATTCTTCAATCTTACTCAATACATCGTCACAAACAACCACAGACTCTTTGAAGTACTCTCCCCCCGCCACTACACGATGACCGACACCTTTAATTTCATCATAGGAAGAAAGAATGTGTAATCCAATCAATTCATCTAATAACATTTGTACAGCCAATTCATGAGTAGAAATATTTGCAATTTTCTCAAATTTCTCCTTATTCCCATACTTTACCGTGAAAATAGAATTAGGCAAACCAATTCTTTCTACAATTCCTTTAGCTATTACAACTTCTTCTGGCATATCATACAGCTGCCACTTTAAACTTGAACTTCCAGCATTCATTGCCATGATCTTTGAAGATTTTATTGACATTTCTTTTCTCTCCCTTTGTCTCTAATTCATTTGAAAATCAGCTATATTCAGCAGACCATTTTTGAAATTGTGAAAAAAATTGCTTCATTTCTTCCGCATCACTTAGTGAATTTAAACTCGTCACCAACAATTCTTTCTGCCTAACATTTTCTCCAGACTTTTGAAAAATATAAATTGATTTACATACCTGCTTTTTTTGAAACAAATTTTCAGGCAGCTGAATAACTCCCTGAAGATAAGCTTGATTTTGCAACCATTTTTTAAGCAAAGACACTTGCTCTGTTTCCAAAAGGTTTGTGGGTAATAAGAAGAGAGCAAACCCACCTTCTCTCAAGACTGAAATTCCTTGCTCAATCAACAAATGATGAGCATATGTGTGTTCGTCATTATCCGTCGCAACCTCAAAATTCTTTGCCCAAGCATCATTTGGATAATATCCAACAGGTAAGTCAGATACTACAATATCCAAATCCACGATTGGAATCCCCCTTAAGGCATCTTGATGAAATAGCTGCAAATCGACTTTCACAAGCTGAGAATTAACATCTGCAATTCTCAATAATGTATCATCAATATCGATTCCGCAACCCTCAACTTTCTTTTTTGCCAACGATAAATTCGTTAACAGCGTTAATAATAAATTACCAGTCCCTACTGTTTCATCCAGCAATACCAATTTAGATTTATCTTTTGTAAGCTGTTCAATAAAATATGCTAGCAAAAATCCAATTGAATCAGGAGTCAGTTGATGATTCGCTTGAATCGGCTCATCCAAAGTTCCTTTTAGCAATACTAGTTGACTCACCTTTCGCCATTCCTCTGCAGACAAAGAAAGGTTTTTCAAATTATGATAGAGTGTTTTTAAACGCTCTTTTGTTTCTTCATCCAAAGATTCATTATCTAATGGCAACCAATGATCTTGAATGATATTTTCAATATTTTTAATATATCCATCGAAAAAAGATTCTTTATGCACTTGTTGTAATAATCGGCTTCCTTCAAGCATCCATTGATATGCCTTTTCAATTATTTCTACTCTCATACTCCCACTCAATCCTCAAAATAATGTGCTATCCGATTTTCCAGTCTTTGCTTAACAAAAATAATCAACTACAAACATTTTAATCATAGCTTTCTTCATATTAATTCGCAAATGAAGAAAAGTAAGGATAAGTGTTAATTTTCATTAAATCTCTTGCAAAACATAATTAACGTATAAAAAATAAAAGAAAACATACAAATTTGAAAAGTTTCGGTGCTTGGTAAGCATAAAACCTACCATATTCGAAGTGATGGTTGATGCGTAATATTTGGTTTCGCAAAAAGTCTATTTCTGTTTTTTTAAACAAGCACATTCCATTATGTTATAATTACTTTGATATTAAAAGCCTGTTAACAATCTCTAAGGAGGATTACATGGGCATTCTCAACTACCCTAATGGTTATAAACAAAAAAATAATTTGTTAAAAAAAACAAGCACCACAAATTTTGGAAAACGCGGTATGAATTTTGAAGAAGCTATCAATCAAAGTAATGCCTATTATCTAACACACAATATGTGTGTCATTCATAAAAAGCCTACTCCTATACAAATTGTAAAAGTCGATTACCCTAAAAGAAGTATGGCAAAAATAAGCGAAGCTTATTTTAAGCAAGCCTCTACCACTGATTATAACGGAGTATATAAAGGAAAATATTTAGATTTTGAAGCAAAAGAAACAAGGCAAAAAACTTCCTTTCCTTTTCGCAATTTCCATAAACATCAACTATTACATATGGAACAGGCACTTACTCATGGCGGAATCGTTTTTACACTTTTGTTTTTCTCTAGTTTGAACCGTGTCTTCTACTATCCTGCAGAAAATTTGTTGCAACAGGTCCACACAGCAAATCGTAAGTCTCTTAAACTATCAAAAATTGAACAAGAAGGAATAGAGATTACAGTGAAAATAGCTCCTACCATTCCATATTTAGAAGCAGTAGATCAATTTTTACAACAACATAATTCACTAATTTGAAAAAAAGCAATAAATTTGTAAAAATTTTTGTCTTTGTGAAAAAATAGAACAGAAAGTGATGTAACCTACCTAGACTATGCCTAACAGTGTTTATCAATCGGCAAGTTTGCAAAATGATCATATTTAGATGCATTTCAGATCAAATGACTGTAGTATACTACATTGAAAGGATTGATTCCCATAGATAAGAAACATCCTGATGCATATAGGATTTCTAGAAGCATTCATCAGAAAAAAATCAACATGCAAGCCAAGAAAAGAAAGAAAAAACCTTTTCTTCTTAAGATATTTATCACCTTCTTAAGCTTAGCAATAGTAGGTATTATTGGCGGTATTTCCCTATTTCTCTTATATTTAAAGGATGTTCCTGAGCTCAAAGAAGAGAAATTATCAATGATTGCAAATTCTAAAATTTTTGATAAAGATGGAAATCTGATTGCTGATTTGGGAAAAGAAAAAAGAGAGCTCCTCGATCAAAATGAAATTCCAAAAAAATTAGCTGATGCAGTAACATCTGTTGAAGATCAACACTTTTATAAACATCATGGAATTGATATCATACGAATATTTGGTTCTGCCCTCCACAATTTCAATCATTCCTCTATACAAGGTGGAAGCACATTAACACAACAATTAATCAAACTTTCTTACTTTAGCACCAAAAAAAGTGATCAAACAATGAGAAGAAAAGCGCAAGAAGCTTGGTTAGCTCTAAAAATGGAACGTAGACACTCAAAACAAGAAATCCTTACACACTACCTCAATAAAGTATATATGGGCAATCAAATTCATGGAGTTAAAACAGCTGCCAATGCGTATTATAATAAACCGCTCAAAGAATTAAATATTGCTCAAATAGCACTTCTAGCTGGAATTCCACAAGCTCCTAATCTTTTTGATCCCTATACAAATCCAGAAACAACTAAAAAAAGACGAGATCTTGTTCTATTATCCATGTTTAAAAATGGAAAAATAAAAAAATCTGAATATGAAGAAGCGATAAAAATACCAATAAATGAAGGTTTACAATCTTTACAAGAAAATAGAAATGACTTCAAATTATTCGATCCCTACTTGGTAGAAGTCATCAAAGAAGTGAAAGAAAAAACAGGAAAAGATATTCATACAGATGGTCTTAATGTCTACACAAATGTAAATCCCGATGCACAACAACGACTCTACGATATTGTAAACACAAATCGATACATCGAATTTCCAGATGATCAAATGCAAATTGCTGCCACTTTGATCGATGTAAAAACAGGTAAAGTACGCGCTCAAATCGGTGGTCGCCATATTCCTGAAGATATTTCTTTGGGATCAAATCGAGCTACACAAAATGATCGTGATTGGGGATCAACAATGAAACCAATGGTAGACTACGGCCCTGCTGTTGAAAATCTTCATTACTCTACGACGCAAATCTTTGATGACACTAAAGCTAAAGGTTTCTATCCTGGTACCAAAGATCCAATCTCTGACTGGGATTCAAAATATATGGGAAGAATAACGATGCGAAGCGCCCTAGTGGACTCACGAAACATACCTGCTGTGCAAGCATTAGAGCAAGTTGGTTTAGAAAAAGCAAATAAATTTTTGGCAAAAATAGGAATTTCTTATCCAAAACTCTTCTACTCAAACGCAATCTCATCGAGCTCTCCAGATTCCAAAGAAAATAAATATGGAGTATCTTCCTTAAGAATTGCGGCTGCATACGCTGCCTTTGCAAATGATGGAATTTTTCAATCTCCTTACTATGTTGAAAAAGTTACTTATAGTGATGGAACAGAAGAAGAATGGAAACCTAAAGCTAGCCGTGCCATGGAATCTTCAACTGCCTATATAATTACAGACATGTTGAAAGACGTTATTGCAAACGGATTAGGAAAAACTGCTGGAACTGCTGGTTTATATGAAGCCGGAAAAACAGGAACATCAAATTACTCCGATGACGAATTGAAAAAAAATCCTGCATTAAGAAAAATGGCTAGTCAACACAAGGTAATTGCACCAGATGAAAATTTTGTTGGCTATACTGGTACCTACTCCCTATCTGTTTGGGCCGGATATGCAAATCGTGCCATTCCTGTAGTATACGAAAATTTCCGAATTCCAGGAGATATTTATCGCGAATTAATAAGCTTTGTTATGAATTCTGCAGAAAATGTAGATTGGAAAAAACCAATCTCTGTGATTCGTATAGGCTCTGAACTTTATCTAGAAAACTCACCAAACTATCACTAAAAACTAGTATCTGGATATCAATATAACTCTAATAACTAATGCCTGCTGAATAATTAATAGCAGCTATAAATAAGCCACTTTTAACATTATATTTATTTATAATGCAAACTTTTTGCTAAAAAGAGAAAAATTATTCAGCAGGCATTAACTGATTAGGACTTGTTAACTTATCTCTAAAGATCTAACAGCTCACCATCAAATCAACTCTTAATTAGTAGATTTGCTTTAATTACATACTTTAGTTGATAACCATAACTTATACGTCTCCACCAAAACTTTTGAACCTCTTCTCATTCGTAACAAAATCCTTTTCCCCTGCAGGAGACTCCACTCCTCCAACAACTAATTGCCCACGCAATTTCCAGCTTGCTGAAATATTCCAAGCAGTTGCAACTTTTTTATTCACTACTGGATTATAGTGCTGAAGATTGCAACCCATCCCCAATTCAGAAAGCGCTACCCATGTATTGACTGTAGCTATACCTGAAGCTTGTTCCGACCATGCAGGAAAATTATCTGCATACAAAGGAAAATGCTCCTGCAATGAATTCACAATATCCTGATCTTCAAAGAAAAGAATAACAAGGGCTGCCCTTTTGAATTTAGCTAATTTTTCTTGCGTACTAGGAAATACTTCTTCTGGCGTTAGCGGTTGCAGCAATTCTTCTGTATACTTCCAAAATCTGTCCTTATCATCATTCCATAAGAAGACTGCTCGGGTACTTTGAGAATTAAAAGCAGAAGGAGAAAAACGTACCGCTTGTTTCACCAAATCCTCCACTTCCACTTTCGTTATAGGTAATTGATCATTTAAATCATAAATAGAGCGACGTTTTTTTAAAATATCAATAAAATGTGTCATGAAGCATTTCTCCTCTAATTTTATTAAAATTTATTTGGAATTTTAAATTCATATTTTATCTAAAATAATATATATTATTGCCTATTTTGTCGAAATTTCGCTCTCTTCTCATAAAAAATATACTTATAAGTTATATGCTCTTTCCATCTTGCTATAATATTTGCCTTACCATTCTTCAAACACAACTCTATTTCTACAGTGATTATACCTGAAGATCAACTATACCTGCACTCCTAATCCATGACACTCCTGACGAAGTTGCAATTCGTGTTGCTCCTGCCTCCACCATCTGAGAAGCCTTCTCTTTTGTTTCAATTCCACCAAAAACTTCTATTCCCATATTGGAACCCACAACTTGTTTAATCAAAGTAATATTTTCAATAGTTGCTGCACAATCGACAAAAGCTGTAGAAATCTTCACAAAATCTGCTTTTGCTCGCTTAGCTAACTCGCAAGCTTTCATTATTTCCTCTTCCGTTAAAGTACATGTTTCAAAAGTAACTTTGACATCCACTTCATCGTCAACAGCTTGAATCACTGCTTGAATATCCATCAAAACTTTCTTGTAATGCCCTGATTTCAAGGATCCAATATGTATTACCATATCCACTTCATCTGCACTATTTTGTACAGCTTCCTTCGCCTCATAAACTTTCACTTCAGAATTACTTGCACCTAATGGAAAATCAATTAATGTCCCAACTTTTACCGAATTATTTTTCAACAATTCTGCTGCATAGCTAACCCACATAGGAGGAATGCAAACAGAATAAAATCCATACTTCCTTGCCTCTTCTGATATTTTTTGTATCTCACTTTTCGAAGCATCTGATCTTAAAAATGTATGATTGATAATCTTGGCTAGTTCCATTACAAACATTTTCTCCTATTTATTCCAAATAATAAAATTGGGAGCAACAAACATTTCAAGCAAGCACCATTTGAGAAATATAAATTAATTAGAAACAGAAAGGATTCCTCTTTGAACTCAAGGAAATTGATTTAGACAATGTATCAGAGCTCATCAATCATAAACCCCTTATCAATACTGCTAATGATCAAAGAAATCTATTATTCTCCCACGTACCTATGAACCAATTTTTCTACTTCCTCATGAGTATTACAATCAGAAAGCGCTCGGTCTGACAATTCCGCCATTTTCTTAGTATCCAAACGCTTCATTAAGCTTCGTGTCTTCAAAATCGAAGTCGCACTCATTGAAAATTCGTAAAGTCCCATACCTACCAAAAGTGGAACAGCTGTCTGATCTCCAGCCATCTCTCCACACATCCCGACCCATTTCCTCTCTCTTTTCCCTGCATCAATAACGTTTTTAATCAAACGCAAAATAGACGGATGGTAGGGTTGATAAAGGTAAGAAACTTTCTCATTCATACGATCAGCAGCCATTGTATATTGAATCAAGTCATTCGTACCAATCGACATGAAATCAACTTCTTTTGCAAATTTATCCGCCAACATAGCCGACGCTGGAATCTCAATCATCACCCCTAGTTGAATATCTTCTGAAATCGAAATTCCATCTACCAAAAGCTTTGCTTTCTCTTCTTCATAAAGCACTTTTGCTGCACGAAATTCTTCCAGCAAAGCCACCATCGGAAACATAATTCGTAGCTTTCCATGGACAGACGCACGAAGCAATGCGCGAAGCTGTGTACGAAACATGCCATTTCCCTCTTCTGAAACAGAAATACGAAGTGCTCGAAACCCTAAAAATGGATTCATTTCTTTCGGCAAATCAAAATATGGTAACTTTTTGTCTCCACCAATATCCATCGTTCTTACCACAACAGGTTTTCCATGCATTTGTTCCAATACCATTTTGTAAGCCTCGTATTGCTCATCTTCAGTTGGAAAATCTGCCGCTCCCATATACAAAAACTCCGTACGATACAACCCGATTGCTTCTCCACCGTTGTCAAGCACACCTGTCACATCTTTAGGTGTTCCAATATTTGCCGCTAATTCAAAATGCCTCCCATCAAGCGTTAATGTTTCAGCATCTTTCAATAACTTCCATTTCTCTTTTTGCTCTATGTATTTTTTTTCTTCGGAAAGAAAATTCTCTCTCTCTTTGCTCGTAGGATTTATGATCACTTCTCCTGTCAGTCCATTCACAGCAAGAACATCATTCTTTTTAACCAAAGACGTAATTTCATTTGTCCCAACAACAGCAGGAATTTCTAAAGAACGAGCCATAATCGCCGAATGAGAAGTACGCCCGCCAATATCCGTCACAAAAGCTTTCACAAATCTGCGATCCAATTGTACAGTATCCGAAGGAGTCAAATCATTCGCCACAACAATCACTTCTTCACTAATCATCGAAAGATCAGGCAGCGCTACTCCTAATAAATGTGCTAATACACGCTTTGTAACATCGCGAATATCTGCCGCACGCTCCTGCATGTAAGGATTGTCATCCATATTCTCAAAAAGATCAATATACTTACTAGTTACTTCCTTAAAAGCCACTTCTGCATTGATCTTATCCGTCTGAATTCGCTCCTTAATATCACCAATCATCTCAGAATCCGATAAAATCATCAAATGAGCATCAAACACTGCTGCTTGCTCTTTTCCAAGTGATTTCGCTGCTTTTTCACGAATCACTTGTAAATCTGCTATCGATGATGCTATTGCAGCATCGAAACGAGACTTCTCATCATCTACTTCACTTACCACAATTTTATCAAAAGATAAGTCCGTCTGAATCAGCAGATAAGCTTTCGCAACAGCAACACCATCACTAACAGCAATCCCTGTTAACCGACTCATCTCTTGGCCAACCCTTCTTTAATCATTGTCTCTTCAATAGCCGCAATAGCTTCCGACTCATCCTCACCATCAACAGAAATTGTTACATCTGCATCTTGCCCTACACCTAAAGACATAACACCCATAATCGATTTCAAATTCACAGACTTACCTTTATATTCTATATAGATCTCAGAAGAAAATTTAGAAGCTGTCTGCACCAATAACGTTGCTGGTCGTGCATGAATTCCTGTCTCTGCTATTACATGAAAATCTTTTGAAATTGCCATACTAATATCGCTCCTTTTATCTATCCCTAAATATCTTGCTTAAAAACATTTTATAAACACCCATAACAAATTTTTAAAATCAATAATGATAGAGCTTTCATAAAAAAATTTAAAAACTTTCTTTCAAATTTCAATAGATAAATTTCCTATAAATCCCTCTGCTAAGTACTGACTATATCACTGTTTCCTAAAGAAAACAACTAAAGAGAATTATGTCATTGATCAGTAAAAAGGTCTCAACCTTTGTTCAGCTAAAATGTCCCAAAAATTCTGCACCCCTTCAATTTTAAAAATGATCTTAATTTCACTTCTACATGCTAAATTAAAGAAATGATAAAATGAAAGTACAGCTGGGAAAAATTGAAGATCTATCAAACATTTATGGAGGAGCTCATGAATCAAAATTTTAGTTTATTCAGTTTAAACGCAAGTATTCCCCTTGCTAAAAAAATTGCTGCCAAGCTAAACTGCTCCCTTGGTAAACTTTTAAGCCGTCAGTTTAGCGATGGGGAAATTCAAATAAATATTGAAGAATCCGTACGTGGAAAGAATATCTACCTTGTCCAAGCTACTAATTTTCCGGTAAATAACCATCTATGGGAACTAATTATCATGATTGATGCACTAAAACGTGCAAGCGCCAAGACAATTAACATCATCATTCCCTACTTTGGATATGCTCGCCAAGACAGAAAAGCTGCCGCACGAGAGCCCATTACCGCAAAATTAGTGGCAAACATGTTAGTAAAAGCGGGAACCACGCGTTTGTTAACTCTTGATTTACATACCGTTCAGCTTCAAGGATTCTTTGACATTCCTGAAGACAATCTTTTTTCCACCCCTTTATTTGCTGAATATTATCGCAGTCGCAACCTTTACGGGGAGAATGTTGTCGTTATCTCTCCAAAAAATTCAGGAATCAGCCGTGCTCGCTCACTTGCAAAATATCTTAACTCCACCATTGCAATTATAGATCACGAAAAAAACGAGAGTAAGCGACAACAAGGCTATATCATTGGAGAAGTCAAAAATAAAAAAGTCATCATGGTAGATGACATTCTAAACACTGGAATCACTTTTTATGCAGGAAGCGAAGTGTTATCTAAAGCAGGAGCTGCAGAAATTTATGCTTGCGCCACTCATGGAATTCTGGCAAACAATGCACCCGACTTGATGAACCTCTCACCTATCAAAGAAATCTGCGTAACCGATTCCGTTACCATTCCTAGAAAATGTCAACCCAAAAATCTAAAAATAATCACATGTTCAAAATTACTTGCTGAAGCAATTAAACGAATTCATCTCAAACAATCCATAAGCCCTCTTTTTCGATAAAATTCCTCCTCATAGATTTTTCTAGCACCTTTTTAAAGGTGTTTTTTCTTTTTAAGAATCATTCAAAAATAAATAGTGAATAGACTTTTCTCCCAAAATTATTTTATTGGAAAAAAATAATTTACCTTTATTAAGGTAAAATTTTATCAATCATTATGTTATGGGGGGAAATTTAAAAAATGAAGAAAAAAATTGTAACAGGACTTTTAATTAGTTCTTTTTTAGGAACTACCTTAGTAGCAACTTCTCATTTAGGGGTAGAAACAACTTATGCTCTAATAACACCTAAAGAAAAGCAAAACTTTTTGAATCAAACAAAAGAAATCAAACAACAAATTTTGGAAACCAATCAAAAATTAGAAAATTTCACTAAAGCAATCAAAGAATACAACTTGCCTACACAAGATATTATCAACATTTTTAAAAACACACCGCAAGCAAAAGAAATCCAAGAACTTCAAAATATCCAAAACTATTTTTCAAATATAGATTGTCTTTTGTTGCAAGAACAGGAAATGATTCAAAAACTTAATAGTTTAGCCTCTTTGAAATTAGAACTTAATTCAGACAGTCTTAAGGAATATAAAGATTATTTGAAAGACGTCCAAAAATATATGACAGACATCTGTGAATTTATAGAAAACGAACAAAATCATAATACTTTAATGAGCAATCTTGATGATTTTAGCAAGTTATTAAAAGAAATTTTAAACAAAACTAACGAAATCAAGCAAGCAGAAGAACAGAAGCATAACTCAGCTAGTGTTTTTTCATCCAATTTTATTGGTAAAGGAGCGATTCTTCCTTCTTCACCAGCAAAAGGAAACACTCCAGCACTTTCGTTTACAAAAAGCTTAACTCCGCTTGGAAAAGGGTTCTCCAATGCTTTTCCTTCCAAAACTTCGGGAACTCCTGCTAAAGGAGTATATTCCTCATCTAGGCAAAACAAATTTATCCTTGATGTAAATACTCTTCTCAAAAACGAAGAATTGCAACAAAAATTTCAAGCATTTTTACCAATCAAAGAAAGATTGACAGAGCTAAAAGAAAAATTTCAAAGACTTTCCGTTTCTGAAAATGCTTCTAACTTTGTAAACAAAATTGATGATGTGAAGCATTCCTTTCAAACTACTGACGACACAAAACTTCGTCTCATCGTTAACAAAATTTATGAAGGATTCGATAATGTAAATAACTCTTCACAAATCATTGAACAATTGAAGTTGATTTCTGTCACTTATCTAGCAGGTATCGATAACCAGAAAAAAAACGAACTTGTTAGTCGAGTCTTTGAAACAATGAAACAATCTAATCATTCCAATTATGTAAATTTTGTTTTGGATTTATTCAACACCTCCGATGAAGACTGCAAAATTAAATCCGTACTTCAAGCATATTCAGTTCCTGAAGACTATAAGATTAACGGTGAAATTTCCTTTAAAGATGTCTTAGCAGATAACGAGCATTTTAAACAATCTCTAAAAAAATGGTTGTAAAAGAAGTCGTTGAAAATGATAATCAAGAAGTTTATTCAAAATATTTAACCTTTTTACGCAATAACAAAAAAAATGTTTTCTCTTTCAAGCAATTTGTTGCTTATAAAAAATTAGAACAGCTAAAGAAAGAAGATGATCTTTCAATCAGAAGGTTATGTTGGAATCTAGAATCTTGCTTAATCGATGAAGAAAATGAAAACAGAAGTCTTTTCAATGAAATCCTTTCAACGCAAAATTTCTTGAAATTAAAACAGCAATTACTAACCTTTTGCGCAGAAAAAATTGAAACCCATTCTAATTCTGAAGATCATATCTATAATTATGAATTATTCTTTAGTGAAGTATTCAGAATATTGCAATTATTGAGCACTGCTGAAGATAGAGAAAAATTTACAACAACTGCTATAAACCCGTTACTCAAAAAAGTAAACCCTACCAAAATCTCAAAGGAAGTGCTTACTCAAATTTTCTCAACGCAAGAGTTTCCTACACTTCGAAAAAATCTGTTAAACCTCTATTTAGATAAGATAGAAAATTATTGTAATTCTCAGGATGTTGAAGAATTATTTGATCACTGTTTAGAGCTCATGCAATATTTAAGCGATGAAGAAAAAAAATTATTTACAGAAAAAACATTCAATCATTTATTGAAAAGAGGAAACTTAATCAACCTTTCAAAAAAATACAAATTAGAAGATGAAAATTGGTTAACAATTGTTAAATCAGAAACATTCTTTAATGCATTTTTAGATAAAAATAATCCACAAACCTTCCTATCGAAGTGCTTAACAAAAAAAATTTCTACGAGTAAATTGACAGATGAAGATTTTAATAAATTAATCAATATTATCAAAACTTCGGAATCTGCTAACAACAAAACCGGAATCATCTTTGATTTATTAAGAAGTAGTAAATTTAGAAATTTTAATTTAAATGATTTTAAAAAGCTAGAAATTCCTACAACTATAACGGAAAAAGAACTTCAAGATTTTTCCAATCAATATTTAAAAGAAATTTCAAAAAAATACAATTTTGATTTAATAAAAAAAGATGAAATTATTCAAAAATTAGGAATTTACACAATTGACGGAGCTTCAGATTTAGACGGTTTTTCAAAATTTCCTGCACATTCAGCAAAAATTTTCGCCAAAAATACAATTCCAGTAAGTGAAGAAAAATTTGGACTATCTTCATTTGAGGACGCAACAGAAGATTGCTTAATTTCCATTAATGCAAAAGAATCGGAAAAGATAACAGGAGATAATTTCCCACATTTGCAATCAACACTTCATTTTGAAAAGAAAAAAGAAGCAATTACCAATCATAGTTTGTACAAAGAACCAATTTTATTCTTTTTATCCACCAAGAAATACTTGGAAAATCAATTAGAAGAAACATTTATTCCTTATATCATTCCTTATAGTGATATAAGCGATAAAAGTATCACTCAAGAAGAATATTTAAATTTTGTCCAATTAATTGCTCCTATCATTGAAAAAACAAGGCTTTTTGTTTTGTTAGGTAATCCTGGACTGTACAAACAAATTGAAATTTTAACAAATACAGAAAACCAAGATTTTGAGAAAAATTTCAAACCATTTTTCCAAGGAATTCAAAACAAAACCATTGAATCTCGAAAATTAAATCCTAAAATTCCATTTAATTCGTTGATTTCAGGAAAAGAATCCAATGAAGACTTCACTGAAGATGAAATAGGACAGGTAAAAAAGGTCTTTCATAAACTCTATCAATTATCGATGTTTTCAAGAGAAAATTGGTCTAAACAAGCAAATCAACCCATTGAATTCTACACAAAAGACCAATTTTATGAAAAATACAATAAAAAAATTCTTTCTGAAGGTGGAAAATGGGAAGACGGATTTATTAGCATGAGCGGTTCGTTTGAAGCCAAAGATACGGATATCGGTCCTAATTACGGAGACGACCGAAACGTTTTATCCACATTAACTCGAGAAGAAAAAGTAATTTTAGCAAATTATAACCGAAAATTACCAAATCAATCGGTAGAACAAATCGTCGATGGAAGCATTGTTTCAAAAGAAAGATTGACGCAAATTTTACAACTATTAAAAGAAGAAAAAGAAAGAGTCATCAATAATGCATGGAAATCTTACAATAACCTCATGTATCAACAACAACCAAACTATGTTTATTTTGTAAGAAATAAAGCCATTACACGATTCGTCATTCGTCAAATGGAACAACTTCTCGAAGAAATCAACTCATTCGATCAACTCTCTACAGACAGAAAAGAAAAAATAATGAATGCTTCTGCAAGTATTTTAGGCGATTTTGCTCAAACATATCGCCACTGCCCAGCTGGGAACTATACAGGACTTTTATCCATTATGGAGAGTTTGATTGAAATTAATAATGAAACCAGTAAGATTCATTTAGCCATTCAAAATGGATTCACCGATTTATTCCGAACATACTTTGATCCTAAAGAGAAAATAGGCTCTATTTTGCGAACTCCTGCCGAAGCAAATATGGAAATCGCTGGCGTGATGAAAGTATTAGACAAACAATTTGGATTTGATTTTCCAGGCTTCCTTTCTTTTCAACCAGAACATCTTATTGACGGAGTAGAAAAATTAAAGATAGAATCAATGATGAAAGAATTCGAGACTGCTACTGCTGCTAAACCAGTACATCCAAACCCAAGAGAATATAAAGAATATGCAGAAAAAATCATTCAAATTATTGCAAAATACGCATTCACTGGCAAAAACTTAGTTCATGCTATTTTGAAAAATAACTCTGAAGCAACTCTTCTAAATGCAATTGAAGAAATCATGACCAAAAGAATAAGTCAACTAACAGCAGAAGAGCGTACAAGTATACAAACAACCGAAGAAGAAGATGCAAAGCAACTATTAGCTGATCCTGCTCAATACTTTAGATCACACTCACTCTCCAAATCTGAAAAAGAAAAATTTCTTACATGCTATTTCTTGGAAAATCAAGATGGCTATCTATTTGATTAAAAATTAAAACACATGTTTATGTAAAAAATTCTAAAAAAGGATGAAGGTAGAAATTTCCCCTCATCCTTTTTTGTTTCTTCCTTAGCTCCATACTAAATAGTGTTGGTGAAATTCGCCGATACCATTTTTGTGTCTAGAGAAAGAGAACACTTTGTAAAATAGTTCTGTTAAAAATTTGCCAGCACTATCTACTCATCTAACTCAATTCCCAAAATATCCAAAATTCGTGTTAAATCACTCTGCGAAACGTATTCAATCTCAATTTTTCCTCGCTCACCTTTTTCTTGAATCGCAACCTTCGTGCCAAATTTACCCGTTAATAAATCTTCACTCTCTCGAATGTAGAACGATTTTTTTTTCTTAGAAAGATGTGAACTCCGAGCAGTTGACTTCAATTTTCCTTCATTTTTTTCTTTCACCAATTGCTCCACTTGACGTGTATTAAGTCCCTCATCAACAACTTGCCTTGCCGCAGCAACCATTTGCGCCTCGTTTTTCAATCCCAGCAGCGCACGTGCTTTATTTTTTTCCAACAAATTATCTTGAACCATCGCTTTTACTTCAGTAGGTAATCCTAACAAACGTAAATAATTCGCAATATATGAGCGAGTTTTCCCTAAACGTTTCGCTACTTTTTCTTGCGTTAATCCCAGTTTATTCATCAGCATATCATAAGCTTCTGCTTCTTCAAGCGGATTCAAATTCTCACGTTGCAAGTTTTCCAATACCGCAACCTGCATCATCTGCTCTTCTGTAAATTCACGAATAATCGCTGGAATCGTTTTCTTTCCCGCTAACTTTGACGCACGAAAACGCCGCTCACCCGCAATAATTTCATATCCTTTAATGCTTGACTGACGCACGATAATTGGCTGAAATACTCCATCTTGTTGAATCGACTTTGAAAGTTCCGCCAAAGCTTGCTCATCAAAAATTCGTCGCGGCTGATAAGGATTGGCACGCAACTCACCTAAAGCAATTTTCTCTACCTGCTCATTCGCTAAGTTAACATCCTCGATTTGACGTATTTCTTCTCCAAACAGAGCAGTCAATCCCTGCCCTAATGCCTTCCTTTTAGCCATTAGATGCCACTTCCTTTGCTAGCTTTTCATAAGACTTAGCACCCTTCGAGTTTGGATCATAATCAACAATTGACAGACCATGCGAAGGAGATTCCGCTAAACGAATATTCCTTGGAATCACTGTCTGATAAACCTTTTCACTAAAGTAAGAACGAACTTCACTAACAATATCTGTTCCCAAATTTGTCCGAGAATCATACATGGTCAAAAGCACACCCTCGATCTCTAACGTTGAATTAAAGTGTTTCTGAACTAAACGTATTGTATTAAGCAATTGCGTCAAACCTTCCAAAGCATAATACTCGCTCTGAACAGGAATCAAAATAGAATCACTGGCTGTAAACGCATTGATCGTCAAATGCCCCAATGAAGGCGGACAATCTAACAGGATATAATCATATTTGTCTATAACGCTAGAAAGAGCCGTCTTCAACCGAGTTTCCCTAGCCATCATATTAATCAACTCAATCTCCGCACCTGCCAATTCGATTGTTGCGGGAACAATCCACATATTTTCACGACTAGTAGGCACAATCGCCCCAATCAAAGGAGCCTCATTAACCAAAACATTGTAAATATCGGTTTCCAACTCACTCTTCACTACACCTAAACCGCTTGTTGCATTTCCCTGAGCATCCATATCAATCAGCAAAATTCTCTTGCCCATCCTTGCTAAACATGCCCCTAAATTCACCGTTGTTGTCGTTTTACCGACACCGCCCTTTTGATTTGCCACTGAAATAATCTGCGCCATTTTCGTCTCCTTTTCACCTAAAGTTTTTGCGAATTAACCTTCTAAATTTACCTAAAATCTTTCCATAGATTGAATAGACCCGTCCTATAACTAAATTCACAATTAATTGCCCTATATTTTTCCTGAATACTTTGTCAAAAATACTCTCACAGTAACCGATCTTCCTGCGCTTATTTCCTCGTCTCAGAAAAAAATAGCAACAATTTAAAACATGTCTTAGTTACAGGACAGCTTTAATATGCAAATTTCAGATACTATCAAAATTACACTATTGGTTTTTTATTAGGAGTTCCGGCTTTTCTTGGATATTTCTTTGGAGTAATTCCCTCCTTCTTCACAACAACCAAAAAACGAGAATCTTGAGTCACTGGTAGTGAATAGCCTTTCTCTTCTGCGATTTTACCCCCCAATAGAGCAATTGCTTTCTTTGCTTTCCGAACTTCTTCACTTGTTTGACTTGCTTTTAATGCTATAAGCCGACCACCTTTTTTCAAAAATGGTAATGTTAGCTCACTCAAAACATTTAAGCGCGCCACCGCTCGCGCAGTTACCAATGAATATCGTTCTCGATAGTAAACATTCTGCCCAAAATCTTCTGCTCGTCCATGATAAAAACGAACTTCTTCCAATCCTAACGCTTTTGCTAATTCTTTCAAAAAAATAATCCGTTTATTCAGCGAATCAATAATGGTGACTTTCAACTTTGGAAATAAAATTTTCATAGGAATACTCGGAAATCCTGCACCTGCACCAATATCAAGCAAATCAATCGGATCATTGCTCGCAATCACACCCAAAAATATTGGTGCCAAAGAATCAAAAAAATGTTTCAAATAAACTTCATTTTCTTCCGTAATAGCTGTCAGATTCATTCTATTGTTCCACTCAACCAAAAAATAGAAATATCGAGCAAACTGCTCCTGTTGTTCAATGGATAACTGAATTCCATATTCTTGTAAAATTTGCGAAAACTCCTCAGGTGTCAATTACTAAACTCCAATTCTTATAGTGAATTAATTTTAAAATCGACTATACATATTTGTTCCACAACATTCATACTCTACCTTTAATGCAAAAGACAAGCAAGGAAATGATTATTTTTCTGCGTCTTTTGTTGTGTATTTTTTAAATTTCTATTTTAAATTAGTAGGATATTTTTTCTGTTTCCCCGCATTCCTTCCCTTTCCGGAAACTGGAATTGATTTACTTTTCGGCTTTATTTCCTCTGAAATTGTTACATCTTCCTTAGGAGTTTCTGGCTTTTTAGGTGGATTTTTTCGAAACTCCTCTTCAACCTGTTGGCAAATTTTTGGCTTCAGTAAAAAAGTCACAATACATTGCTGAACAATCATCACAACAGCTCCAACTGCCATATATAACTGCACTCCACCACTCAACATATAGCCAAACACTATCGTTACAATTGGACTAACAAAGGTCATCATCTTCATCTGATCTTTTTGCTCTTTACTAATACCAATTAGAGAAATATATCCATGAAGCAAAGAAATTACCGCAGTAATTACCAATAAAACAACACTTGGTTTTGCTAAATCCATTCCCAAAAAATGGGAAGCTAAAACTCCTTCATTATATTTCGTAGTATAAAAAAGCGCTGAAAAAATAGGCATTTGTATAATCAACGGTAAACACCCTGCACCCAAGCCACCAAGTAAGTTTACACCATTTGCCTTGTAAAAATTTTGTAACTCCATATTTGCAGCCATCTTATCTTCACTAGATTTAGCATTCTTCATTCTCGCTTCAATTGATTCTGTATAAGGTTTTAAATATTCTTTCTTTTCTTGCTGAATTGTCATAGATCTACTCTGATTAATAAAGAGTGGCAACAACGCTATGCGGATTACTAATGTTACTAAAATAATCGCTACCCCATAACTAATATGAAAATTATTCACACCATAATCCAAGATATCACTCAATGGTTTCAACAAAAAATGATAAACCCAACCATCTCCTGATGGTTTGCCAGACTTATCTAGTTTTACACACCCTGATAAAGCTAACAATAACATTATCAGCAAACTACCAAAAAACAAACGCTTCAACCTTTTCATTTCGAAATTCATCCTTATATTTAGATTTACGATACTTAAATAATCATATAGTACCCGCTTTATTTTTTCAATGACATCGCAGGCATTTTTACATGACATAATACGTGACATCTTCAAATTATATATGCTCATTAAAGCGTTTCTCCTTAACTTTAAAAATTAAAAAGAATGTTTTAAAATTCAATTCTCCATTCTTTTTACCCATTTTTTAAAAAGATAGACAAAAGACAGGTAATTACTCGGTTTAAACATTTGTTCGCTTTTTTTAAATACAAAAGAGCTCTACTCTGAAGTCAATTTCAGAAAATAAGTAGGGAGGACATAGTATATGTTTGATTTAGAAAAAGAGTATAGAGCTTACCGCCCACTAGTTTTAAAAATGTACCGTACATTTGCAATAAAATCTATTGAGCTTGACGATTTTGAACAAGAGGCAAGAATTATCTTATGGCGCACATTGGAAAATTACAATGAAAAATTACAGTGGACAAAAGGAACTTGTTTTAAAGCCAATTTAAAGCGTTGGTTAATTTCTTATTATCGAAAACAATATGCAAAAAAAAGGACAAACGAAAACGGTGAACCTGTCGAATGCATAGCGCAAAAATACTGTGACATTTCTTTGCCATACATAACATCAAGGTATCCAGAAAATGATTTCATTCGAAAAATGGGATTTAAAAAATTTTTCATCAATTTTATAACAAAACATCTATCCAAAATGGAGCAAGCTGCTTTTCTACAGTGGATAAGCGGAGGAAAAGATACCTACCCATTCAAATCGGAGGAACAAAAAAAACGAGCAGCATTGCGAGCAAAGCGCCGTTTTAAGAATTTTTATAAAGAAAAGTATGAAGACTCATCCGAAAATTGGTGGCAAATCTAAAACCAGTTCTATCCACTTAAAAATATAAACTACCATCTTAATGTTATTTTCATTAATTTTATGGGCCTAAATGGACTCGAACCATCGACCTCACGCTTATCAGGCGTGCGCTCTAACCAGCTGAGCTATAGGCCCGTAAATTTATATAGAATAATCTCTTAGACATCAAATAAAATAGC
>JAITQW010000034.1 GCA_031288715.1 Lactobacillales bacterium | reverse complement strand
ATTTGGATCACGGCCAAGGCGGATAGCACCATTGCCCCATGGATGTAAAGATACTGAAGATTTCATAGTTGGCAATTTCTTAAAAGTAGTTCTACCATCTAAAATTGCTATATCTGCTTTAACAATACTCTTAGTAGTTCCATTTTTGTGGCGATTAGCAAAACACCATTGTGGTTTTAACTGAAGTTGCGGTTGATTTTCTGAACCATCTCCTTGTGTATCTTTATCTTGTACTGTCAAAGTAAGTTCTTCTGGCAGATGCTCTTTAGGAACTTTTAAAATTTGACCGATATGATCTTTTATTGAGGGGTTCATAGGTATTTTGGCATGAAAAGAAGCAACCAATCCACATTGACCCGATTCTATAGGAGAAAAGTAACCATTGTACGTATGAACAAGTACTTCATCACAACATCCCCAGGTGGCGCCTTTAGGACATTGAAATCTTGGATGATTCAAAACAATACTACTTTCGAATCTAGAGCATTTAATTCTTTCTGTAAAACTGAAACATAATCTTTTCCGTCTAATTTCACAAAACCAGAGTGTTAGAAATTGTCTGATTTTGCCATTCAATATTTTGAATAATCGGTGCTGCAGGAGTCGCAGATTTTTTAATTTGCTTAGCAATTGGAGCTACTGGTTTAGTGGCCAGGAGCAGCAGGCTCCACATAATCCAAATCAGTCTAAAGAATACCTTCATTACTACCTCTTTTACTACGACCACTCTGTAATGTTACCACTAAATTCGTCTTTCCATGTAAAGAAAGCAAGAGGAGGTCAAAAAATAAGCTATCTATAGAAGATATGGTTTTGATGACTCTTGAATATCTCATAGAGCATCGGACATATTTCCGCATTGGGGAAAGCTGCGGAATATTGGAATTTTACGCGTACAAAATTATCAAATGGATCCCGAGGACATTCTTATTAAGGACGGAATTTTCGCACTTCCTGGGCGTAAATCATTGCAAAAAGGTGATGTAGAATACGAAGTTATTTTAATTTATTCCACAGAAGTACCAACTGAACGTCCAAAAAACAGAAAACACAAGGGTCAGAAAATAAAAAATCCCAAATTGCAACAGCAAGTTAGTCACGGTGAATTTTAAAATGTGTATGGGTGGCTAACTTCATTTCACAATTCACCTTTCAGACTTTCAATCAACTCGCAGCTAAATTATCTCCATCACGATAAATCAATTCAGGACCTTCTTCACCTAAAATAGCTTCTCGCGTAATAATTACTTTTACAATATCTTCATCACTTGGCACATCAAACATAACATCAAGCATTGTTTCTTCTATAATTGAGCGCAATCCACGCGCACCTGTCTTCCGTTCAATTGCTTTCTCCGCTATTGATTTCAGTGCTTCCTGCGTAAATTCAAGTTCTGTTTCATCAAATGATAGCAATTTTTTATATTGCTTCACTAAGGCATTTTTAGGTTCTGTTAAAATACGCACTAAATCAGGAACAGTTAATCGCTCAAGTGCAGCAATCACTGGTAAGCGTCCGATAAATTCTGGAATCAAACCAAATTTCAATAAATCTTCTGGAATAATGTTTTGTATCACACTTGCGTCTTCAGGTAATTTTTTAGTAGACGAACCAAAACCAATAATTTTTTCACCCATACGATCTCGAATCTTTTGCTCAATTCCATCAAATGCTCCACCAACAATAAATAGAACATTTTTTGTATCGATCTGCAATAATTCTTGTTGAGGATGCTTTCTTCCTCCTTGAGGTGGAACACTTGCAACCGTTCCCTCTAAAATTTTAAGCAACGCTTGCTGCACTCCTTCACCCGAGACATCCCTAGTAATTGAAACATTTTCAGATTTGCGAGCAATTTTGTCAATCTCGTCAATATAAATAATTCCACGCTCTGCTCTTTTTACATTAAAGTCAGCTGCTTGAATTAACTTAAGAAGAATATTTTCTACATCTTCTCCGACATATCCAGCCTCCGTCAAACTTGTCGCATCTGCAATCGCAAATGGAACATTTAAACTGCGAGCTAACGTTTGAGCTAAAAATGTTTTCCCAGAACCTGTAGGTCCAATTAAACAAATATTAGACTTTTGCAATTCCACTTCAGTCTCATCCTGAACTTGATTTACACGTTTATAATGATTATAAACAGCAACTGCCAAAGATCTTTTTGCTTGATCCTGACCAATCACATACTCATTTAAAACAGACAGTAATTCTGCTGGTTTAGGCACATCCGATAATTCTTGTAAGATTTGTTCATACAAATCTTTATCCATAACCTGCTTGCAAAGATCCACACACTCATTACAAATATAAACTGATGGTCCCGCGATAACATTTCTTACTTCACTTTGCGACTTTCCACAAAAAGAACAACGAACCTCTTCTTTCTCATCTTTAAGATTGTTATACATAATTAATTCCTCTACTTTCTACATAGATAAACTACAATAGATCTTTTTGAAAATGATGATCGTGGCAAGAGAAACGTCTCCATTTTTTCAAGTGAAAAGACATAACAATTCGACCTCCTCGAAAACTAATATGTATGAAAATTTAATTTTCTCTTCCCTAAGAGTCTCAACGTAGTAATCCACATATTATTAATATTAACATATTTTTGTGATCTGTAAAAAATGGAGTCTTTTATCCCTCATTTATAAAAAATATAATATCACAATAGCGGAGAAATCAATCGCGCTAAACTTTCCTTAAAGCGAATGATATTTGAACGATTCCCATATTCCTCTCCTGTTAACACATGATAATCTACCTCATCCGCATAAAAAGCCTTGCGAACAATTTTTGCAAACTCTTTATTATAAATCAATGTATTCACCTCAAAATCTAACGTAAACGATCGCACATCAATATTTGCCGAACCAATACTGACAATCCCCCCATCAATAATAATTGTCTTCGCATGTACAAATCCTTTTTCATACGTTTCAACTACTGCTCCATATGTCAAAAGCTCAGCCGCAAATGAGTACGTTGCCCAATACACAAACGGATGATCTGGCTTATTAGGAATTTGCAACCTTACATGAACACCACTCATTAACGCCGTCTTCAATGCTTCATGCACCGAATCGTCCGGAATATAATATGGTGTTTGAATCAAAATTTCTTTCTTTGCAATGTTAATCATTTTTAGATAAACATTTCGTACCTCTTCTTCATGCGAATTCGGTCCACTAGTGATAATTTGTAAATGTAAATCACCCGTACATTCATCTTTTGGAAAATATTTTTCCGGTTGCTTAATTTCATTAATATGCTGTGAATTCCAATCCATAATAAAACGATTTTGTAGTGAATAGACTCCCTCCCCTGTTAAACGCAAATGATTATCTCGCCAATACCCAAATTTTTTTGAACACCCTACATATTCATTCCCAACATTAAAGCCACCTGTATAAGCTATCTTTCCATCAACCACCACAATTTTTCGATGATTTCGATAATTCACACGAAAACTGAAAAGCAGTTTAATTGGAAAGAAAAAAACAACATCTCCACCTGCATAAATCAGCTCTTTAAAATCTTTTTTCTTAACCTCATGCGAACCCCATGCATCCAACAATATTCGCACTTTAACTCCACGATTTTGCGCCGCCAGCAACTCCAAATAAACTTCCTTACCCAAGTCATCCAGCCGAAAAATATAATATTGAAAATGGATATGATGTTTTGCATTTCGAATATCCTCAATCAATGCATCAAATTTTTTTCGACCATCCGTAAACAACTTTACTTCAGAGTGCATCGCATAGTAATTATTCTCAAATACATTTGTCATATGAATAAGTCCACGTGCATCTATATCGCCAATCGGTGGATCAGGATAATTTCCTAAAAGAATCTCTTCTTGTTGCCTCTTAAGTTCCTCCATCATTCCTAATTTTTTTTGAATTTGTAAGTCAAACAGACGAATTCTACTTAAACCTCGACCTAAAATCAAATACAAAAAGAAACCTAAAATAGGAATGAAATTAATCACTAAAATCCATGCCCACATGCTAGATGATGGCTTTTTTTCCCTAAAAACAACCATAATACTTAACAAAATATTGATCACCAAAACAGAGGTTGAAACATTTTTCAAAATAAATTCCCAAATAATCAGTAAAGATTGAATCATGCTGCACTCCTTTTGATACAAAATCTATATTCACATACAAAGATAACTATTTTTAAATAAAAAGAAAAGACCAAGACACTTCGTCTCGGCCTCCATTAACTATTATAAAACAGGCTAGTCTACAAAACAAAGATAATGAAGGAATTTACGAGATTATCTCTCAATACTTTCTTCAATACTTCCATCTTATCCAAAATTTCAACCACAGAAAAACTTTCAATCTTTCATATACATATCATGGTAAACTTCAAAAATTTTTCTCGCTACCTCAAGGTTTGGATTATACTTGTAATTTCGTATTTTTACATTTGGAAACATAACCGCAACTGCCAACTGCGGATCTGAACTAGGTGCAAAAGCTGCAACACTCATATTTGTAATCCATGCACCATCTGCTGTCTCAGACATTTCCGCCGTCCCCGTCTTTGCACTTATATCTATTTTGTTAGATTTTAAACTACTCGCCGTTGTGTGAAAATCATGTCCATGTACCACTTGATAAAAACCTGTTCTAATAACATCCATCTCGTCTTTTGAAATCGGTACGGTATTCAACACGTTTGGTTTAATCTTCTTCTCTAATTTTCCTAAACTATCTTTTAAATCACTTTGATAAATTTCTTCCACAATATGTGGTTCTAGGCGTTTTCCACCATTTGCAATCGTAGCAGCATACTGGGCTAACTGCAAGGTAGTATACGAATCATACTGACCAAAAGATAAATCTAAAAATTTACCCATAGCGCCATTAACTTTTGTACTTCCTTCAAATCCAGAAGATTCATTTGGCAAATCAATTCCTGTTTTTACGCCCAATCCATAGTGGTGAAATGCTGTACGTAATTTTTTATATGCATTGTCTTTATTATTGGTCGGAAGAGACATCTCATCGTGATACGAAACTCCTAAAATTCTCAAAGCAACCTGCATCATATACGAGTTTGAAGAATTTTCTAAAGCTGCTACTGCTGTCAACATTCTATTAGGATAATCCTTATAAAAAATAGACTGTTTAGCAGGCGTTCCTCTCAGTTTAATTGGAATATCCTGAAGAGTTTCATTACCAGAAATGACTCCCGTTTCATAACCTGCAGTAATAGTGGCTCCCTTGATAATGGATCCGGGTGGATACACATTCCCAATGGCTCCTAACGCATCCTTATTGACCTCGCTATTTTTTTCATCCATATTTCGACTCACTCCAGCTATGGCTTGAATTGCACCATTCCGAGGATCTATCGCTACCACATAAGCTCCAGGACAACGTTCTCCAACTTCTCCATTTAAAACAGCACTAAATTCTTGCTCTAAAGCCTCTTCCACCTTCTTCTGAAATTCCATATTCAAAGAAAGCTTCAAATTTTTGCCCTTTTCTCCAGCTTGAATCACTCTCTTTTCAGCAACTTTTCCGCCTTTGTCAAAGATCAATTCTGTTTTTTCTTTTTGCCCTTTTAATACCGACTCATATTGCTCTTCCAAATAAGCAATTCCTACTCGATCGTTTCGTAAATACCCTTTCTTTAAATATTCTTTCAATTTTTCCGCAGGCAGTCCGGCTTTTTCAGAAGAAATACCCCCTAAAATTGATCGAATCGCCGAATCCTCTACATAATTTCTTTCCCAATTAGTAGAAGTCGAAATTCCCGAAAGTTCTCCCTCATTCTCGCCGACAACAGCTAAATCTCCCTCAGAAATATTTTTATCAATAATAGTAACCGTTGAAAATTCAGGAGCATTATTCATTCGTTTAAAAACAGTTGCAGCAGCTAAGTCTTTTTCATTGAAATTAATCTCAGCTTTACTTACCTTATCAACTATCTTAGAATACAATTTAGATGCAGATAATACTTCACCTTTTTTATCTCGCAATTCGTTATCATTCAATCGCTTACGCGCAAGTTTTTCATTTCCTTTATCTGCCAGCCAAAAATCTTTTTTATCTCGCTCAGTCAAATGGTCATCAGGAGCAATCTTTACTAACTCCACTAGCTTCAATGCAATTTTTCGCAATTTCTGCGACGAAATCCCTCTTCCTCGGGTATATACAATGGCTGGCCTAGCTATATTTGTCACAAGAGGAGCTCCTTTAGCATCATAAATCTGACCACGAGGATAAGATGTTTGAACAACTTGCTGATTTGAAGCAACTGCCCGTTCTTCATAACGCTTATTGTCAATAATTTGCAAAGAAGTTAGGCGAACAATTAACGAAATAAATAAGACAAAGATTACAAAAAATAACAAGTTCAAACGAAATAGAATATGAGATCTCTTCCCTTCAAGGAATTTTTTTGTCAATTCCTGTTTGCTTTCTGATACACTTTTTTTACTGAAAAATTTGAATACCTTCATCTACCTTCTACACAAGGGAACTCCCTCTTCCTCCTACAAATATCAGAACCATTCTGAAAATTACGACTTTCATTATAACGAAAACTACTCCATGATAACAAACCGCTTTTATTAATTTTATTAAAAATTAATACTTTATATAATCTGATTCAAAATTCAGACCTAGGAAACTATTAACGATCTTAAGGCTCAAAAATTCATTTCGCTAGAGATCTATATTTATTTATAAATGCAAACTTTTGAAATTTCAATTCTCGCTGAAAGAGGACTAATAAGACTATAGGCTCTAAGATAAAAATCATCATAAGGATTTGTCAACTGTATATCCAAAGTGAGTATAAGCTGCAGCTGTAGCTTCTCTTCCTCGCATAGTTCGCCTAATAAAACCTATTTGAATCAGATATGGCTCATACATATCTTCAATGGTCTCCGCATCTTCTGAAACATTAACTGCCAATGTTCCAATTCCCACAGGACCTCCGTTGTACATCTCAATCAACGCTTTCATAAGCTTCCGATCAACTATATCTAACCCACAAGAATCCACGCACAACATTGTCAAGGCTTCATCTGCTTGTTTCTTGCGAATCACTCCATCACTTTTCACTTGCGAAAAATCACGCACACGCTTCAACAGACGATTCGCAATCCGCGGAGTTCCACGAGAGCGCCTTGCAATTTCGAACGCTCCATTGCTCTCAATCTCAACATTAAAAATCTCTGCAGAACGATCCACAATTTCTTGCAATTCTTCCACCTTGTAATATTCCATATGACTCATAATCCCAAAACGAGCTCTCAAAGGTTCCGAAAGCATTCCCGCCCTTGTCGTTGCACCAATCAAAGTAAAAGGCGGTAAAGAAAAATGCATTGGGTGTGCAGCAACTCCTTGTCCCACAAGAATATCGACATAAAAATCTTCCATCGCTGAATACAGTAACTCTTCCGCAATTTTTGGCAATCGATGAATCTCATCAATAAACAAAACATCCCCTGCTTCTAACTCATTAAGTACAGCCACCAAATCCCCAGGCTTTTCGATAGCAGGTCCAGAAGTTTGACGCAAATTCACACCCAATTCATTCGCAATCACAAACGCCATTGTCGTCTTACCAAGACCTGGAGGTCCAAATAATAAAACATGATCTAGAGCTTCTTCTCTTGCTTTTGCAGCCTTTATGTAAATTTCCAGCTGCTCTTTCAACGGCTCTTGACCAATATATTGCGCAAGATTACTTGGACGCAATGATTTCTCAATAACCTCTTCTACTTCATTCAATCTATCCGAAACGATCATTCTTTGCTCGTCCATTTGCTATTCCTTCCTAATTGTAATTACAAGAGATCGTTAACAATGTTTTTTGTGAATGATTTTTAATCATAAACAATGTTTTTTGTGAACGATTTTTAAGTGAAACAGGTTCTTAATTTCATAACAGCTTCAACGCGTGTCTCAAATATTGATCAGCCGTCTGACAGCTTACATCTCGCAACTCTTTTTCGACTCGTTTCACATCTTTACTGGCATACCCTAGAGCACTTAACGCCTCTAAAGCTTCGGTTCTCTTTTTTGATTTTTCTGATTTCTCAGATGACATAGACAAACTGTTAGAAGTCGAAATATTCAGTAAATCTTCTAATTTACCCTGCAAATCTAAGATCATCTGAGAAGCCGTCTTCTTACCAACACCTGGAAATTTCGTTAAATAAGAAACATCTGACTGTTCAATTGCCATTACAATACCCTCTTCGTCTTCATTTGCCAAAATAGCCAGCGCCGACTTAGGTCCAATTCCTGAAACTGAAATCAATTTCAAAAATAATAACTTTTCATCCCGAGTATGGAAACCATAAAGAGTATGAGAATCCTCACGCACAACTTGGTAAATATAAATTTTTGTTGCCTCCCCTACCTTCTCTGAAAAAGAATAAGGATTTGCACTCAATAACTGAAAACCGATCCCATTCACTTCAATAACCAAATAATAAGGTGTAATCTCTTCAATTTTCCCTTTTAGATACTCATACATACTTAGCTTTTCACCTTCCGATTTCCCACACGAATCAGTGCCCAAACAACAAATAGAATCATATCATCTCGAGAATACATAGTATACCTTGAATGCCAATGACTTGCATACTTATTCTTATACTCACGCACTCCTTGAAATGCATAAAAATGGGATCCAAACTGATAAACTAAATTAGCGATTCGCTCCTGAACAAAACTTTTCCGCGACACACCAACATTACTAAGAGGTGCCATTCCAAGATTGAAAACTTTAATACCTTTATCTTTATAGTAATTAAACAATGAAATAAATAAGAAATCCATGACACTCTGTGGTGCACCTTTTGTATAGCGCATTAAATCAATAGATACCATTTTTTCCGTATATGTTGGCATCACATTTGCAAAGGCAATGATTTTGTCATTAGCATCTTTCGCCACTGCCAATGGCGCTCGTTTAATATAATCCTCTGAAAAGAAGCCCATTGAAAATCCACGCTCACGCCGAGAGCCTAACCATTCCTCTGAAATCTCTCTACAGCGCCTTAAATCTGATTTATGAAAAGGAGGTTGCAAAATTTCTAAACGTATTCCCTCCTTCTTCATACGATTCATCGTCGCTCGATTCCCTCGTTGTTTTTTGCCACTGATAGAAAAATTAGGCAAATCAACATGCCCTTCTTCCCCCATTTTAATCATAGAATAACCAAATTCATGAAGAATAAGTGTCACCTCTTCAGTTACCTCATAAAAAACAGGAGAGTACCCCAACAAATCACATTCTCTAATAAAATTCTTAATCAACTTTGAAAAATCGCTAACTTTTCCTGACGGAGAACCCATCACTACAGTCTTATCACGAAAATAAGAAAATTGCAGAAAAGCCGTATCTTCACCGTTTTTATCAGTAAAGAAGAAAATTTTCTTATCTCCCAAATACACAAGTTGACTCTCTGTATTCCCCCCATAATTAGATAAAACAGACGCTACTCGTTTTTCCACCGAAGCCATAAAGGATAAACCAACCTTTTGTTTTCGACCCTCTAAATATTTAAAGTAAACCAGCATTGCTAAAGCAACAAAAGTTACTGCAAAAAAACCCGACATCCATAATTTTTCTGAAGGAAACAAAAAGAAACCTGGTACATGTTTTAATTTATGAACCTTCGGCACCCAATTCCATGCTCCAACCACTAAATATAATAAAACAAGACCTATAATAACCAACCCATCTTTAAATTGATTTTCTAAACCCACCACTAATTGCTCTCTATAAAGTTCCGATTTAGAAATACTCAATAGTAAAATCATCACAATAATAAAAACATTCGAAACCCACGAATGTCCCTGAAACCAAACATAGAAAAACAAAACAAAAAACAAGCTCAAAGTAGCAAAATATGCTCTTTTTACATGCTCAAAAATTGCACGTCCACTGGCTATCATCAAAAATCCTAAAATAATCTTTGGAGACTGCGCCACGAATTGCTCCGACCAAGGACTTATCTTTTGCAACCACCTAAGTGAAGAAAAAGCTTCCGGAATAGTCGCTGATAGAACCAATAAAATTCCCGAAAAATACAAAAGAAATCCCAATCCTTTATGAGCTAATTCAACCACTAACTCCTTAGGAATATCATCAAAACGCTTATTAAAACGCGTACCCATATGACGAACAAATACAATCAGGCCAATCAAAAAAGGAACAAAATAATACGCTACCCTATACAATAAAATCCATGCCAATGCTAGTTCTTCGGGAATTCCTAATCCTTTTAATCCGGCAACCATAGTCAAATCAAAAGTTCCCAATCCTCCAGGAATCATAGAAGCAATCCCGATCACCATCGAAACAATAAATAATAGAAAAATTTCGAACACCGATAAATGAACACCAAGTAATTTACCAGTTATCAAAAAAGTAACACCAACTCCGGTCCACTCAAAAAAAGAAATACCCAACAAAGAAAAACGCATCTTAGAAGATAATCCACCAAGAATTCCTTCTTTCTTGTGGGCAGTGATAAACAATATCAAAGGAAAATAAAGTGCTCCACCAAGCAATACCAACCAGTAATCTCTTAAAAATGAATTTCCATAATCAAAAAACACTAAAAATAGCGAAAATAAACTGTATACCGACAAACCTGACATCGTAAATAAAAATATTTTTGTTGTCCCATTCAGCACTTCTTTTGGATCCTTATCTCGTCCGTAAAACTGCGAACGTAAACCTAAGCTAAATACTCCGCCAAAACCAATCATATTATTCAAGGTATTAATTAACCAACTTGTTTCAAACACATAAAATTTTTTATACTTATTTTGAAGCAATCTCTGCAAGAAAAAGTCATAAGCAATCATAGGTAAAATCGATAGTAAGCCTACCACTAAAATTAAAACAAAAAAAATGGGTGGCATCATCGTTAGAGTTTCCTGAAAACGATCTCCTTTAAATTGTTTCATAATTTCTACAAATTTTAACCCTACAAATAAGAGAACAGTCACTACAAAAACAGCCTTCACATACTTAGTTCTCTCTTTTATCCATGCAATAATCACTCTTTTCATCTTCTTCCCCTATCTCAACATATCAACAACACTTAGAAACCTGTTTCACGATTAAAAATCATTCACAAAAAACATTGTTCATAATTAAAAATTATTCACAAAAAACATTGTTCATGATTAAAAATCATTCACAAAAAACATTGCTAACAATCTGCCTAACAGCAAAATTGCGAACTGCCTTAGTGATTGCGGCACGAAGTGCAGAAGAACTTAGGCAGGATGTACCTTTCGGTGCAAACTACCTTAACAATTGACACATGAAGTGTGTCAGAGTTTAGGCAGAATGTAACTCTCGACTTCCGGCACCTATAGGTTAACATCCATAGAAAGACAAATTAACAGATTCTAGAACCTCTCAAATTTTTCCTGCAAAAAATCCAAAACTATTTTGTTATAATTTCTCGGTAATTTCCACAAAAAATTATGCTTTGCAGATGGAAATACTTTAAGTACCGCTGTCGGAATCTGCTTTGCTAAATTTTCTGAGTAATATTGATAAACCACATCAAACTGCCCTACTAAAATTAAGGTTGGTTGAGTAATATGATTCAGCTCTTTCTTTGTAATCTTTGTCTCTTGCAACAATAAGTTTTTTATTGCCACGTTTCTTCTCATCAATTTTGCAAAAAGAATTTCTAACCTCGACAAGAGGCGTGCCCATAAATACAATCCATCCACTTGCAGATTTGCAGCATTCAAAATCAATTTCTCAACATAGATAGGGTAATCTACTACGAAACGTGCCGCAATATTCCCACCGTCACTAAACCCTAGAAGATGAATTTTAGTGATTCCTTCGTGTTCCAGTATCTCTTGAAGGTCTTTGCTCATTCGCGAAAAATTTAAAATATTCGCTAAATTTCCAGATTTTCCGTGTCCACGACTATCAATGACAATACACCGGAAATATTTTTTTAAAAAAGCAACTTGCCTCTTAAATACTCTACCAGAATTTCCATTTCCATGAAGCATTACTAAAGGAAACCCACATCCTGTGACTTCATAATAAATTTTTGTCCCATCGCTTACAAGGAAAAGTTTCCTCTCAACCATACCACCACTTCCTAATCTAATTATTTAGCTGTATTCTAAATAAATGAAATAGATACATGCAAGTTTTGCACAAACATACTACATAAACGTAAAACATTAATGACCCTTAGTGAAATAAATTTTTGAGCTCTGAAATCGTTAACAATGTTTTTTGTGAATGATTTTTAATCATGAACAATGTTTTTTGTAAACGATTTTTAATCGTGAAACAGGTTCTTATTATAAATGCGATATGCTAAAAAATTGCATAATAAATAAAAAATTCAAAGAGAATACGATTCGTATCTCCATCAATTTTGTTATTTAGTGAGAAATGCATTTTTGAGATTGAAAAAATTTTGAAAAGCGAGAACTCGTTACGCAAAGTCTACTTCTGTTTTTCACAAAATGGTTATATGTGCTTTCACTGCCTATTAGCTTTGATCAATTTCTTATCAGGAAGATATTTATGTAAACATTACTTAGTAGAAATTTGCTATTATTTATTCATGTTTAAGAAGATGTTTTTGAAAACATAGCTAAAAATGATGTGTTACTATCTTGCTGTTAATAAGCATCGCTTTTGATTTATTTTGTGTTGAAATATAATAAAATAAAAAGGATGATATACATATTGAATAAGGAAAAGCACATTGTAGAACCTGAAGCAGAAGAGTTGATTCCAA
>JAITQW010000039.1 GCA_031288715.1 Lactobacillales bacterium | reverse complement strand
ACCTGTTGTAAATTATTTTTTTTTAACTCAATTAACGCCAAGTAATAACAGCAAATTGCTTTGTAAAATTTATCATCATTCGTATAACTGTTTTGCAACCTCGTAAAAGCATTTTTAGCATATTCATATGCTTTTTCTAGTTTGTTTTGTCTTATTAAGACCTCAGATATAAAAATAAAAACGTTATGCATAAAAGAGTTTTCTTGCATCTTTTCTTTTGCACTGATGTACTCTACAAATTTGTTGTAAGCTTCAGAAAGTTTGTTTTTTCTCAAAAGAGTCACGCCCTCACATATATTTAAATCCGCTTCGTAACTAATAAGTGAGGCTTCATTTGATTGAATTCTCTTTAGAAAAAACAGTGATTCTTTCTCGCATCCATAAGCTTTGTCGTATTCTCCAATCCTGTTATACAAACCAGCTAAAGCCTTTCTTATGAAAAAGATAGGAATATCATAATTTCCGTTGTATATACCTTTAATATAAAACAATTCGTTAGCATTTAAGGATTTTAGTATATCTATAGCAACATCTATTACAGTCTGAAGCTCTTGCGAACATACAAAATAGCTATTATAACATCTGAAATATCTAGCAAAAACCGCTTCTCTTAATTGCAGTTTCCACATTTTCTTTGAATTTAAAACGAGTTTTGAAGCTTCTTCAAGATATAATTTTGCTTTATCAAAGTCTCCCGTTAAGGCGAATAATTTGGCGAAATCAGCCAGGCAAATTACATAAACTTGTGCAGCTTCTTTGTTTTTTTTACATATAGAAATACATCGCGATAAATAATTTTTTGCTTTTATATATTCATTAAGAAAAGTACATTTATTCCCGCAAATTTCTAATAAAATCGCAAGAGACACATCGTCTAAGACGTTTTCAGTATCATTAAGCTTTATTATCTGCTCGGCAAACTCTTGTATAAATTTGCGAGATTTTGAGTATTGGTAGTAATACAAAAGCGCAAACAAAAGCTTAATTTCATATCTACTTTGCGTTTTTTTATCTATGGGCAAAAATATCACTTTGTTTAGTATAGATTGTAAATGCGATGCCGTTATGTTTTTTGCATTGTTAAGGTCATCCTGTTGATTTCTTTCAAAAAAATTAAACATCATTTTATTGTACAGATTCATATTGGATATGGTTTTATTGAATACTTCATCTATTTCAGCGGTGCTGAATAGTTTAATTAAATATCTCAAACCTATTTTTTGAGTGCTTCTGTGAATAGATATCATGTTATGATTTTCAAAAACTAAGGAAAATCTACGCAAATGATGAATAAATTCTTGAACAATTATTCTATCTTTGCATTTTTCAAAATACTTTTGACGAATGTTCTGAGAATCTAATAAACACAATAATAGAAGAAGCTCCTTAAAATTTGGATTTATTTTAAGAAGAGTATCAAAAATAGACGTGATGATTCTATATCTGCTCTTCTTATAATTAGAGCTTTCCTCCAATAAGTTTGTTTCCATTTTTTCTGTATAAATAGTTTCATAGAGCGTTTTCAAGTATTCATCCGGAGTTGTACCAGTATTTTTAATGAAATATGCAGCTGACGAAATATCTAATGGCATAGCTGGAATATTTTGTAAAAGCTTTTCTATTTCTTTACTCTTCTCAAAAATTTTATGGTCAGTTCCTAATATATCGCAAAATAACTGCATGCTTTCTTTACTATTTAAGGTTTCTATATTAATTAATGCCGAACGAGATAGAAAATTTACATTTTTAAAATTATCATTTCTAGTAGTAATAAGCACACTACCACTACCATATATTTTGGAATCAAAAGGAACAACTGACTGTATTATATTGAAATTATCCACGTTATCAAAAAGTAAACACCAATTCTCGACACCTTTTAATTGTGAAAAAACAAAAGAGATTATCTGTTTATTTTTATTCTTATAATCTGACCCGGCCTGTATATATGATAGCGTTTCTCGCAGCTCTTTAGTATTGGCCAAAGCAAAAGCCAAGTTATAGAATGAATCAGAAATACTCATCTCTGTTTCGGCATTTATTTCCCATTTCAAATTAAAATCATGAACATATAGATAATTTCGTGCCACCGTCGTTTTACCAATTCCGCCAGGACCTATCAAAACTGCAAACTTGATACCAGATTGTTTCTTCAGTGCTTTATCTATTTGTTTGATAACATTTTTTCTTGACAACAAAAATTCTTCATTGATGTTTTGTATATTGGAAACTGCTACTTTAGGATTACTAAAAGTAACATGATTAACTACCACATAAGCTAGAATTATGCCTAAACTAAACAATATACTCGAGAGAATATATCTATATCTGTTGTTTTTCATTTTAGATACTTTATTTGGTAAGCTAACAGTACTAAATCTCTGCTTATTTGCATAGTATTTTTGAAAACTATTTGAGATATTTTTAACCTGATCAGAATCATATATCAGCCCTACACAACTTAGAATCGCTAAATAATAATCATCAACTGGATTGGCCATTCCATATAAAACTGTCCTTTGATTTATCTTTGATAAAAGAACTACATTTTTAGTTGGGTTATTGAAAATTGATGCATCAGTAGATGTGCAAACTATATGGAAGTAATTTTCTTGGAATCCACTATTAAAATTCTCATATTTTAAACTGACAATTATTCCAGCAAGTTCTAGATGGTGATAAATATCCTCATATGCGCCATGATCTGTAGCATACATGATGCACATTTTTTTATTATTGCACTGCGATTTAGCTATTTCTGCTAGCCGTTGCTCAAATTCATTAATCACAATTAAATCAATATACCTATTATGAATCATCATATATTGATCTGATAATTCTAGAAACTTTAGAATCTCTCTTTGAGAAGAGCTTCCTGTTTTTTGCATTATATTGCGAATATGCGTACTGACGGTATTATGAGAAATATTTAATAAAATACCCGTATCTTTTACTGACAAGCCATTGGATATACAAGAGATGATTTCAAGCTCTCTATTGGTAAATACTATTCCACTAATGCTTTGTGTCTCATTAAAAGGAATCACTCGATACTCCAAAGCTATGTTGACTTTAATTGTCTCTACTCAAATTTTACAACCTTGGGCTGCGCATTTCAAATATATTCAATCTGCAAGAAAACGTGATGCATAGGAATGTATCCTTATGTATTCAGTTATTCATCAGGCTATACGGATCAATTAATTTATTCTATGCGATGCTGGTGATTTATTTTATGTGATGTAATTTCTTTTTTTTCATGGAAAATGGCATATAGAGGGATTTACAATGGGAAGTAATACTATATGCACAAAAAAAATTATACAGAGTTATATCTCGAATTACTCGAATTATTTAAAACATTTTTTAGACCAGCTGATTCACAAATATTTCAAGGCTAGGAGTGAAAAATCGGCAACAGAACGGAATGTTGAATATGAATCCTTAAATATTCCCATAAACGCAGGCGGAAGTGTACATGGTTTTTCCTATAAATCTCTTTCTTGTCGTGAACTGGACGTATTAGCCTGTATTATCGGACGTTGCTCTAATAAAGAGATCGCGAATTTATTAAATATTTCCTACAAAACTGTCGAAGCGCATGTTCATAACATTTTGGGAAAGATTAACTGTCTCACAAGAGACGCAGCGATCAATTCACTAAAAGAAACAGAATCTCTTGATGAACTGTATAACAGATACGAAAGAATTTCAAAAATGAAAATTTTTATTATAGAAGATCGAAAAAAATATTTTAAGCTAAAATATATAGGTTACATTCTAATATCAATGGCTACTCTCCTGATGACGATAAATCATTTTCAAAAGATCTTGTGCTGCACTGACAAAGAAGAATTACGCATAACTAAATATTTTCTAGAGAGGAAGAATATAGCCGAACAAATAGAAAGCGCTTTAGCTGAAGATCATAACATTACAATAATCGCACTTGTTGGTCATGGAGGAGCTGGTAAAACAACCTTGGCAAGAAGATATTTGTGGAAATCTAATGTAAATTTGAAGTATGAAATAAACGCAGAAACGGAAAATTCACTAAAAAATAGCTTCACAGATCTTGCATATACCGTCGCGATTAATCTCTCTCATAGAGACGACTTGAAATTCATAAATGGCATAGCAGACGAAACGAAAAAGTATAAACAACAACTTCGCTTCATTCAAAAGAGAATGAAAGAGCAATCACCGTGGGTATTGGTGCTTGATAATTTAGAAAACCTGGAATACCTGAAGGATTTTTGTCCAAAAGATTCTAAGATATGGGGAAACGGAAAGGTTATTATCACTACACGTAACGAAAATATCGAAACCGTAAGTTATTTGGGGGAGATAAAAGTTATTCAGATAACCGAACTAGAAAATGAAGAAAAAGAAAAATTATTCAGCGAAATATTAGAGATTTCAAAAGATGAAAAAGTAGAAGAGTTTCTAAAACTGATTCCTGGATATCCTCTGGACGTTTCGTCCGCAGCGTATTATATAAAAAACACCGGAGTTTCATTAGATAACTATTTGAAATATATGCAGAACACAACCAATGAATTTTTGAACACAAACCAAAAAATCATGTCTGAATGCGCCAATTACAATCGAACAAGATATGGAATAGTGACCTCGAATTTCCGCGAGATTTTGGGAAAGAACCAATTGTTTGCGGACCTTTTATGTCTGATATGTTTGCTTGATTCACAAGAAATACCATTACAAGTTTTGAGGAAAGTAAAGGGTTCCGTTGTTGCGGATAGTTTGGTTACTTATTTGAAACAATATTCTATGATTATCTGTAACAACGATAATATTTCCATACATAGAAGTACACAAAGCATAGGACTAAACTATCTTCTCAAAAGAATGAATTCATTGGAGAAAAAGCAGATTATAGATAAGATGATATCTATTCTTACCCCATATGAATATTTAGATACGAATTATGATGGGTTACATAAGCTAATTCCTCATCTGAAAGCGTTTCTAGACAAGATAGATGAAGTTGGAATAGACAACGTCGATAATTACAAGATAGATCTGTTATCGGCAATAGGAGATATTTATAGCCAAAAAGAATGCGCCGCTGCTGAATCGCTTAAATATTATAAACAGATTTTGGATATCAATAGAAAATGCGAATATCTTGATGAAGTAGCTTTAGCCCTCTTGAATCTGAGAATAGGAAGAGTTTATGCGCTGATAAGTAAAAATAAGGAAGCTATGGAATATTTGTCTGCAAGTTTACCAAAACTCGAAACTCATCCTCTGGAGTTAGCACGTAATTATCGTTTGATTGGATCAACTTACATGAGGAATAATAAATTTGACGAAGCCAACAAAAGTTTTGATAAAGGTATTGAAATTTTAGATCATTATAATGGGCAAACCGCTAAAGCGCGATTCGCACGTGCCGACATCTATTCGGAAAAAGCATTTAATTATTTCATGGAAGGGATTAACCGCGGAAATGCCAAAAAATCCGTGGATATTATACAGAAAGCTATTGATATTCTGAGTCAAGATATCAATCAAAGCGAACAGCACACTCGCCATTTAATAACATATAAAAGCAAATTAAGCGGAATTTACAATGCTCTTGGTAACTATGACTTGTCTTTGAAGGAAGGGAAAGAAGCGGAAGATTTAATTAAGACATTATCTTCAATGGATAACAGAATGTTCCGTGCTCAGGGAATAATCTTCAGAGAACGAGCCCTTTCTCATCTAAGATTGAATAAAATACAAGGTGCTTACGATTACTTTATGAAAGCTAAAGAAATATTCTCAAAAGCAATGATTTCTGATTACTTATTTCGTCTAAAAATGCACGAAGCAGAAGCTTTGATCAGACTCGATCGATTGGACGAAGCTTTCAAAGTCTGTGAAGAAATATTCGTCATAGAAAATAGAGAACGCAACCATTACTGTGACCTATTTTTTAATACATGCTACTACCATGCAGCACTTATCAAATATCGTGAAAACGATTTGGAATCTTCAAAGAAGTACTTCAAGAAATTCTTTTCTTTAATGAGAGAATTATGTCAGGAAATTGTTCCGGAAGATGTATTTAATGATCTAATTCGACAGAATAGTTTTGCAGAAGAAAAAAGCGACATAAAAGCTTATTTCGAAGATAGCTTAAAAGTCTTTGAAGCCATCTATTGGAAAGACTATGAATTCACAAAATACTATATAGAAGAAAATTTGAAAAATTTGTAGAACCCTTTAATTCTCCCAAAAAATTCTCAATTTTAGACGGCTTATTGCTGATCATTACTTTGGCAATGATCGCGCTCTAGCATTTCACAGAAAATAGCGCTTTTTTCAAATCAATCCCCTAAGGGTACCCTTAAGGGAAAATCATCTAGGTGCTTTTTCCTAATATCCTCCATTCGCATAAACACCGATCATCAAGGCGTAACTTGAATGGAGGTATATCATGACTAGAAATAACAATACAAAAACTTTCAACCTAAAGCAAT
>JAITQW010000011.1 GCA_031288715.1 Lactobacillales bacterium | reverse complement strand
AGGCATTTCATCTTTATTCCTCCTAAATGTTTTGGGTTGGTGCTTTAAACATTTTATTAGAATTTTGATGATCTGTCTTTTTTTATTTTTCAGTGGACGGGTTTATGTTACAACTTGCCGAATTTTTCATTGTATATTCCTCAAAATTTTGCTACAATGACATTTGCGTAAAATAATGCAGCAGTTTATTTTGTTTATTTCTCTAAAGATACCTTTTTAATCTTATGAAAAACAAAAAAAGTTGTCGTCAACAGTTATCAATCTATTGCAAGTACCCACGGCTGCAGAGGTGAAAGCGTAAGTGTAACTGAACGAAACAATAAATAAACGAATTTGTTATTTTACTCCAAAAAATAAATTAATTGGAGGAATTTAAAATGTCTCGTTATACAGGACCATCTTGGAAATTAGCCCGTCGTTTGGGTATTTCTTTATTAGGAACAGGGAAAGAATTGTCACGTCATAATTACATTCCCGGTCAACACGGACCTACAAACCGCATAAAATTATCAGAATATGGTTTACAATTAGCAGAAAAACAAAAACTACGTCACATGTATGGAATAAACGAACGTCAGTTTAAAAACTTGTTCGTTACTGCAATAAAAATTAAAGAAGGTAAGCATGGAGCTAACTTCATGATCTTACTAGAACGTCGCTTAGATAATGTAGTCTATCGTTTAGGATTAGCAACGACACGCCGCGCCGCTCGTCAATTAGTTAATCACGGACATATCACAGTTGATGGAAAACGTGTGGATGTTCCCTCTTTCCGTGTTGATGTTGGGCAAGTTATTGGAGTTCGTGAAAAATCACGTAATTTAGCAGTCATTAAAGAATCAATCGAAGCAACATTAGCTTATCCTGCTTTTGTATCATTTGATGCAGAAAAACTAGAAGGTAGTTTGACTCGTTTGCCAGATCGCAATGAAATTAATCCAGAAATTAACGAAGCACTTATCGTTGAGTTCTACAACAAACAGCTGTAATTCAAATATTCATCCTTTACATTTTAATGACCATTTATTTAAAGGCTTTTACACTCTTTGGTGGTGTTCAAAGAAGTGTGGAAGCATTTTTTGTGTGCAATTATTCACCCCATAGAGTAAGATATAATTTTATGGTATACAACTTGTTTTATAGCATTTTGCAAAAAGATTATACGAGATATGAATTATAACACTAGTAATCTTTTATCAAACCACTATAACGTTTCTTCAGAGCCATACAAAATATAGCTGGCTATAAATTTTATTCTTAGCATCTTTACTTTCAGGCAATGGAAAAAGAGGAAAAATGTGTAAATTCATACATAAAGAAATTTGTGCACTAGCATAATCACCCATAAAAATTAATTCATTAAACTCTTGCTCTTTTAACAAATTAAAGAAATTTTGTTTTCAAAATTTCTCACAAAATATAGGAAAATAGCCAAAACCATTCATCGCTCCGAGATCGTGAACAATGTTTTTTGTGAACAATTTCTAATCGTGAAACAGGATCTAAAAGCCATTCTAATGCATTAATTTTACGAATTCCCTCATAGTTTGCATTTGGATTTATTTCATCCAGCGTAAGTGAAAATTTCGGATATGAATTATTTAACTTTTGTAAAGGACGTAGTTCACGTTTAAGTGTCTTTTCATCAAGTGTTGTAAGTGCCACCTGATAAAATTTGAGTGAATTATCTATATTAACGGTTACAAAATCAATCTCGTATTCATCATATTTTCCAATATAAACATGTTTTTTCCTCCTTAGTAACTCTAAAAAATGATATTTTCTAAAATATGACCGAAATCTTCGTTTGCATCCGGTAAAATCACATTTCTTAATCCCACATCTACGGCGTAAATTTTCTCTTCTCTTGCTAAAAGACGTTTCCCGCGAACATTATATTTGCGGGCAGGATAAAATAAAAAACCAGATTCTAAAGCAGAAACATATTTATCTACAGTTAACGGAGAAAGAGAAAGTCCATTGGAAGTTAATGTATTTTTGATTTTATTTGTTGAAATCATTGAACCTAATACACTAAATAAGAATTGCATAATACGTTCTAGATTCGCTACATCTGCAATACCATGCTTTATAACAATATCCTTAATAAATACCGTTGAGTAAATTCCTTCAAGGTCTGTAGTAATATCTTCATCTTTTTCCAAGGTAAGTGTAAACGGAAAGGAGCTTTTAAGATATTCTTGATAATGCATCGCAAGCGACCAATAAACGCGGTCAGATCTATTTTCACCTTAGTATGCAATTCTTTGGATATTTCGTAAATGGTTTAACATCATGTTAAACTATTATCAATTTTTACGTATTTACATTACCTTAGGTTGTTTTTGAAAGATAAAAATGATAGAGCAGTTACATACAATTTTTTACAAGAAAATTATAATTTTTTAATTACTATATAGAAAGCGCAATTGCACAACATAATACAGCGTTACAACAAATTGAACAGCCTTTACAAAAGGCTACTGATAACACATCTTATTTTGAATAAGGAGAACTATTATTAAACTTCTTCTTTAAACAAAACTCCCCGATCCACTAATCCTTCCAATAAGAAATAAAATTTATCCTGAATTAATTTGTTTTTCTCATCCTTAAAAATATTTATTGCCCGCATACCGTCCTTAGAAGTCGTAGATAATTTAAATTTTTTTATACCTTTATCTACCATAATTTTTAACAAAAATCCTTCCTTCGACTGTGGAGTTGCTTCTAACGGACGCAAGAATTGAAAATTCCCCGCCTTCGTTTCAATGAACCCATTATCACGCAAGGTAAAACGCTTTACCTTATCCGTTAAGCGATACTTGTACTTACTACCCGGTAAAGTTGCTTCTATTTCAAAAGACATCCTTTTTTCCTTCTTTCTATTATAATTGATTTCTAGCTAACGCAGTTAACTCTGCCGCTAACTCCTTTACTTGCTCTCTAGTGTTCCCACTACCAAAACTAATACGCAAGCCCTCCTTTAATGCTAGATGATTCTCTCCGTACATCGCTGTAAGTACATGGCTCGGAGTAATCGCTCCAGCAGTACATGCTGAACCCGCAGAAACTGCAAATCCCTTCAAATCAAGTCTTACCAGCGCTAGATTACTAGAAACATTTTTTAAATGCAAGTTTAAAATATGAGGCAGGTGACTTCCTAAGTCTCCATTGATTCGATAAACAACCTTTTCTTGATCTAACTTTTTCAACAACAATTCCTGAAAATTATTGTACTCTTTCAGCCTTCTTTGTTTCTCCTCAACATTCAGCAACTCCATTGCTTTTTGTAGTCCCACGATGCCAGCCACATTCTCTGTCCCCGCACGCCTACCACTCTCTTGCTCCCCTCCATGCATAAATGAATTCAGCAATAAATTTTCTCGCTTGTACAAAAAACCAACACCCTTAGGACCATTCAGCTTATGAGCGGTAACACTCAATAAATCAATTCCCAATTTCGCTGGATGAATCTGTAATAACCCTATTGCCTGAACTGCATCCGTATGAAATATCGCAGGATGAGTTCGCAAGATTTCTCCAATTTCCTCAATAGGAAGTTTGACACCCGTTTCATTATTCACAAACATCACAGAAACAAGTATCGTATCCACTCGCAATACTTTCTTAAACATTTCAATAGAAATATTTCCTTTGTCATCTACAGGTAAAAAAGTAACTTCAAAGCCAAATTGATTCTCTAAAAACTTCATTGTACGCAGCACAGAAGGGTGCTCAATAGCAGTTGCAATCAAATGTTTTCCTTTATCTTGATTCTGTAAAGCTGTACTAATAATCGCCATATTATTGCCTTCTACTCCTCCAGAAGTGAAGATAATCTCTGATTCCTTCGCAAAAATGCTATCTGCAATAATCTTCCTAGCTGCACTTATTAAATGATATGCATCCCGTCCAAATTTATGAATACTTGAAGGATTACCAAAATGATGACTTAAAACTTCCGACATAACTTGTACAACTTCTGGATCCATTGGAGTCGTACCCGCATGATCAAAATAGTTTGTCTCATTCATTCGTTGCACCTCTTCGTTGAAATTCAAACTGCAATTCTTTCAACGGCTCATGACTTCGATTGTAATATTGAACTTTAGTAATTTTATCTTGAAAATCAAGTAAAGCATATGTCTTTTCACGAATATGACCTCGAAAATAAGAAATACTACCTGGATTCAAAAATAAAATTCCTTTATGTTGCTCACAATAAATCTGATGCGTATGCCCAAACAAACTTATACTCGCTCCTCTTTCGTAAGCAGCAAGCCACAAATGATTCATGTCAAATTTCACTCCAAAAAGATGACCATGAGTCTGAAAAGCTACCTCTTTTCCAACATTTACTAAATGCTCATCCGAAAATCCTGAAAAATCTACATTTCCACCAACAACGTAAAAGTCTTTCCACAAAGGATCACCTGGAGAAATTTCCGAATCACCATTATGGAATAAGAAATCAACCTTGCCTTTATAACGATCCCTAACTTCTTCTACAATACTTCGATCTCCATGACTATCACTTATAACCAAAATCTCGCTCATTTTTTCACCAACCATTCCTCCCACACAAACTTTAACTTAGCAACTGCTTGCGCTCGATGACCGACTTTATTTTTCTCTTCCACAGAAAGTTGTGCAGCTGTAACACCTGTATCCCCTACCAGAAATAATGGATCATAACCAAAACCATTATCTCCTTTTGGAATCGTTGCAATACTTCCTTTCCAATCCGCCTCTACAACCAAACTTTCCCGTTCTGGCGCTGCAAATACCAACGTGCAATGAAATTTCGCTGTTCGACGCTCAGGTAACGTCGATAACGAAGATAATTCATGCAAAAGTTTTGCATTATTTGCTGCATCAGTTGCACCCACTCCTGCAAAACGCGCAGACCAAACTCCTGGTAAGCCTCCCAACTCATCCACCATCAAACCAGAATCATCTGCCAATACAGGTCGTTTTAGCAATCTCGCAATCGTCTCCGCCTTCAGTCTAGCATTCTCCTCAAAAGTCATTCCCGTTTCAATCACCTCTGGAAGTTCTGGATAGTCCAGCAAAGTTTTCACTTCGTAACCTCTATCTTTAAAAAGAGCTGTGAATTCTTTCGCTTTCCCCAAATTATGAGTCGCAATCACAATTGCTCTTTCATCTATTTCAAAATTTTCAGATTTTGAATTACTATTTTTAGCGTTATCTGCACCATTACTTCGTTCGTCTTTCGTATTCACAACTACCTCTTTTTTTACTCTTAAACTCAATTCTGACAAACCTACATGAAATACAGACAAATCTGTCATATCGAGCCAATTTTTAGCAATCTCCTTAAACATCGCAGGAGAGCTTGTTACATAGAATTCGTGATCCTCATTTTTAGGCATTTTATCCGCCTGAATTCCAAAATAATCCAACAATAGTGAAACATCACTAACTGTCTCAGCTCCACTATCAATCAAAATTACATCTTCTCCTATCACCTTCTGAATCACAGGAGATAGCAATGGATAATGAGTACACCCTAAAATTAATGTATCTGGTTTTTGAATGCGAATGGGTTTTAAGGAATCCAATACAATTTCTTCAGCAATCGCTGAATCAAACTGATTAGACTCGACCACAGGAACAAACTTTGGACATGCCAAAGCTTGCACATTAATCTTCGAAGAACGATGCATAATGGCTTTCAAATAAGCACCACTTTGTATCGTTCCTGATGTACCAATCACTCCAACACATCCTGTATTTGTGGCTTTAATTGCAGCTCTTGCACCAGAAGTAATAACTCCAACTACAGGAATATCTAAACGCTCTTTTATTTCTTCCAATGCAGCCGCTGTTGCCGTATTACAAGCGATCACCAACATTTTTATTCGTTTTTTCATTAAAAAATTAGTCAATTCCCATGCAAATTGCCTAACCTTCGTAAGTGGTCTAGGACCATATGGAGACCTTGCCGTATCGCCAATATAAATAATCCGCTCATTAGGAAGTTGCTTCAAAAGCTCCCGCACAACCGTTAATCCGCCTATGCCTGAATCAAAAAAACCAATTGCTTCCGTTTTCATACTTTCCACTCAATCTTTCAAAAAGATACATTTCTTCTTTATTCTGAAGATTTTCTCCAGCTTTTTCAAGCCCAGATAAATAGAAATACACAGTAAAATGTAGAATAATCAATAAATAAAACTTCATTGACTATTCTACACTTAAGTTAAACAACTTCTTGCGTGTCTTTTGCTTTACGATACTTAATAAAGAGGAAAACAGACATAGTAATTACAATAAACCCACAAAGAAGGAATAGTATCGTATCGCGTAATCCTGTATTAGGTAAAATTCCTCCTGGAAAATTCTCAATTTTATCCATATGTTGCACATCACTAGCTCCCTTTACGTACTTGTCTTTCCCGAAACCTGCATTTGGATTTTCTGGATCAGTCCCCACATCAGTTCCAACTTCAAAAGAAACCCCCTTTGCTTTAGGATTTAGATAGTAACCGGCAGGAGATTTTACTTCAATAACCTCATAAAATCCTTTTGCTAATCCAGGTAAATCTACAACTCCTGTAATTTTACCATTTGGATCCCAATCCTCAGTTGTATAAATTTTTTCTAAATCTGAATTTTTCAACAACTCATCCGTTGTTGCATTGCTAGCATTTGGAACACTTACCCAATGAAGAAGTCCACGATCATCTAATCCTCCGTAAAATTTTCCCTCATTCGGATAAGTATTACTTTTAAGTACAAAAGCAGCTGTGTCCGTCAAAATAGGTTCCTTCGTCCCTGCTTTGACTTTAACAAAGTATTTTTCGAAAGTAACTACATGATCAGAATCAGCCACTTCAAAATCTTCCTCAAGCGTCTCTTGATTCTCAGGATTAGCAGGTGGTGGATTCTTAGAAAGTGGAACCATTTCTAAATCTTTCCTACAAATCAAAAGCTTCATTTCTTCCTTATAACATTCTGCAAAATCTAGACTTCTATAAGTATTCAAAAATCTGCGAAGTCCATTCAAATTTTTTATATTTTTGGAAAAATCTCTTTTAAACGGTTGAAATTTATTACTAAAAGATTTCTTCTTATAACTTTGAGTTGCTTTTACATCCGAATTACGAACCTTATTATATCCCACAACATTATTAATATTTGTCTCAATTGAAGCTTCTTCATTCACCACCGTCAAAAGTGTCAACACAATCGTTCGCCCTGCCAATGCTTTTAACATGGCTGTATTCTCATCTGTTATATTCGTAGGGGTATATATCATAAAATCAGCACGAGTTGCTTCAATCCTTTTAAGTTCGTCTCGATTAGGTCTGCTGTAATCCGCATGAAATCTAAGACCTCCAACAAATCCATCATCATGATTTTGATTTTTCTCATATGTATAAATAGACTCTCCGCCTACCTCAAAATCATCGACCTCGTAAAAACTAAGACCTTTATCCGGTAAATCTCGTAAAGTCAAGTGATTATATAAATATTCTGTATCCCCATTCTTATTTACCACAGTATTAGCAAAATCCACTGGTACTGGAAACATAATTTCAAATGCAACAATATCTCCAACCGAACGAGTAACCACTGAATCAACAGTCGTTCCTCCGGAGCTAAATGAATGATTCCCCTCAATTCCGTCATCTAAATAATGAATTGATTCTCCCGAAAGAGGAACTAAGCGCTTGCTAATGCGTTCTAAAGTATTTTTTGGATAAATATCAATTTTGTTCTTTACATTAACGCTATTTCCATCTTCACTTGTTTCAAAAATAGGCAAGCAAATCGTTGTGTTCACTGCTTTTGTTACAGTTTCCTCCTGATTCGTAGTCGCATTAATAGCATGCGACGTATCTGTCTCTACCAATAAATACACTTTACTTCGTCCATCAGATGTTGCCTGTTCAACTTCAAAATTGGCTATTCCATCCTCTTCTTTACCAGAAAATGTCTCTTTGCGTTTAGTAATTGTCTTTTTCAACGCTGAAAATCCTTTTTTTTGTATCTCCACACCGGACTTCAACAAAAAGTAAGAAGACGTTGAATAGTAAGCTGCTTGACTTTGCGATTTAGTTGCGCTCAAAATATCTTTTATCTTGTCTGCTTCCGTCTTCGCTTTAGAAGACATTCCATGTAACAAAACTTCTTCATAGTACTTTGTCACATCAAAAATCGTAAACTCTACATTGTTAATCCGATCATTATCAGCAAACTGACTCATTTCTTCTCCAGTATTTTGAAATGTTAGATCTGGATTATCCACAGCTGCTTTTACCTTATGTATTTTAATAATAGCTGCTCCTGAAACATTTGTATTGGAAGCTGCATAAACGGAATAAATAACCTCTCCAATCCCAAAAAAAGATGGAAACAATAAAAAAATCGCCGCCATAAGTAACATCCATTTCTTATGTTTGCTCACCTACACTCACCCCGTATCAAAACTAAGTAAAACAAACCCATTTTGTATTTATATATAGCCCAAAAATAAATCCATTCTTTCTATATAAATTTTCGCTTCTGATTTTAAATTAAAAATTACCTTATTACAATTTTTTGATTTTTACTTCCATAGTAAACTTGTAATAAAAATAGATTGGAGTCGAATAGAAGAAAAATTTAGAAAGATTTTCGCCCCTCTCACACCACCGTATGTACAATCCCATATACAGGATTCAGGAATTTGCGGCCGACTTCCTTCAGCCTTTACCTCGCGATGAACACCTTGTCTTTCGCTAACAGTTCCTACTGCCATGCTTGTAGTGAATTTGCACCACCTAGTAATCACTCACGCAGGACGCACTAAAAAAATCGCAACGAAATTTCGTTGCGATTTTTTAGATGCTAAACCTGTTTCAAGTTTTTAAATCCTGCAAGAGCTGTCATCATCTGAGTGCGAACATCTTCTGCTCCATTCGCTCCTGATGGTAAAAAAACAGCATGATTTCCACCCTTTGCAAATGAAGTCAAAACATCTAAATATTGATTTGTCAATAAAATCGACATAACTTCCTGTTCACTCAATCCAGATTCCTTTAGTTCCGTAAATGAAGCCGCCAAACCATCCACAATCGCCTTACGTTGATCAGCTAAACCAACTCCATGTAAACGATCTTTTTCAGATTCTGCTTTTGCAGCGGTAACCACCTTAATTCGATCTGCTTCGGCTAATTCTTGTGCAGCTGCTCTTGTTCTCTGAGCAGCATTGATTTCATTCATCGATTCTTTAACTTTACCATCCGGTTCAATTGATGTGATCAATGTTTTAATAACAATATATCCGTATTCCTTCATTTCTACACCCACAACATTGTACACATCCATGGCAATTTCATCCTTCTTTTCAAACGCTGCATCCAAAGTATATTTGGGTAAACTCGAACGAATTGCATCCTCAACATAAGACTTAATTTGATCAAGAGGTGAAAATAATTCATAGTAAGAAGCAGAGATATTATTAGGATCCACTTTAAACTGTACAGCTAAAGCCATTTTTACAAATACATTATCTTTCGTTTTTGTTTCAATGATAAGTTCGCTTTGACGAACACGTAAATTGATCTTCGCTACAATTCGATCAATTCCAAATGGAGCTCGAATATGAATTCCCGCTCCTGTCGTTTTTAAAAATTTTCCAAGCCTTTCAATAATATAAATAGATTGCTGATTCACGACAAATACTGTTAAAACAACCACAAATAATAATAAAATGACAGTTAATATTAATAATATTATGCTTTTATCTATCATATTTTTCTCTCCTTCTACTTAATCAAGAGCTATCCAAAGTACATTTTACCTTTTTTTATTGAATTTGCAAACCAAAAAATCGCTAAATTTCCAAACTTTTTAGAGTCTGTTAACAATCTCTCTATAGATGTACCTCTTGGTACCAAAAACTGAAAGATACATCCTACCTAAGATCTGCCACGCTTCTCGTGTTTCGCAATTAAAAATCACTCACAGGAAAAACATTTGTCAATCGTTAAGGTAGTTCGCACCAAAAGGTACATCCTACCTAAACTCTGCCGCACTTCTCGTGTTTCGCTATTAAAAATCGCTAACAGGAGAAACGTTTGTCAATCGTTAAGGTAGTTCGCAAGTTCGCCATGCCCAATTAAGCAGATCGTTAACAATGTTTTTTGTGAATGATTTTTAATCATGAACAATGTTTTTTGTGAGCAGTTTTTAATCGTGAAACAGACTCTTATATTATTCTTCAAGAAACAACGACTTTGCTTCCAAATCTTTATGAACACAATTGCTTCTTATCCACTCTTCTCTAGCACTTGTATCATAAAGCGTGCTTTTCTTATCTTTGTCTAAATAAGCTTGATGCTTAGAAATATTGTGACATTCATCATGATCATATTTTAAAAAGGTCTCATAACTTCCCAGACTGTATTGATTCATTCGAACATTTTTTAACAATTTCCCATAAGAATCATATACCTCTGGGACAGCATACCAACAAACATCCATGCAATACCAACGATCTCCCACTCTAACTGTATTAAACATATGTTTTTTTCCATATTCAATTGTCACTTCCATACCAGATAATTTAGCCAATACATAAAATGCACGCGAAAATGCTTCACAATTTCCACGCTTTTCAAAAAAAAGAGTATCGATTCTTTTTTGACAAATATCATATGATGTGTCATTAGATAGATAATTGCGAATTTTAATCACCTTTTGATAATCGCTATCACCCTCAGACAACCCTACATTTAATAAAATTTTTTTTGCAATTTGGACTTCCTCATAATCTAAGGTGCTATTGCCCTTCAACCACGCGTGTCGTTCTAAGTGATTATAATTTGGAAAATAATCAAACTTCGATAGGTCTCTACTGATATCTTGGCTAGGATGTTCCACACAAAACTGCGTGTAACCTTTCAAAGAAATAAAATGTTTTGCTGCAGCATCATTACCTTTTTCTTTAGCAAATAAATATTCATTTAAATCCAAGCAGTACCAATGATCTTCCAAGTTTATTGCATTAAAAAAACATGTTCCTTTTCCTTGCTCAATCGTTACTTCTATTCCCGAAACTTTAGCAAAAAGATAAAACAATGACGCATAAATTTTTCCAGACTCATCATAACATTTCGCTATTAGAAAGGGATGAAAAATTTCTTGAACCTCTTTAAACGAACGTTGACCAACAAGAAATGCTTCTATTGCTCCCACCTTTTCAAAACTATTCGACATCTCCTTAATATTTTTAGGCAACATTTCAGAAGCTTTTTTTAATTGATCTTCTGAAAATTCTCCAAGATGCGCATTACTAAGTTTCTCTTGCATACACAAAAAAGAAGTGATTCGCGGATAAGCTGACTCCTTTACATACCAAAGTATCCCGAAAAATGAACCTCCTATCACTATTACTAAAATCAAACTACCTCGTTTTTTCAAATTCATCCTCACCTTACTTTTTCAAATATATCTTTAGAACCTGTGAACGATTTTTAATCGTGAAACAAGTTCTTATACAAATTATTCATCACACTATCTTATAAAAATGCAAAAACAAATGATGAATGCTAAACAAATTACCGCAGCTAGAAAAATCATAATATTTTTTGAGCAAAAAAAACGACTATGATCCTCCTTATTTTCTTCTAAATTATCATAAATACAGTTTTCCCTAACAAACTTTTCACGAGCTTCTTTATTATAGACATTATACTTGCTTTTCAAGATATTATGACTCTCTTTTTGGTCATTTTTCAAAAACTTTTCATAACTACCAAGACTCCATTCAGGTAATTGTTTTTTAATTTTAACTTTCTCGCTTCCTAAAATTGAAATCTCTGCAACTGCATACCAACATACATCCATACAATACCAATGTTTCCCAACTTTCACTGTATTAAAGGCATGGTCTCTACCATATTCAATGGTTACTTTCAAAGAAGCAAGTTTTGCCAATGCATAAAACGCACGAGCAAATGCATTGCAGTTTCCCTTTTTGTTTTGCAAAAAAGTGATCATATTTGACTGATCCAAACAATACTTAGCATCCTTCGCCAGATAATCACGAATGGCCAACACTTTTTGATGCTCTGTTTTATTGCCACTAGCACTAAATACAGATGCTAGATGCTTCTTAGCTTCTTCCACTTCAGAATATTCTAACTCTCCGTTCTCAATCAACCACGCATGTTGTTTTGAACGAGAGTAATCAGCTGGAACTTCTGGTGTATCTTTACCTGAATCTATGTAATGATTGAAGTCTCCACAACAAAATTTTATATATCCTTTTAAATCAGAACAACATTTCATCCATTTTTCATCATTTTTTACTTTACTTTTTTGATATCCAGCCAAATCCAAACAATACACATTTCTATCAATTTTCACAGTATTAAAACAAACATCCTCTGCGCCGTACTCAATCGTCACATCTATTCCCACAGTTTTTGCAAAAAGATAAAACAACGATGCATAAACTCTACACCAGCTTTTACAAAGATCATCATTAATTAATAAGTGAAAATCATGAAAAACTTCTTCATTGGTTAATCGACCTTTAAAGAAAAAATCCTTTATTTTCTGCACTTTTTCATATTCACTTTTTGCAGTTTTTATATCTTCAGGCAACATTGCTAATGCTTGCTCAATCTGCGCTTGCGAAAATTCATCTTTATGTATACCTGCTGAATCTGCAGAAACAATAGTAGAAAAAAATATCACTCCTATGCCCAAAAATAATGCTACAAAATATCTCTTCAAAATCTTCTTCATATTTTATGTAATCTCTCCTAAAAATCTTATAATAATCATTATCTCATTTTTTGCCTTCTAAAAAGTATTTCAAGAAAAAAAAGCCCCTTGTTGAAAAGGGGCTTAAGAGTTTGTTTGTAAAAATTTACCCGATGATTGATCCATTTGAAACTTCTTCTGGCGCTTCCAATAAAATTAATTTCCCATTAACCTCTGCTGATAAAATCATTCCCTGAGAAATTTTACCACGTAATTTTCTAGGTTTTAAATTAGCAACAATCTGAACTTTCTTTCCAACTAACTCTTCCGGATTCGGATAGAACTCTGCAATTCCTGAAAGAATTTGTCGATGACCGCTATCTCCTGCATCCAACCGGAATTGTAATAATTTATCAGCACCTTCCACTTTTTTTGCTTCGATAACTTCAGCCACTCTAAGTTCTACTTTCTCAAAATCATCCAATTTAATTTCTGATCTTTCAGAAACAAGCTTTACATCTTCAGGGTTCCACTCTTGATCTCTTGCATCCTTCCTCGTTGCCCCCATCATCTCTGCAAGAATATATGCAACTTCAGGCTCTACCTCTAATCTCGGAAAAATAGGCGTCCCCTTTTCTGCGATTATAACTCCGCTTGGAAACTGGCCAAAACGCAAGCCTTCCATACAAAGCGATTCTCCACTTAATCCCAATTGACGCGTAATTTCCTTAGGTGCTTGAGTCATAATAGGCTGTAATAAAATCGCAATAACTCGCAAACTTTCAGCCAAATGTATCATCACTGATGCTAATCCTTCTGACTTTGCTTCATCCTTAGACAACAACCAGGGAGTTGTTTCATCAATATACTTATTTGTCCGACGAATCAAACGCCATATAGACTCCAAAGCAAGACTAAATTCCATATTTTCCATAGCATCATGAAAATCTGTAATAGTTATCTGAGCAGTTTTAGATAAGTCTCGATCAAACTCTGATTTATCGCCCATAAAATCCGGAATTCTTCCACCTAAATACTTGTTAATCATAGACACAGTTCGATTCAATAAATTACCTAAGTCATTGGCTAGCTCACCATTCAAACGAGCTAAAAAACTCTCCGGCGTAAACACACCATCCGTTCCAAATGGCATTTCCCTAAGCAAATAATACCTTAAAGAATCCAAACCATAACGTTTAACTAAAGGTTCTGGGTACACAATATTTCCTTTGGATTTCGACATCTTCCCATCTTTCATCAACAACCAACCTTGACCAAAAATTTTTTTTGGTAAAGGCAAATCTAAAGACATCAAAAAAATAGGCCAATAAATAGCGTGAAAGCGCATGATTTCCTTACCTACCACATGAACATCTGCAGGCCAATACTTTTCAATCAATGATTCATCATCTGTTCCATAACCCAAGGCAGAAAGATAATTCATGAGCGCATCGATCCATACATAAATAATATGTTTAGGATTAGACTTAACAGGAACACCCCAGGTAAATGTTGTGCGACTAGCTGCCAAATCTTCCAAACCTGGCTTAATAAAATTATTGAACATTTCATGCTTTCTAGACTCTGGTTGAAGAAAATCTGGATGCTTATCATAATGTTGAATCAAGCGATCGGCATAATTTGACATTCTGAAAAAATAAGACTCTTCTTTCACCTGTTTCACTTCATGACCGCTTGGAGCAATCCCACCAATCATATTACCTTCTTCATCGCGAAACACCTTAGAAAGCTGTGTTTCGGTAAAATACTCCTCATCTGCAACTGAATACCAACCGACATACTCATCAAGATAAATATCACCCTGCTCTATCCATTTTTCAAACACCTTTTGCAAAGTTAATTCATGTTCTTTATTCGTTGTTCTAATAAATTTATCATAGCTAATATCAAGAATTTCCCACAAATTCTTGACATCTCTTGCCATTCCATCTACATAATCCTGCGGAGAAATTCCCAATTCATCTGCCTTCTGCTGAATCTTTAAACCATGCTCATCAACTCCTGTTAAATAAAACACATCTTTACCCATCAGTCGCTGATAACGAGCCATTGCATCACAAGCAACCGTTGTATACGAATTTCCTATATGCAATCTCCCTGATGGATAATAAATCGGAGTCGTAATATAAAAAGTTTCTTTTGCCAAAATAATATCTCTCCTTTTTGTTATCTATTTTCTTACGAAGCCAAATTGCAATAGAAAGTTAGTCACTCTTAGTGAAATTTACAATTCACTATCTGTCTTTTTTCTTTTCAGTGGACGATTTTATGTTACAATTTGCAATTTCGCATGTTCATAAGTCAACCCACCTTGCAGATATAAACGATCCGGTTTACCATTTAAAATAAAGACTCACGAATTTAATAACCATTCAATAATATCCTTCATAATTTTTTCTCTATTCTCAGAAACCTCTAAAGGATCATACCAATGAACGTTCATTCGGTTATTAAACCAAGTCAGCTGTCGTTTCGCATATCTCCTTGAATGAGACTTTACTAAATCCACTGCTTCTGTTAAAGAAATCTCTTCACGAAAATATGAAAAAAATTCCTTATAACCGATTCCCTGAGAAGCTTGCACCTCACCAAGTTCAAACAAACTTTCAGCTTCTTTAAGTACACCTTCATGCATCATCGCATCCACCCGCCTATTAATTCGCTCATACAATTTATCACGTGACATCGTAATGCCCATTAGGTATGTATCATATAACTGCTTACCTTCTTCCTTAAAGGAAAAAATACTTTTTCCAGTTGCTTCCAAAACTTCAAGCGCACGTACAACTCTTCTAGGATTGTTCACAGAAATTTTTTCCGCTGCAATTGAATCCCTTTCTAACAACATTTTCCATAATGCCTGCTGGCCTTTCTCTTCCAAAATATTTTCGTATTGATCACGAAAAGAAAACGACATATCCTTACTACCCAACGAAAAATCTTCTAACAACGCCTGAATATACAAACCTGTCCCACCCACAACAATGGGCAATTTCCCTTGTTCATGCAAACTTTTAATCAACTTCCTTGCTTCCCGCTGAAAATCGGCAACTGAGTAAGTATCATTGACTGAACGAATGTCTATCAGGTGATGCACTGCCTGCGACTGCTCTAATAACGTTGCCTTAGCCGTTCCAATATCTAACGTTCGATAAACTTGAAGAGAGTCTCCACTAATGATCTCGCCATTAAAATCTTGCGCTAACTGTATTCCTAAGGCAGTTTTACCAACTGCTGTAGGTCCCACAACCACTAACACTTTCGACTGTGTCATACACAGAGTTCCTTCTACTTTCATCAAAATTTATTGTCCGAAGATCATTTTAAAATTGACTGAACTAAAAACACAAGAACTGTCTTCAACTCATTTCTTAAAATTAGCTTTTTTTAACAGTTTGCTTCATAATTTAATTACTAATACTTCTAAAAAGAGAGGGGATCACAATTATGAAAAAGTTTGGAAAAGGAATCATTGCAGGTATAGCTGTTTCCATTGGTGCTGCTACTGCTGGAATCGTTGCCATCAAAAAAAAAGTAATTGATCCATTAACACAAAAAGAACAGAAGGTGACAGAAAATCGCAAAAAGGCAACAAGAAAAAGAATCACACGATAATTAATGCCTGCTAAATAACTTTTAAACTTCTCTTTTTGAAATCAATTCTTGCTAAAAACCTGTAGTCTCATCCGTCCTCTTTCAGCAAGAATTGAAATTTCAAAAGCTTAAATGCTATATTTTTTGGCACCAAGAGGTACATCCTACCTTAACGTTTGTCAATCGTTAAGGTAGTTCGCAATTTTGAGCAAAAAGCTTGTATTTATAAATAAATATAACATCAAAAATAGCTTATTTATAGCTATTATGAATTATTCAGCAGACACTAATTAGAAAATCAATTATTTCAATTTTGCTTGAGCCATTACTTCACTAGCAAAGTCCTCTTCTTTTTTCTCGATCCCTTCACCTACTTCAAAACGGATAAATGATTTTATTGCCGCACCTTTTCCGCTCAAAAATTTCGCAACAGTTTCATCTGGATTTTTAACAAATGGCTGATCTTCTAAACTAATTTCTGCCAAAAACTTGTTTAAGCGACCTTCTACAATCTTCTCCTGAACATTTTCAGGCTTAGACTTCATGTCATCAGAATTTAACAAAATAGACCTCTCGTGTTTCACCACATCATCAGGAACACAACCGCGAGATATATACTGAGGATCAATTGCTGCAACGTGCATTGCCACATCTTTTGCTGCTAATTCATCTCCACCATTGATCACTGTTAAAACACCAATGCGTCCACCCATATGAGAGTAAATTCCAAAATTTTCAGAATCTGCCTTCTCTACCAATTTAAAACGACGAAAATTCAATTTTTCTCCAATAATTTGCGTTCCCTCAACTAATTCTGCCTTAATAGTTGCCCCTTTATCATTCGTCAAAGCTAACGCTTGCTCAAGATCTTTAGGTTTATTTTTTGCTACTAATTTAGCAATATTCGCAACAATGTTTTTAAATTGATCATTTTTAGCAACAAAATCTGTTTCTGAGTTAATTTCCACCAAAGCAGCTACATTACCCGCTGCAAAAATACCTGTCAACCCTTCAGCTGTAATACGATCCGCTTTTTTAGCAGCTTTCGCCATTCCTTTTTCACGAAGTAAATCGATCGCTTTATCCATATCTCCATCTACTTCTACTAGTGCCTTTTTTGCATCCATCATTCCAACGCCAGTGCGTTCACGTAACTCTTTTACTTGAGCTGCTGTTACCGCCATTTCCAAATTCCTCCTAAATCTAAATATTTTTTAAAATGCATTAGGTTTTCTGCATAATTAAACTGAAATAAAACCTCGCCAGTCAATTAATTACGTAAAAATTTATTAATAAAGCTAATTTTCATACTGTCTCATTCTACCTTCAAACTCTCTTAGTGTCCAGTACACAACACTCACGTAAAATGGTCAATTTAGCTAATATAGGTTATTATCACTAATGATTAGAGTATAAAATAATTGTTGAAAGAAGGATTAATTTTGAAATATCTTAATGTTGGAAAAATTGTAAACACGCAAGGGCTGCGTGGAGAAGTGAGAGTGATCTCGCAGACTGACTTTCCAGAAAAACGATATCAAGTGGGTAATCAACTAGTTCTATTTCAAGAGAATAAAAAACCTATATTACTAACGATTAAATCTCACAGAAAACATAAAAGTTTTGACATTTTAAGTTTTGAGGATCATCCAAATATTAACGATGTAGAGAAGTATCGAAATAGAATTTTAAAGGTTTCTATTGAAGATCTGCAACCTCTTTCTAAAAATGAATTTTATTATCATGAAATTATTGGACTAACTGTTATGACAACGGATAGATCCGAAATTGGAGAAGTTAAAGAGATTCTATCCCCTGGCGCAAATGATGTATGGATAATTGGTCGATCCGGAAAGAAAGATGTGCTAATTCCTTACATTGAATCTGTGGTAAAAGAAGTTGATTTAACAAATAAAGAAATTTTAATTGAGTGTATGGAAGGATTATTAGACGATGAGGATTGATATTTTGACACTTTTTCCAGATATGTTTTCTTCTATGGAACACTCTATTATTGGGAAAGCAAAAAGACAAGGATTGATAGATCTTTATTTGCATAATTTTCGTGACTTTGCTAAGAATAAGCAAAAACATGCGGATGATTATCCGTATGGTGGCGAAACAGCAGGAATGCTTTTATTAGCTCAACCTATCTTTGATGCAGTAGATGCAATTGAGAAAGAGACGTTAGATTTAAAGAAACGAATAGTTTTGTTAGATCCTGCTGGAAAAGTTTTTGATCAAAAAATGGCGAAAAAACTTGCTGCAGAAAAACAATTGATATTTATTTGTGGACATTATGAAGGGGTAGATGAGCGAGTGCGCTCGTTAGTAACAGATGAAATATCTTTGGGTGATTATGTGTTAACAGGTGGAGAACTTGGAGCAATGGTTATCACAGATTCTGTATTGCGCTTGCTTCCAGGTGTACTTGGAAATGATCAAAGTGTGAAGACGGATTCTCATTCGAGTGGCTTGTTGGAAGAACCACAGTATACAAGGCCACGTAAATTTTGTGGACTAGAGGTTCCAGATATTTTACTAAGTGGAAATCATGAGAAAATTCGCCAATGGCGTTTAAAAGAATCTTTACGTCGCACTCATCAACGTCGACCAGAAATGCTTGAAAATTTTGATTTTACAGATGAAATGAAAAAAATGTTTTCAGAGGTTTTAGCGGAAGAACTGTTGAAAAGTATTCACTATCCGTTAAAATAAGAGATACTACTTTTTCTTTCGTTGATCAACTACTTCTACGTAAAAAATGATACATCATTTTAAATATTTAATGAATACTAAATAATTCATAATAGCTATAAATAAGCTATTTTTGACATTATATCTATTTATCTACAACCCATAATCAGGAGATTTTATGAAATCACCAATCATTAAGTTCAAAAATATTACCTATACTTATCCTAGCGAAAAAAAAAATCCTGCCTTAAAAAATATCTCCTATACTGTTAATGAAGGAGAATGGATTGCCATCATTGGGCGCAATGGTTCTGGGAAATCAACCAGTGCAAAAATAATTAACGGACTACTTGCAGCTGACTCTGGCCAAATCTTCATTGAAGGAAACGAATTGACATCTGAAAATGTGTGGAATATCCGTCGCAAAATAGGAATGGTTTTTCAAAATCCAGACAATCAGTTTGTGGGAACTACTGTAGAAGACGATGTCGCTTTTGGGATGGAAAATATTGGAATTCCACGCAAAGAAATGATTGAACGCGTCGCATCTGCTTTAGCTGAAGTACGAATGAGTGAATTTGCCACTCACGAACCTGCCCATTTATCTGGTGGACAAAAACAGCGGATTGCGATTGCAGGAATTCTTGCATTAAGTCCAAAAATTTTAGTACTAGACGAAGCTACTTCTATGCTTGATCCAGAAGGACGAATCGAAGTTTTACAAACCATTCATCAACTGAAAGAAAAAAAGAACTTAACAGTTCTATCTATTACGCATGACATTGAAGAAGCAGCAAATGCTGACCGTATTTTTGTTATGAATGAAGGAGAATTAATTCGAATTGGAACTCCCGCTGAAATTTTCCAAGAAAGTGAACAGTTGACACAATGGGGACTGGAACTCCCATTTTTTGCCCGTTTAAAAGAAGAGCTATCCAAGAAAGGAATAGAAGTTCCTACCGAATATTTTGATGAGGAAAGGTTGGTGGATTGGCTTTGGACATCCATTTTGAAAAAGTAAAACAAGTTTATCAGCCTAACTCACCCTTTAAATTTCGTGCGTTAACCGATATCACTTTAACAATTCCTGAAGGAAACATAACCGCATTTATCGGACACACAGGTTCCGGAAAATCGACACTTCTTCAGCATCTCAATGCATTAATGAAACCAACGAATGGCTTCGTAAAAATTGGAGAAAAAAAAATTCTACCACAAACAAAAGATAAAAATCTAAAAACTGTTCGTAAAAAGGTAGGTATGGTTTTTCAATTTCCTGAGTCTCAACTTTTTGAAGAAACTATCATCAAAGATGTAGCATTTGGACCACAAAATTTTGGTTTATCAAAACAAGAAGCAGAAAAAAAAGCAGCAGAAGCACTTCGACACGTTGATATTGCCGAAAACTTATGGAATCATTCCCCTTTTGAATTGTCAGGTGGACAAATGAGACGAGTAGCTATTGCAGGAGTTTTGGCGATGAGTCCAGAAGTTTTAGTATTAGATGAGCCAACCACAGGTCTGGATCCAAAAGGACGTTGTGAAATAATGGAGATATTTCAGCACTTACATCAAGAAAAAAATGTTTCCCTTATTTTAGTCACACATCTAATGGATCATGTTGCCCAATTTGCTGATTTTGTACACATACTTGAAAAAGGTAAGATCATAAAATCTGGAACTCCCGCAGAAGTGTTTGCAAACACTGCTTGGTTAAAAGAAAAACAACTAAGCCTTCCAAATGCAGCTCTTCTGTCTTTAAAATTACAAAAAAAGGGAATCCTATTAAATCCCTTACCTTTAACAATGGAAAAATTAGTTGAAGAACTTACTCAAAAGTTATCACAGGAGGAAGCAAATGAATAAACTCATTCTTGGACGATTTATTCCTGAAAACTCTTTCATTCACCGTTTAGACCCTCGAACTAAATTCGTTGGCTCATTTTATTTTATTTTTATACTTTTTTTAGCTAATAACTGGCAATCCTATTCATTAGCATGTGCATTTATATTAATAGCTATACTCTTTTCTAAAATAAATCCAAGCTTTTTTCTCAAAGGAATCCGCCCTCTGATCGTTTTGATCTTATTTACAGTAATATTACAGATATTTTTTACATCAGGTGGAAAAGTTTTCTGGTCTTTAGGGCCTTTACGTTTAACTTCTTATGGCTTAACAAATGGAGTCTTCATTTTTACTCGTTTTGTATTAATTATCCTCATCTCAACACTCATGACACTGACAACTTCACCGCTATCCATGAGCGATGCTGTCGAATCTTTATTGAGACCTTTGCGAATATTTCATTTCCCAGTGCATGAAGTAAGTTTAATGTTATCAATTGCATTACGTTTCGTTCCAACACTAATGGATGAAACAGAAAAAATTATGAACGCCCAGAAAGCTCGAGGGGTCGAATTTAATGAGGGCTCACTTTTAAAAAGGATCAAAGCAATTATACCTATTTTGATCCCATTATTTGTTAACTCTTTTAAACGAGCAGATGAGCTAGCAACAGCAATGGAAGCGCGAGGATATCAAGGTGGAGAAGGACGAACGAGATATCGTGAACTTACATGGCACACACGCGACACCTTAAGTTCATTGACACTTGTAGCACTTACTATCGTATTATGGCTCACAAGAAAATAGGAACTGGGGGTGTAAAGCAAACTGTGTAATGTCACCAATAATTGACTCCATTTATATCAACTCCTTATTGAAAATCTGGCGAAGTAAATTATACATTAATTTGAAATAATCAAAAATTCGAACTTAGCATACCTACTCCATGATGTTCACATTTTCCGGTATTGCCCACGGATCTTTTGCATTAATTCTGTCAAAAAATAAAATTCCATTCAAATGATCAATTTCATGCTGTACAACAATCGCATCATAACCTTTTAATTTCAACTCTTTCTTTTCACTCTCGCGATTAAAATAAGCAACCCTCACTCGAGCATACCGAATAACAGCACCGAGCACTTCACGATCCACAGACAAGCAACCTTCTCCTTCTTTTAAGCAAACTTCTTGAACAGAGTGAGAAATGATTTTTGGATTATACATCACTTCTTCAATAGAATAAGCATCTTCAGAATCAGGAACCAAAAGTGCAACCACTCGCTTAGAAACATCTAATTGCGGTGCAGCTAATCCAACCCCTCCACGCAATTCCAACTTCTCTGCTATTTCAGGATTCTGCGAATTTTTCAAAAAATTTAACATCTTATCTCCCAAAGAAACCATTTTAGACATCAGCGGAATTTCAACTTCCTCTGATATCATTCGCAATGTCGGATGATCTTCTTTAATAATGTTTTTCATAGTCAAAACATAATCTTCTTGAGTGATTTTTGTCAGTAAATCCATTTTTGTTCATTCCTTCTGTAATTTCCCTTTTCTTTCTCTAATAACCTATCATAATTTTGAAGTTTATTCCATGAACAGATTTAATTAAAAATACTAAAAAGAACGTAAAAAACATCTTCAAAGCACTTAAAAAGTGCTGATATCTTTTTCGTTCTTGTGGGTTTGGCACCCGATGGATCGTGAGGGGTTCGAACCCGCGACCCGCTGATTAAGAGTCAGCTGCTCTACCAACTGAGCTAACGATCCATGATTATTAAAACGATAATACTTTGAATTTACTTTTGTAATAAATGATCACCAATTGCTTACGCAACTAAACATTTTGTATTTCGAAATTCTCCAAAAAAATACTAACAAAAGACTGCTCCACCAGTCTAGCATTTTAGAAAAATCGATTCAAGTCTTCTTTACACAAAATATGTGTCTATGTCATTGCTCAGTAACCCAACCATCACTAACAAATCTCCACCAAAATATCCTCTGCCGAACACACACACTTTGCTCCTTGCTGAATCAATTGATGGCAACCATTTGAATTTCCCGTCAAAATTTCTCCAGGAACAACAAAAACCTCTCGACCCTCCTCCATTGCCCGCTCACAAGTAATCAGTGAACCACTTCTCTTTTTTGCTTCAATCACTACGGTTCCCATACTCAATCCTGCAATAATTCGATTCCTTTCCGGAAAATGATGTCTCAAAGGAGGGGTTCCGTTCAAATATTCACTAATAACTAACTCTTCTCGACATAAGTAATCAAACAGTTTTTGATTTTCTTTTGGATATGCCATATCCAATCCTGAACCAACCACTGCAATCGTTCTCTTCTCAGATTTCACAGCAACTCTATGGCTCATCGCATCAATTCCTTTAGCAAAACCAGAAACAATTGTAAATTTCTCTGGCAATTCCATAATCAATCTTTGACAGCTGGCCAAACCTACAGATGTTGCCTTTCTAGAACCAACAAAAGAAATTAATACTGATTGAAGAAGTTCTTTTTTCCCCATATAAAATAATATTACTGGAGCATTATAAATTTCATTCAATAATTGTGGGTAATTATCACTGTAGATGGTAAGCATTTGATGAGTTTGCCTTACCTTCTCAATTTCTTCCATTCTAATCATTGTAAATGAATTAATAAATGACCACCTTGTCTTAGTCAATCCTGCCAAATCTGCCATCTCATATGCACTTAACTCCCCATCCAAATCTAACTCATCAAACGCTTTTACTATTTTCCAAATTCCTAAATTTCCTATTCCCTTAGATAACTTTAAACGCACTAGCATCTCTGTTGATAATTGCATATTTTCACCTCACCCAACCTCACCCAATCAGAATTTTTATTCAAATAATTCATTTTAAATCAAATTTCTCCCTCATACTATAGTAATCTGATTTTCCAATAATTAAATGATCTAATAAACGAATACCCATAGCATAAGAAACACTTTCAATTCGTTTCGTCAAATATAAATCTTCTTTGCTTGGTTTTGTTATACCTGAAGGATGATTATGTGCCAAAATTAAATTTGCAGCACTCACTCGCACTGCCTCCTTAAAGATTTCCCTAGGATGAGCAACCGACTGATTTAGAGTTCCAACAAATAACGTTTTTTCACGAATAATATGGTTTTTGGTATCCAAAAAAATAACAATAAAATGCTCCTGCTCATAGTCTTTCATCTGTTCAATTAATCGTTTTGCTAGCACTTTACTTGAAGTGACACTTACACCACATTCACGTGATGAAAAATGGATCCTCCTCCCCAATTCAATCATGGCCTTAATTAAGATCGCTCTATTACGCCCAATTCCTTGAATACTCTGCAAATCTTCTAAACTTGCCATCTTAAAATCGTAAAGCGATTTATAGCGTTCTAAAACTTTCTGTGACAAAACACAAACTGATTCTTGATGAGTTCCTGTTCTTAAAATTATGGACAATAACTCTTGAGTAGAGAGTCTTTCTTCTCCTAATTGTTCCAAACGCTTTTGTGGACTTAGTTCATAATCCAAAATCCTCACCACTATCTTTCTTTTTAACTATTTTTCAAATAAAGATATTTTCGTCTAACAAAATCGATCATATAAAAGGTACGCAAAAAATAAAAAAAGTTGAAGCAAGTTTTTGCATGCCTAAGAGCCTGTTAATAACTTCTAACTTTCTCTTGAGAATTATCTCAAACTACCGATCGAACCAAAAATTAACAACATCTCGTGCAGTCCAGAAGGGAAATTCATAGCCTTAAGCGACAGCTTGTCTTTCTCTTACTAGCAGCTTGAAACTATGTCAGATCAGGAACTTTTATCATCCAAACTGAATTGTTTCCATCCTAGTGGGGGATTATGATGGTCCAGATGGTCATTACCTTTAACTAGATAATATTCTCAAAAGACAATCCTGCACACTTATTTCCTCCATTCTTGTATCTGCTTTTCTTTCACTAAAATTGCTTATTTTACTGTAATTAATTATACTGTAATTAATTACAGTAAAAATGATTATAGTATTTAAGGAGCAAAAAGATGTTTGTAGGCAGAGAAGAAGAATTGAATTTATTAAACAACCGTTTCAAAAGTAATCGTTTTGAATTTCCAGTTTTATATGGTCGACGTCGAATAGGAAAGACCAACTTACTGACAGAGTTTGTGAAAGGGAAAAAAAATATATTTTTTACAGCTACAAAAGCCAGTGAGGCCATCAACCTTAAACAACTAGGAGAAGCGATTGATTTGTATCTCCAACCCTTGATTCCAACTGTCTTACAAGATTTATCACAAGCATTTGATTTAATTGAAAAACTGGCAAAACAATCAAAAGAGCCGCTTGTTTTTATCATTGATGAATATCCATATTTAGCTGAAAATATGGATGGTGTTTCAAGTATTCTACAATCAAAAATTGATCATCAATTCTTAAAAATTCCCAATTTAATGCTCATTCTTAGCGGTTCTTCCATGTCATTTATGGAGCATCAAATTTTGGGTTATGAAAGTCCTTTGTATGGTCGTAGAACCACACAAATTAAGTTAAAATCACTACAAGCAAATGAAGCTCGTCAACTATTGCCTACGATGTCAAAAGAAGATTTTCTTACTTTGCTAGGAATCTCTGGAGGCATTCCACTCTATTTGTCTCAGTTTGAAGACAAACTCTCTTTAAAAGAAAACATTCTCCAACATGTTTTTAGCCGAGATGCCATACTTTTCGAAGAACCGGATAATTTATTGAAGCAAGAATTAATGAATTCTGTTCGTTATAAAGATATTCTTGATGCGTTAGGAAGCGGTGCTAGTAAACTAAATGAAATAGCCACGAAAACGAAAATGGATAGTGGTTCGATGGTCTCTTATTTGAAGAATTTGATGGATTTAGGCATTGTTACACGAACTCTTCCTTTGGGTGAAAAAAGTAACAAAAAAGCGCTTTATTCCATTTCTGACGGATTATTTCGATTTTGGTACAAAGTGGTTGCAAAAGTAATGCAATTGATTGAAATTAATCGCACAGAATTGGCTTGGAAATTGTCCGAAGAAAGAATTATCGAATTTTCTAGTAACTATTTTGAAGAGTTTTGTTATCAATGGTTATTAAAAAAAAATGGTTCTGGAAAGTTCAAGACAGTGATTACTGAAATTGGTTCTTGGTGGGGAAATCACCCTTTTAAAAAAGAGAAACAAACGGAAGAAATTGATCTACTTGCTTGGGGTCATCAAAAAAACCAATTATTAATTGGCGAATGTAAGTGGAAGAAAGAAAAAGCAGGAATGGAAGTACTTTCTAAATTAAAAGAACGATCCGAATTTTTCAATAAGTCAGAAAAAGAACTAATTATTTTTTCAAAAGCAGGTTTTACTAATGAATTGAAAGCTCAAGAAAATGAGAAACTGCATTTAATTGAATATCAAGAGATGATTTGAAAATTTTTTCATATCCGAAATTGTTCTTGAAATTTATACTAAATCTGTAAAAAATAAGAAAAATCAAATTAAAAAACTAGCAAATACTCTTTTTTAGAAATATTTACTAGTTTTTCTTTTAGAACCCACGCAAACGCATAAATACATTTTTGGTTCACAAAAAATGATTTTAAGCGATTTAATTTGAACAATTTTTTATCAAATATTCGCTTAAAAAGTTTCTCTCGCTCTCATTTTTTCTCATAATTCTTTCATGCATTTGGCGTGTTTAGAACCTGTTTCACAATTAAAAATCGTTCACAAAAAACATTGTTCATGATTAAAAATCGTTCACAAAAAACATTGTTCATGATTAAAAATCGTTCACAAAAAACATTGTTCATGATTAAAAATCATTCACAAAAAACATTGTTCATGATTAAAAATCATTCACAAAAAACATTGTTCATGATTAAAAATCATTCACAAAAAACATTGTTC
>JAITQW010000010.1 GCA_031288715.1 Lactobacillales bacterium | reverse complement strand
TTAAGAAGATGTTTTTGAAAACATAGCTAAAAATGATGTGCTACTATACTAATTGCTAATAAGCCTAATTGCTAATAAGCATCGCTTTTGATTTATTTTGTGTTGAAATATAATAAAATAAAAAGGATGATATACATATTGAATAAGGAAAAGCACATTGTAGAACCTGAAGCAGAAGAGTTGATTCCAAGAGAGTACGGAGAAGTTTTTCGTGAATTAAGAGAAATGAAAGGGTATTCAGTACCACAAGCCCATCGAGATGATTGTGATCGAAAAACCTTATGGAATTTTGAAGTAGGCAGGACTCGTATCTCGTTAGAACGTTTTATAAAATTACTAAGAAATATTCGCGTTTCTGAAACAGAGTTCTTTGCTGCTGTAAACCGGTATCAATTGAGTGAAAGTGAGATTTTTTTCGAAACTGTGAATGAGTACTATCGGGATGAAGATATTCCTGCGTTAAAAGAGATATTGGAGAAACAGAAGAAAGACTACATAAATGTTGGAATTGCAGAGCGAAATTGGAATATTTTTGTGCTTTCGGGTTTGATTAATAATTTAGATTCTCGTTTTGTGGTATCGGAACAAGTTATTGAAGCATCTTTAGATTATTTACTAGCAATTGACACTTGGCAGATGTGCGATCTTCGCTTTTTTTCTCATGTGCTTCATTTCTTAAATATCAGGCTATCGTGTTCTACTGTTGAATCATTGATTAAGAGTGGTGAAATTTTTCGTTCAAGAGGTTTGCGAAGAAAGGTATTTCTTGGCTTGTTGATAAATATAGCTCATGCTGCTATTGAGAAGAACCACTTAGTTGAGGCAAGGAATTTTGTGGATGTAGCAGAAATGCTATTTCCTCATAAAGCATGGACGTCTTGGAATCTTTTAGGTGAACATTATTCTTTTAAGTTTCTTGAAGGAGAATTGAAATTTGTATGTGGTGATGAAACAGGAAAATCCCAGATGATAGAGGTAATTGAACATTTTTCACTTTTGGGCCAGGAAAAGTTGGGCATTATGTATCAAAAGTGTCTGGATAATTTGATTTCCTGTAAATAATTATATTAGAAGGGGGGGAAAATGATATGAATAAGTTTGTTAGGATTTTAAAGGTAGTTTTAACATCTGTAGCTATACTAGGACTTTGCGCGCTGTAGCTATAAGGAACCCGCTTTGCGCTATGTAAAAAATGGCTCCAGGCCACATGATGTTGACCATATTGAACCAAAATTATTAGAAAAAAGAACTAAGAAATAAGTTTCTTAGTTCTTTTTTGCTTAGTAAAAAATATTGACTTTACTATAAAGATTACAATCTTCCCACTATTTATTTTAATGTATTTTTAAAGATTGATTTTTAACAGAAAAAGGACAAGAGAGAATATTGGTGTTATGGTATAATTTTTAGTAATAAATGGTGTTTTTATTTGGAGGGAAAAGGTTTGAAAGATAAGAATATAGTCGAAGTTGAATTAGATCAGGAGATGCGATCAAGCTTCATTGATTATGCCATGTCTGTGATTGTGGCGCGAGCCTTGCCAGATGTTAGAGATGGATTAAAACCTGTTCACCGTCGAATTCTTTATGGAATGAATGAACTTGGGGTGACTCCAGATAAGGCACATAAGAAATCGGCTCGTATCGTTGGAGATGTCATGGGTAAGTATCACCCGCATGGAGATACTGCCATTTATGAATCAATGGTTCGGATGGCTCAACCGTGGAGTTATCGACACATGTTGGTTGATGGTCATGGTAATTTTGGCTCAATTGATGGTGATGGTGCGGCAGCGATGCGGTATACAGAGGCCAAATTAGCTAAAACTGCTCTTGAACTGCTTCGTGATATTAACAAAGATACAGTCGATTTTACTGGAAATTATGATGATACAGAAAAAGAACCCGTGGTATTGCCAGCTCGTTTTCCAAACTTGTTAGTCAATGGGACCACAGGAATTGCAGTGGGAATGGCGACAAATATTCCTCCGCATAATTTAGGTGAAACCATTGATGCTGCCTGTTTGTTACTAGAAAATCCAGAAGCCTCTCTTTTAGAGATTATGGAAGTTTTACCAGGTCCAGATTTCCCGACGGCAGGGATTATACTTGGAAAATCAGGAATCAAGAAAGCTTATGAGGCAGGCAAAGGCAGTATTACCGTTCGTTCTAGAGTGGAGGTAGAGGAAACGAAGAACAGGAAAGAGCGTCTTGTTGTGAAAGAATTGCCATATATGGTGAACAAGGCAAAATTGGTAGAGCGAATTGGCGAATTAGCACGAGATAAGAAAATTGATGGGATTACAGCTTTGCGAGATGAGTCTTCTCGTGAAGGAATTCGCGTAGTTGTTGAAATTCGTCGAGATGTGTCATCGAGTGTTGTTCTAAATAACTTATACAAAATGACGAGCATGCAGACCAATTTTAGTTTCAATATGTTGGCAATCGTAAATGGTGCACCAAAAATTTTAGGTGTGAAGGAAATTCTTACTCATTATATTGAACATCAAAAAGAAGTAACCATTCGTCGTACGAGGTTTGATAAAAATAAAGCAGAGGCTCGTGCGCATATTTTGGAAGGTTTGCGGATTGCGTTAGATCACATTGATGAAATTATCAAGATTATTCGCGGAAGTAAGACTGATGGAGAAGCGCAAACTCAGATGATGGAGCGTTTTGCATTGTCAGAGAAGCAGTCACAAGCAATTTTGGATATGCGTTTACGTCGTTTGACTGGATTAGAGCGAGGCAAAATTGAAGAGGAGTATCAGGCGTTGTTGGAATTGATTCATGATTTAACTGATATTTTACAACGTCCTGAGCGAGTGACTCAAATTGTCCGTGATGAATTGTATGAAGTAAAGCGGAAATTTGCGAATCCTCGTCGGACAGAATTGCTCATCAATGAATTGCTTAATCTTGAGGATGAGGATCTGATTGAGGAAGAAGATATGGTGATTACGCTTTCTAATAATGGCTATATCAAGCGCCTTTCTGCGAATGAATTTCGTTCTCAGAAGCGCGGTGGTCGTGGTATGCAGGGAATGAGTGTCAATGATGACGATTTTGTGCAAAGCTTGATTTCTGCGTCTACTCATGATGTGTTGTTGTTTTTCACTAACACTGGTAAGGTTTACCGCATGAAGGGATATGAAGTTCCTGAATATGGGCGAGCAGCCAAAGGGATTCCGATTATTAATTTCTTAAATATTGATAAAGATGAGAGCATTAAAAAAGTGATCAATGTTCGTGGGGGTGCAGAAGAAGGACAATTCTTATTCTTTACAACGAAGTATGGAGTTGTGAAGAGGACAACAGTGATGGCGTTTGCAGCCATTCGTTCCAATGGCTTGAAAGCAATTAATTTGCGTGAAGGCGATGAGTTGGTGAATGTGATGGAAACGGATGGGGGTCAAACTATTTTGATTGGTTCTAACGATGGTTATGTGGTGCGATTTGCGGAAAGTTCAATTCGTGAGTTGAGTAGAATTGCTGCAGGAGTACGGGGAATTCGTTTGCGTGAAGGCGATTTCGTTATTGGATCAGATATTTTAACAGATGATAAAGAGGTTCTAATTATCACGGAAAACGGTTTTGGAAAACGGACAATTGGGACAGAGTATCCTGTAAAGGGTCGTGGTGGAAAAGGAATGAAGACGGTCAATATTACTGATCGTAATGGAGCGTTAATTGGTTTGGCTGCTGTTGATGGAACAGAAGATATTATGTTAATCAATGATAATGGTGTGATTATTCGTTTTGGTGTAGAAGAAGTTTCACAAATTGGACGTGCTACGCAGGGTGTGCGATTGATGCGTATGAATAGTGATGCGAAAGTTGTTACGATGGCCATTGTTGAAAAATGAAGAGGAAGTAGGGTGGAACCGCGTTTGTGAAAGCAATCGTCCCTATGTTTTGTAGATGGGTCTCGCGTTTATTGCAGTGAATTCTATGAAGCATAGTTTGACGATTTTTTGTTTTTATAAAGGAGGAAAAGGATGTCTAAAAAGTTGACCATACAAGATATGATTTTGACGCTTCAGAAATTTTACTCAGAGCAGGGTTGTTTAGTAATGCAGGCGTATGATACACAAAAAGGTGCGGGGACAATGAGCCCGTATACATTTTTGCGAGCCATTGGTCCTGAGCCGTGGAAGGCATGTTACGTGGAGCCGAGCCGAAGACCCAGTGATGGTCGTTATGGGGAGAATCCGAATCGCTTATATCAACATCATCAATTTCAAGTGGTGATGAAACCGTCTCCTGAGGATATTCAGGAGGTATATCTGGAGAGTTTACGTTTATTGGAAATTGACGCAAAAGAACATGATATTCGTTTTGTAGAGGATAATTGGAAGAATCCATCGATGGGTTGTGCGGGTCTAGGTTGGGAAGTTTGGCTTGATGGAATGGAAATTACCCAATTTACTTACTTTCAGCAGGTTGGAGGTTTGTCTGTGAAACCGGTGACTGCAGAAATTACGTACGGCTTGGAACGTTTAGCTTCTTACATCCAGGAAGTAGATTCGGTTTATGATTTGGAATGGTCTCGTGGCGTGAAATATGGAGAGATCTTTAAACAGCCGGAGTTTGAACATTCGAAATATTCGTTTGAAATTTCAGATCAAGATTTGCTATTGAGTAATTTTGAACGTTTTGAGAAAGAAGCAATTCGTTGTATTACTGAGAATTTGGTTCATCCAGCTTATGATTATATTTTGCAATGTTCGCATACTTTTAATTTATTAGATGCTCGTGGAGTCGTTTCGGTGACGGAGCGAGCAGGTTTTTTAGCGCGAATTAGAAAGATGGCAAAAGAAGTGGCAAAAATTTTTGTGGAAGAGCGCAAACGTTTAGGATATCCGTTGCTGGACGATAAAGGTCGAGTAAAACTTGGCTATGCATCGTCTGTTGTAGAGGGGGTTAGAGAAAATGAGTAAGGATTTGTTATTAGAAATTGGTTTGGAAGAAATGCCAGCTCGTTTGATGCGCTCTGCGATGGAGCAATTGCGGGAGAAAACGCAAATTTTTTTGCAAGAAAATCGATTAAATTTTTCCGAGATTGAAGTTTTTTCAACTCCTCGACGTTTGGCTGTGCGTGTGCTTGGGATAGCGGATAAGCAAGAGGACACTGAGGAAGAAGTGAAAGGTCCAGCCAAAAAAGCAGCGCTTGATGATGATGGAAATTGGACAAAAGCAGCTCAGGGTTTTGCACGAGGACAGAAAGTAGCTCTGGAAGATATTATTTTTAAGGAGTTAAAGGGTGTGGAATATGTTTATGTAAAGAAATTTATTTTAGGTGCATCTGCTTTGGAAGCTTTGACAGGATTAAAAGAGGTTATTTTAAGCTTGACTTTTCCCGTTTCAATGCGTTGGGCAGATTATGATTTCAACTATATTCGCCCGATTCATTGGATTGTGGCGATGCTAAATGAAGAGGTAATTCCATTTAAGGTTTTGAATATTGAGACAGGAAATCATTCACAGGCACATCGTTTGAATTCTCAAAAAGAAATAAACTTTGCGCATCCAAAGGAATATTTAACTCGTTTGGCAGAAGTGAATGTGTTAGCTGATGTTGACAAACGAAAAGCTGCGATTGTTGAGCAGATAGAAATTTTGGCGCATCAAAATCAATGGAAAGTTCAGCTAGATCCTGAATTGTTGGAAGAGGTAACGCATTTGGTTGAATATCCTACGGCTTTTGCTGGTAAGTTCTCTGACAAATATTTAGAAGTTCCTGAGGAAGTTTTAATTACTTCAATGAAGGAGCATCAGCGTTTTTTTGAGGTTCGAGAATTATCTGGAAACTTAAGTCCGCATTTTATTTCTGTACGTAATGGTGGGGCGGAGCATCTGGAAAAAGTGATTAAAGGGAATCAGAAGGTTTTAACAGCACGTCTAGAGGATGGAGAATTTTTCTGGCAGGAAGATCAAAAATTTACAATTTCTGATCTGGTAGAGAAATTAAAACGTGTCACTTTTCACGAAAAGATTGGGATGTTGTCGGAGCATATGGAGCGTGTGAAGCAGGTTGCGGAAATTTTAGCGGACGAGTTTCGCATTTCTGATGATGAAAAACGTAATTTATTGCGTGCTGCAGAGATTTATAAGTTTGATTTGGTAACCCATATGGTAGAAGAATTTTCAGAACTGCAGGGCGTTATGGGCGAGAAGTATGCACGATTAGCTGGTGAGAGTAAGGCGGTGAGTTGTGCAATTCGTGAACATTATTTGCCGAAATCTTCGGATAAAGAATTGCCAGAGACGTTGATTGGCTCGATTTTAGCAGTTTCTGATCGATTGGATTCTTTGTATAGTTTCTTTGCGGTTGGCTTGATTCCTTCAGGTTCAAATGATCCTTATGCTTTGCGTCGGTCTGCTTTAGGGATCGTTCGAATTTTTCTGGCGAATGATTGGAAATTATCATTGGTGAAATTGCAGGATAAGATTATTGCTAAGATTAATCAAGGAAGTTTTCAGTATCGTCCAGATGACGAAGTTTTAGAATTTTTAAAAGCGCGGATGAAGCAGGTGCTTACACAGAACAACATTCGTCATGATATTGTAGAGGCTGTTTTAGGTAGTCATGCAATGCAGGTGATTGCATGGTTAGATGTTGCGACGACTTTGCAGAGTCATTCGGAAGATTCTGCGTTTAAAGCTGTCATGGAGAATTTAGCTCGTGTGGTAAATTTGGCCAAAAAGGCAGAACAAGTTTCAAAAGTTGATCCATCATTGTTTGAAAATGAAGAAGAAAGATCGTTGCATGCGCTCTTTTTAGAAGTTAAAGATCATATGCTAGATGCGACAGCTGAGCAAAGATATCAAGAGTTGGTACGTTTACAAGCACCAATTGAAGCGTATTTTGAAAATACCTTTGTGAACGTTGAAGATGAGCAAGTAAAAAATAATCGTTACAGCCAACTTTCTGAGATTGCTGAAGTGATTTTAGATTTCGCAGCTGTAGGAGAAATTATTGTGAAATAAAATTAGATAAAAAATGATATCGAAGAAGGGTGATTTTAGAATCCGTTTTTGTCTATCACTTCGTTTGTTTTTAAATATCTTTTAAGATAGAATTTTATAAGATGATAATAAATTTTAAGGCGAAAGGTAAAAAGATTGAAAAACGAAAAAATAGTCATTCGTGGAGCTCGAACACATAATTTAAAGAATATTGATGTAGAAATTCCAAGAGATCAGCTGGTTGTTATTACGGGACTTTCAGGTTCGGGGAAGAGCTCTTTAGCATTTGATACATTATATGCTGAGGGGAAACGTCGTTATGTAGAAAGTTTATCTGCATATGCAAGGCAATTTTTGGGACAGATGAACAAGCCGGATGTAGATTCGATTGAGGGCTTAAGTCCAGCTATTTCGATTGATCAGAAAACTACTAGCAAAAATCCACGATCTACTGTGGGGACGGTGACAGAGATTTATGATTATTTACGCTTGCTTTATGCTCGTGTTGGGCATCCGATATGTCCAAATGATCATATCAAGATTACGGCACAGTCGGTTGAGCAGATGGTCGAGCGGGTTTTGATGTTACCTGAGAAGACTAAGATTCAAATTTTAGCGCCGATTGTAAAGGAAAAGAAAGGCGGACACGCCAAAATTTTTGAGAAGGTTCAAAAAGAAGGCTATGTTCGGGTTCGAGTAGATGGAGAGTTGTACGATATTTCTGAGATTCCAAAATTCTCGAAAATGAATAAGCATACAATTGAAGTTGTAGTGGATCGTATTGTTGTCAAGGAAGGAATACGTTCTCGTTTATTTGATTCGTTTGAGGCAGCGCTTCGCTTGTCCAATGGTTTGGTGTTGATTGATGTCATTAATGGGAAGGAGATGCTTTTTAGTGAGCATTATTCTTGTCCGATTTGTGAATTTACAGTTGGTGCGATGGAGCCAAGACTGTTTTCGTTTAATGCACCGTTTGGAGCTTGCGTTGATTGTGATGGTCTGGGAATGAAATTGGAAGTAGATGAAGATTTAGTGATTCCAGATCCTTCTAAAACCTTGCGTGAAGGTGCGATTGCTGCATGGAATCCTATTAGTTCGTCTTACTATCCTAAAATGTTAGAGCAGGCTATGAAAGAATTCAACATTGATTTAGATACGCCTTTTTCCGAATTATCAAAGGAAGAAAGAGAGATTATTCTTTACGGAACGCACGAAGAATTGTTTCATTTTCACTATGAGAATGATTTTGGTGGTGTAAGAGATGTAGAAATTCCGTTTGAAGGGGTGATGAACAATATCAATCGTAGGTATCACGAGACGAATTCAGATTTTACAAGAGAGGTTATGAAAAGGTATATGACAGAGCTATCATGTGCAACTTGTCATGGATATCGCTTAAATCCTCAAGCTCTATCTGTAGAAATTTCTGGTACAAATATTGCTCATTTTAGCGAAAAGACGATTGGTGAAGCGGTGGAGTTTGTGACTGAATTAACATTATCTAAGCAAGAAGAGACAATAGCTAAACCAATTGTGAAGGAAATTTGCGATCGTTTAAATTTCTTGCAAAATGTCGGTTTAGAGTATCTAACCTTAAGTCGTGCTTCTGGAACACTTTCGGGGGGAGAAGCGCAACGAATTCGATTGGCAACGCAGATTGGTTCAAATTTATCAGGAATTTTATATATTTTGGACGAACCTTCGATTGGCTTGCATCAGCGTGACAATGCTCGTTTAATTGAGTCTCTTCGAAAAATGCGAGATCTTGGGAATACACTGATTGTGGTGGAACATGATGAAGAGACGATGAAAGAAGCTGATTTTTTGATTGATATGGGACCTGGTGCAGGAGATTTTGGTGGACAGATGATCGCTTTTGGAACTCCAGATGAAGTTGCTAAAAATACTGCATCTTTAACGGGGCAATATTTGTCGGGGGATAAGAAAATTGACATACCTAAGGTACGTCGTAAGGGAAATGGAAAGTTTCTTCATTTGACAGGAGCAGGCGAGAATAATTTAAAGAATGTAAATGTTAAATTTCCATTGGAGATGTTTATTGCTGTGACGGGAGTTTCTGGCTCTGGAAAATCAACGTTAGTGAATCAAATTTTGAAGAAAATTTTAGCGCAAAGACTGAATCGTGCGACAGGAAAGTCTGGGAAATATAAGAAATTTACTGGAGAAGAAGTGCTAGAAAAGTTGATTTCTATTGATCAAAGTCCAATTGGAAGAACTCCTCGAAGCAATCCTGCAACTTATACCAGTGTGTTTGATGATGTTCGCGATCTATTTGCGAAAACGAATGAAGCAAAGGTGCGTGGATATAAAAAGGGACGTTTTAGTTTTAATGTTAAAGGCGGACGTTGTGAAACTTGCAAGGGGGATGGGATTCTGAGAATTGAAATGCATTTTCTTCCGGATGTTTATGTGCCTTGTGAAGTTTGTAAGGGTTCGCGGTACAACTCAGAGACGCTTGAAGTGTATTATAAGGGGAAGAATATTGCGGATGTTTTAAATTTAACGGTCGAAGATGCGGTCGAATTTTTTCAATCAATTCCTAAGATTTATCGTAAATTGCAGACAATTGTCGATGTTGGGTTAGGATATATCACTTTGGGGCAACCTGCAACGACTCTTTCAGGCGGAGAGGCTCAGCGAATGAAGTTAGCATCAGAACTTCATAAAATTTCTCAAGGGAGAAATTTTTATATCTTGGATGAACCAACGACAGGGCTTCATACAGATGATATTGCACGCTTATTGAATGTTTTGAGTCGGTTGGTTGATGCGGGAAATACGGTTTTAGTCATTGAACATAATTTGGATGTGATCAAATCAGTCGATTTTTTGATTGATTTGGGTCCAGAAGGTGGAGAGTCAGGCGGACGGATTATTGCGAAGGGGACACCTGAAGAAGTTGCGAAAGTTAAAAAAAGCTATACGGGTCAGTTTCTTAAAAAGGTGTTATAGGGGAAGAAATCAACTTAGAGCCTGTTTCACGATTAAAAATCGTCAACAGGTTCTTAGAACTTATTAACCTGTCTTAAAGATTAAAAATTTATTTCTCTAGAGATCTTATTTGTTTTAAATTTAATATGAAAAAATTTGTCATAGCTGTTTTAAAAATTTTTGAAAAGGATTATTGAATTGGAGGTTGAAATTATGTTGTACGGAAGAGAGGATCAAAAATCAGCAAAAGAAGGCTATCTAGAACCATTATTTGGGACGAATGCAGAGGATCACGATATTCCTAAGTATAAATTAGATAAAAAACCTGTCGAGCCAAGAGTAGCTTATCGTTTGGTTAAAGATGAATTATTAGATGAAGGAAATTCTCGTCAAAATCTAGCTACTTTTTGTCAGACATACATGGAAGATAAAGCAACGAAATTGATGGCAGAAACTCTTGAAAAAAACGCGATTGACAAGTCAGAATATCCAAGAACTGCCGAAATTGAAAATCGTTGTGTGAATATTTTGGCAGATTTATGGAATGTTCCTAGAGATGAACAATTTATGGGTACTTCCACTGTTGGTTCATCTGAAGCGTGTATGCTGGGTGGGATGGCAATGAAATTTAGATGGTGCAAGGTTGCTGAAAAATTTGGCTTAGATACTCAAGCAAGAAAACCTAATTTAGTAATTTCCTCTGGCTATCAAGTGTGTTGGGAAAAATTCTGTGTATACTGGGATATTGAGCTTCGCTCGGTGCCAATTGATGAGAAACATTTAAGTATTAATTTGGATAGGGTAATGGATTATGTGGACAAATATACGATAGGTATTGTGGGAATTTTAGGAATTACATATACTGGAAAATTTGATGACATTAAAGTTTTAAATGATTTAGTTGAAGAATATAATCAAAAAACAGATTATAAGGTTGTTATTCATGTAGATGGAGCATCTGGGGCGATGTTTGCACCATTTATTGACCCCGAATTAGAGTGGGATTTCAGACTTAAAAATGTTGTTTCAATTAATACTTCTGGACATAAATATGGATTAGTTTATCCAGGTATTGGCTGGATAGTGTGGCGAAATAAGGAATATTTACCAGAAGAGCTTATTTTTAAAGTGAATTATTTAGGCGGAGAAACGCCTACAATGGCGATTAATTTTTCTCGTAGTGCTTCTCATGTTATTGGTCAATATTACAATTTTTTACGCTATGGTTTTGAAGGTTATCGTGATATTCACATACGTACAAAAGATGTAGCTCTGTTCTTGACGAAAGAAGTTGAAAGTACTGGTCTTTTTGAAATTTACAATGATGGTGCAAATTTGCCGATTGTCTGTTATCAATTGAAAGATGATGCGAATGTGGCATGGACCCTATATGATTTAGCAGATCGTTTGTTGATGAAGGGATGGCAAGTTCCTACTTACCCATTACCAGAAAATTTACAAAATATTATCATTCAGCGCTATGTTGTGAGAGCCGATTTTGGGCACAACATAGCTGAATCATTTATTGAAGATTTCAAAGAAGCTCTGAAAGAATTAAGTGTTGCACGTGTCCTTTTTCATGAGAAAAAAGAAAATGGGAAATATGGTTTTACGCATTAAAAAGCAACTACTTTATTGAATGTGCTGTGTAAAAGTCTTCTTTACAATTAAAAATCGTTAACAGGTTCTAAGTGTAAATTTAAGGAAGCGCGCGTAGATTTAAACAATTAAATTATTGATAGATGAGACATATGAAGCGGTATCTCATAAATTTTAATACATACACAAATGATTAATCGATTTTCCTAAAAGTTTGTTTTTTGGTATTATTTCAACTAGATAGAATTGATTGTTCAACGATACGAGGGGAGAGTTTTTGTGAAAGGAATTGTTCTTGCAGGCGGTTCTGGAACTAGATTGTATCCATTGACACGTGCGGCTAGTAAGCAGTTGATGCCTATATATGATAAGCCGATGATTTATTATCCATTATCAACGTTGATGTTGGCAGGGATTTGTGAGATTTTAATTATTTCTACTCCGCAGGATTTGCCACGTTTTCAAGAATTATTAGGAGATGGTTCAGAGTTAGGAGTTTCATTGAATTATAAGGAGCAACCAAGTCCAGATGGGTTAGCGCAAGCCTTTATTCTTGGTGAAGAATTTATTGGAAATGATTCTGTTGCACTTATTCTTGGAGATAATATCTACTATGGACCTAAGCTTTCAGAAATATTACAGCGTGCTGCTTCTAAAGAAATAGGTGCAACAGTATTTGGGTATCAAGTAAAAGATCCAGAGCGTTTTGGAGTGGTGGAATTTGATGAAGAAATGAAGGCGATTTCGATTGAAGAAAAGCCAGAGAAGCCGAAGTCGAATTTTGCGGTGACGGGTTTGTATTTTTACGATAATCAAGTGGTGGAGATTGCTAAAAAAATCAAACCTTCTGATCGTGGGGAGTTAGAAATTACCGATGTAAATAAAACTTATTTGGCGCAGGAACAGTTGGAAGTCGAGTTGATGGGGCGTGGTTTTGCGTGGCTCGATACGGGGACGCATGAATCGTTGTTGGAGGCGGCGCAGTACATTGAAACCGTTCAGCGCATGCAAAATGTGCAGGTAGCGAACTTAGAAGAGATTGCGTATCGTATGGGATATATTACGAAGGAGCAAGTTTGCGAGTTAGCTCAGTCGTTGAAGAAGAATGAGTATGGGCAGTATTTGTTACGATTGATTGGAGAATAAGATTGGTGAAAAAATTAAAAGTAACGGAAACAAAATTGAAAGATGTCAAAATTGTGGAACCTATGATTTTTGGAGATCATCGTGGTTTTTTTACTGAGTCTTATTCAAAAAGAGATTTGAAAGATGCAGGGATTAGCATTGAATTTATTCAAGACAATCATTCACTTTCTGCACAAGCAGGAGTGCTACGTGGGCTCCATTTTCAGAAAGGTGAAGCAGCTCAGACAAAATTGATTCGTGTGGTTACAGGCGTAGTGTTGGATGTAGTTGTTGATTTACGAAAAGGGTCACCGACATATGGAGAATGGGGGAGTTACGTTTTATCTGAGCATAATCATCGTCAATTGCTGGTTCCTAAAGGATATGCGCATGGGTTCGTTACGTTAACTCATAACGTTAATTTTATGTATAAGTGTGATAATTATTACAGTGCTGAGTCAGATGGGGGAATTTCTTTTCTTTCGCCAGAGCTTGCAATTGATTGGCAGGTGGATGTAGAGAAGGCGATTATATCTGAGAAAGATGCGAAGTTGCCGATGTTTGGGGAATTTGAAAAAGAAAATCCATTTGTGTATGGAGAGGTATGAGGAGAAGTATTTTCATGAAAAAGATTATTGTTACAGGTGGTGCAGGATTTATTGGGTCAAATTTTGTTCGTTATGTAGTTAAGAACTATCCGGAGGTTCATGTAACAGTTTTAGACAAGTTGACATATGCAGGAAATCGAGCGAATTTAGCGGAACTTCCAGAGAATCGTGTGAAGTTGATTGTCGGAGATATTACAGATACAAATTTGGTTGACTCTTTAGTTAAGAATACAGATGCGGTGGTGCATTATGCGGCGGAAAGTCATAATGATAATTCATTGAAGGATCCACTTCCTTTTGTGCAGACGAATTTGATTGGAACGTATACATTGATTGAAGCGTGTCGTAAGTATGATGTACGTTTCCATCACGTGTCAACGGATGAGGTGTATGGAGATTTGCCATTGCGAGAAGATTTACCTGGTGAAGGTGTTGGTGAGAAATTTACAGATAAAACACCTTACAATCCGAGTAGCCCTTATTCTTCAACGAAGGCGGGATCAGATCTATTGGTGAGGGCATGGGTGCGTTCTTTTGGATTACGGGCAACGATTTCAAATTGTTCAAATAATTATGGTCCATACCAGCATATTGAGAAGTTTATTCCTCGTCAGATTACGAATATTTTAAGTGATATTCGACCAAAACTTTATGGTGAGGGGAAGAATGTTCGAGATTGGATTCATACGAATGATCACTCTTCAGGAGTATGGAGGATTTTGACGAAGGGTCGTATTGGTGAGACTTATTTGATTGGTGCCAATGGCGAAAAAGATAATAAGACGGTGGTTGAATTGATTTTAGAATTGATGGGTGAAGATAAGAGTGGTTATGATCATGTGGATGATCGTGCCGGGCATGATCTTCGTTACGCGATTGATTCTACGAAGTTGCGTGAAGAGTTGGGGTGGATTCCACAGTTTACGGATTTTCGTGAAGGCCTGCAAGCGACGATTAAATGGTACCAGGAGAATCGTGCTTGGTGGGAAGCAGATAAAACTTTAGTAGAAGAGATTTATGTGAAAAGCGGGCAGTGAATGGGGATTGTATGGTAAAATTGCATAATTTGCAGTTACAAAAAGATTATTTTTGGAATACATTAGGAACGGCTGCATATTCCTTTATTCCAGTAGTATTTATGATATTTGTTACTAGGATTAATGGAATTTTTGTTTCTGGAATATTTACTTTTTCATTTAATACATCTATGATTTTTGCTGCTGTAGCTATTTTTGGTGGGCGCTCTTATCAAATCACTGATGTGGATGAAGAGTTTAAGAGTCGAGATTATGTTGTTAGCAGAATTATTACGTGCTTTCTAGCGTTGTTTGCTTCCAGCATGATTTGTTGTTTTTTGGATAGAAAAACACTTTATATTTCGGTTATTACAATGATTTTTGTTCTATATCAGATATCTGTTGCAATATCTGATGTTTTTTATGGAATTTTGCAAAAAAGCAATAAATTATACATTGCAGGCTTCTCCTTAACATTGAAAACTATTGCTGGATCCATTGTTTTTATGATTTTAGATATTATGACAAAAAACATATTGTTATCCAGCCTAGCGTTTGTTTTTATAAATATTATTTTTACTATTTTTTATGAAATAGAGCAGATAATGAGATTGGATTCTATTGAATTATTTGAAAAAAAGATTAAGGATTATGTAAACACGACATATTCTATTATAAAAAAAACATGGCCATTAGCGTTTTTCGGAATTTTAAATGGTGTATTTTTAAATGTAAATCGTTATTATATCCAATTTTTTCACCCTAAAAGTCAAGGATATTATGGTGTTTTATTTATAACAACCTCATTTTTAAATCTTTTGTTTTCAACTATATTAGCGCCAAAAATAGTTCGATTAACGACAGATTTTAAGCGAAAAAAAATTGCTAAATTAAAAAAAGATGTTTGTTTTATCTCAAGAATTTCTATTGCATTAGGGATAATGATTTCTATAGTTACTTATTTTTTAGGGATTCCAGTTTTATCTATGATCTACAATTTGAATTTAAATAGCTTTAGAGTTCAATTAGCCGTTATTGTGTTTGTTAGTATTTTTTATGCCTTATCTAATATACTGTTTACCGTGTTTACGATTATTAGAAAATTGAAATCTCAGTTATTTTTATTAATTAGCGGTATTTTTATACAATTAGTATTGGGTCCTTTATTTATTAAACCGTTTGGAATCAATGGAGCTGTTATAGTTTATGCAATAGGCAATATTTTCTTATTCATTTTGACTCGGATATTTTATAGTCTTTTTTTTAAAAGCTATGAATATGAGACTTAATATGAAGTGCTTTATGTCAAATAGAAAGATAAAAAAGCAAAGATACGAAAATTAAATTTGGAGGAGCTTATGAGGGAAACACTTGATGTAATTTATCAGAGTGATGATAAGTATGCATTAATTACAGCAATCTCAATTATTTCGCTTTTAGAAAATAATAAAGAATTTACTTATGTAAATATAAGAATTTTAGAATATAAAATTACATGTCAAAATAAAGATAAAATAAAAAAAAATACAAAAATATTATAAGAATGCCAAAATAGATTTTATTTCCGTTGAAGATTCTTTAATTAGGAAAATGGCAGCATTAAAAGGCGTGAAACCTTGGAATGGTCATTATTTTTCTTGGATGAAAGTGTTTATGTTTTCTTTGTTAGATATAGACGCAGATATTGTTATTTTTATTGATAGCGATACTGTTGTTAGTGGTTCTTTATATGATTTGATGCATCAAGATATGGAGGATAATGTTATATCTATGGTGTTAGATTTATTGACATCAAGGCATAAAATGAAAATTGGGATGGATTCAGCAGATTCATATTATAATGTGGGTGTAATGAAAATTGATTTACAAAAATGGAAGTTACATTTTCAAGATTTTATATCTTATTTGGAAAAGGAAAATAGTAATAATATTGCAGAACAAGATGCAATTAATATATTTTTTAAAGGTAAAATAAAAACACTAGAACCGGAATGGAACTATTTTAGTGGATATTATGCTTATGGTGTAGATAATATATTAAGGGCAACGGATTTAACAGATAGTAATTTTTATTCTAAACATTTAATAATGTCAAAGTATTATTCTCCTAAAATAATTCATTCAACTTTTGGAATTGCGGGAAAACCTTGGGAAATTAATAATAAACACCCTAATTTTTATCAATGGGATAAATATATAAAGATAGGTGAAACATATTTTGAAATGATGAAATTTTCAAAAGCTAAACCAACTTTAACATGGTGTGCTTACGCGTTATTACCAAGAAAGTTATTTATGTTTTTGTATAAAATGAAAGTTGAAAAAAAATTTGGATAATGTGAGGGTTTGATAAATATGATTTTGGTGACGGGTAGTAATGGACAAGTAGGGACAGAATTATGTCGTTTATTTGATAAAAAGGGTGTTCCATATATTTCAACGGATGTTGATAATATGGATATTACAAAAAAAAGAGGAAACATTGAAATTTATTCAAGATAGTAAGCCAGCAGTTATTTTTCATTGTGCCGCTTACGTTAAAGCTGATTATTCTGAGGATGAAGGAAAAGAGTTAAATGATTTAATAAATTATCAAGGTACTAAAAATGTAGTAGATTCAGCAAAAGCTGTCAAAGCTGTTTTATTTTTTTTGAGCAGTGATTATGTTTTTGATGGTCTTAAAAATGTTCCATATGAAGAAACAGATGAACCTAATCCACAAATGGAGTATGGAAAAGCCAAATATGATTCTGAGAGGTATATTCAAAATAATTTGACTAGTTACTATATTATTCGCACTAGTTGGGTATTTGGTAAATATGGAAAAAATTTTGTATATACCATAAAAGAACTTGCACAAAAGATGAGTATATTGACTGTAGTAAGTGATCAGTGTGGTAGACCAACTTCAGCTAAAAATTTGGTTGAGTTTATGTATTATTTATTTGAATCGAAGCAGAGTTATGGGATATATCATTTTTCAAATGATGGAGTGGCTACTTGGTTCGAATTTGCAAAAGAAATATTAAAAAATGAAAATGTACAGATACGTCCTGTTGGATCTGATGAATACAAGCAAAAAGCGAAGCGTCCAAGCTATTCGGTTATGTCTCTTGATAAAGTTAAAAGCACGGGATTTGAAATCATCCATTGGAAACAATCTTTAAATGATTTTCTTAGTAATTCTGATATGTAAGAAAAATTTATAAAACAGAAAGATAAATTTTTTACGATTAGGAGCAAATTTTATGGATAAGGTTTTAAATGTGCTATATCAGAGCGACAAAAATTATGGTTTGGTAGGTGCTACATCGATTTTATCCTTGTTAGAGAATAATAAGCATTTCAAAAAAATCAATATTTATTATTTAACAATTAATTTTTCTGAACAATTATCCGAAAAAATTAAAGCAATTGAAAGAAAATATTGTAATGTAAAAATTGTATTAATAAATGCACAAAAATATATAGAAGAATTAAAGAAAATGAATGTAACAAGTTGGCATGGGAGACTTGTAACTTGGTGCAAAATGTTGGCAATTAATGATTTAGCTATTCAAGAAGATAGAGTATTGTATATAAACCCACATAGTATAATAAACGGTAATTTGGATGAGCTAGTTGATTTAGATTTTGAAGATAATATTATGGCTTTAACATTTGATCCCATTAGAAGAACATATATGAAAGTGATTGAACTTGATTATTCGGATCGTTATTTTAATTGTGGCTTGATGTTGTTTAATTATGCAAAGTGGAAAAAAGAAAATATTGATGAGTTTGTTCGGAGCGAATTGAGAAAAAAGACTTATTATTACTTGGCAGATCAGGATTTTTGTAATATAAAATTTAAAAATAAAATAAAATTGTTGTCATTTAGATGGTATGTTTTTGATACAATTTACGCTTATAAAAATAGAAAATCTTTTTTGATAATTAATGATTTATTAGATAAGGATTACTTTTATTCTTATCGAGAACAAATGGAAGATTATTATTCACCAAAAATTTTATATTCTACTTTTAGAGCCACTGGGCATCCTTGGGAGTGTGGAAATCTTTCGCCAAGTAGATTTTTGTGGGATAAATACCAAAATTTGTTGGGGTGGTCAGAGGAATCAAGACCTGTAGTTAAAAAAAATATAAGTTATTATGCATATAAATTTTTACCTAATACAATCATACCTTTTATAAATAAGTTGTTGATGGATAAGTTATATAATAAAGTTTATAAAAGAAAAAATTCTAGAAAATAAATAAAAAAGCAATCATTTAAGTCATAATATTGTAATAACTTTTTATTTTAGTTATCGAAGTGTTTGTTGAGAAGCGTTGTAAAGCTCTTTTAAGATATTTTGAAAATATTTCAATATATTGTTTTGAATACAATCGTTTTTTCAATAATTATAGAGAGGCAAAAATTTTGAAAACTTTTAATAAAGATCTGACCTTTGTTATTTGTGCCTATAGAAAGTCGCCTTACTTGGAAGAATGTATAAGGTCATGTATCCATCAAAATGTTCAAGCAAAAGTAATTTTATATACTAGTACACCAAACAAGTATATAGAAAATTTAGTGAATAAATATAATTTATCTTATTATATAGGCCGAACAAAAGGGATAGGTGCTAATTGGAACGAAGCGCTTGGTTTGGTGAAGACCAAATATGCAGTTCTTGCCCATCATGATGATATTTATTTACCAAATTATGTAGAGGAATTGCAGAAATTTATGAATCGCGAAAGTAATCCGATTATTTTCATTTCTGATTATGAAGAGTTTAAAGATGGTAAAGTGGTGAATCCTCGAACGGTGAATTTGAAGATTAAGACAAGAATGTTGTGGCCATTACAAAGGTTCTCTAGATCTAAATGGTTAAGAAAGCGAATTTTTTCTTTTGGATCTCCAATTTGTTGTCCGGCAGTTTGTTATAACCTGGAAAAATTGAATGTTTGGGGTTTTAAGTTTAATGAAGAAATGAAAGTTTCTCTTGACTGGGAAGCATGGTATAGAATGGCTGAAATGGATGGTTCATTTTGTTTTATTAATAAAGCATTGGTTTGGCATTGTATTCATCAAGAATCAGCAACAACTGAGACTATTGCAGATAATACTCGTACGAGGGAAGACTTGCTTATGTTTGAAAAATACTGGCCCAAGTTTATTGCCAGATTTCTTATGAGATTTTATGTAAAAAGTCAGGAGACTAATCAGTAATTTAAAAATAGGAGAAGCTAAGATGATTTTATTAACAGGTGCAAATGGACAATTAGGTACAGAGTTACGTTTTCTCTTGGATGAGCGTGGAATGGATTATGTGGCAACGGATGTTGCAGAGATGGATATTACGAATGAAGAATCTGTTAAAATGAAATTTGCAGAAGTGAAACCTGATGTAGTATTCCATGTGGCAGCGTATACCGCAGTTGATAAAGCTGAAGATGAGGGCAAAGAATTAGCTCATAAGATTAATGTGGAGGGAACTGAAATCGTTGCTAGAGCAAGCGAAGAAGTGAAAGCCACATTATTTTATATTTCCACGGATTATGTATTTGATGGAACATTAAAGAATGGAGAGTATTTGCCAGATGATTTACCCAATCCGCAAAATGAATATGGGCGAACGAAGCGTTTAGGAGAAGAAGCCGTGATGAAATTTTCTTCTAAATTTTATATTATTCGAACTTCCTGGGTATTTGGGAAATATGGCCATAATTTTGTATTGACAATGCAAAAATTAGCGAGGGAGCATTCTAAAATTTCGGTGGTGAATGATCAGTTTGGAAGACCAACATGGACACGTACATTGGCAGAATTTATGGTATATGTGATGAAGCATGGAGAAAATTCCCCGTATGGAATTTATCACTTATCAAATGATAGTGTAGTAACATGGTATGATTTTGCAAAGAAAATTTTAAAAAATAAAGAAGTTCAAGTGATCCCTGTGAAAAGTGAGGAGTTTCTGCAAAAGGCAAAGCGTCCAAAGCATTCTTTGATGAATTTAGCAAAGGCGAAGGCAACAGGATTTGTTATTCCTGCTTGGCAGGAAGCATTGGAGAAGATGATTGGAAGTCTTGATTCGTAAGTAAATATAAATTTATATTTTTAGGAATTAAGGTGGATAATTATGAATGTTAGTGTCGTCTTAGCATCATTCAATGGTGAAAAATATATACAAGAACAGCTAAATAGTATTTTACAAGAATTGCATTTTGATGATGAGTTTATCATAACAGATGATGGTTCTACTGATGGTACCGTTGCAATGATTGATAAATTTAGGAATGTAGATTCACGAATCGTTTTATTACAAGGACCAGGAAAGGGATTCGTTAAGAATTTTGAGTTTGGAGTTAAACAGGTCACAAAGGAAATTATTATTTTAGCTGATCAAGATGATATTTGGCTTCCTGGTCGCAGAGATGAGGTTGTTAAAGAGTTTGCTAAGAATCATGCTGATTTAGTATTGGTTTCAGGAAAATTAGTGGATGAAAACTTGAATCCAATAGAAGACGGGAATGACAGATTTGAATTTAAATCAGGATTTTGGCAGAATTTTTGGAAAAATCGTTTTACAGGAAATTTTATGGCATTTAAATCAGATTTTAGAAGTGAATTTTTGCCTTTTCCTAGAAAATTGGATTATCATGACTCGTGGATCGGTTTGATGGCATGCCTTGAAAAGAAAAAGATTATATACATCGATAAAAAGTTTATTTTGTTTCGGAGGCATGATAAGGTACAAAGTGGGAAGAGACGAAATATTTTTAAGATTATGTGGAGTAGAATCGTTTTACTTAGTAATTTGATGTTAAGAAAGGTAAAGTTTATGTAAATATTTATTTTTTTATAGAAATAGTTGGTGTATGTAATTTAAATTAATTTGGGAGGCGGAGCTATTGAATAGAAAAAAAAGAATGATAGTTACTTTCTTAGTTTTGGTGATAGTGATTGGCGGAGCTATTTTAGGAAGGAAAGCTTTTCTTGATCGTGATGCTTCTAAGAATAAAACGTACCATTCAAGTTTGAAAAAATCTTCCTTAAAGCCTTCGAAAAAAAATTCTAGTTCAAAAGAAAAGTCATCTGTTTCTACTTCAGAATCTTTTGCACCTACAGATGAGCAAAAAGAAGATGTTAAGAATGTAGAAGAAATAGGAGATGAAGAGATCGCTAAAGGACGGGAGGAATTAAAGGCGGCAGGTTATAATCCAACTGATTTTAGCAAAGTAGATATGGCAAGGTATATAAAAAAAGCAAAGGATGATAAAAAAGGATTAGTAGATATTGTAAAAAGTGATGGTGTGGAGCCTTAAAAATTTTAAGAATATATTTTAGAAAATTAATGGGGAGTTTTAAATAATGTTTAATATTAAAAGGAAAGAAATTGGGAAATTTTTATTTTTTGGAATGCTTTTGGTGTGCTCTTTGATTTCAAAAGAAGCATGTGCTAATCCGGTGAATGATTATATTTATCATTGTGGTTTTTGTCCAGCGAATGAAGAGGTGCGGCAATGCGTAATTTCTTCAAAGCTGGACCAATTTAGATATCCTCAAGATTTTTCTTATGATGGTGGAAGACCATCTATGGTGATTATTCATGAGACAGCAAATCCTAGGAGCACTATAGAAAATGAAATTACGTTTATGACCCGAAATCAAAAAAATGCATTTGTTCATTCATTTACGGATGCGAATCGGGTTATTACAGTAGCAAATCCTAACTATAAAGCATGGGGCTGTGGAGCTAATGGGAACAGGTATGGAATTCAGATCGAAAATATAGAGGTTCACTCTAAAGACGATTTTGCAAAAGAATTGGCAAATTGTGCTGGTTATACTGCTAAATATTTGCTTAAGTACGGATTGGGCTCACCAAAGCTGATCACTTCAAAGACAAGACCTTTTGGGGGTGGAAATTTAGCCAGTCATTCAATGATTTCTCGAATAATGGGCGGAACAACTCATTCAGATCCAGATGGTTACTGGGCAGATAGAGCTGGAAGATTTTTTGGAACAGGCTACAATATGAATGATTTTCGAGATTTGGTGCAATATTTTTATGATAGAGGAAACTTGTTTTCTATACCCCCTCATCAGCGCTTTATGCGCGCGAAAAGGCCAACTTCTAAGAGGGACGTTAATGGTCGTATAACAGAGGCAAACATTCCCACAACATATCAGAAGGAATTTGTAGATAAGTTTAA